>NZ_JBMHYI010000067.1:0-61776 GCF_058498515.1 Bryocella sp.
CGCGCCCACCGAGCCTTAAGCCGGCTCTCAGCCGGAAGCCTTGCAGGCGGCTTCAGCCGCACTCAGGCGACTTCCAGTCGCAACCCCAACCTACCGGCTTTCAGCCGGTAGTCGTTTAGAATTGCCGGGGCCAGAAGCACGACGAAGATACATGGGAAGATGAAAATTACCAGGGGAAAGAGGATTTTTATCTTGGTCTTTGCGGATAACTCCTCGGCTCGTTATTTACGCTTCATGCGTAATTCGTCGGCGAACCTGCTGAGTGCGCGGATGATGGGCGTGCCAAATTTGTCAGCCTGGGAGAGCATGGTGACGAAGAGGCCGAACTCGCTCACCTGAGTGCGCAATGCCGCGCTCTTCCAGGCGGCGAGGCGTGCTTTTCCGGCTTGCTGCTCCAGGTTGATCTGGGTGAACTCCTGATTGATCTCGGGATGGCTGATGACGAGTTCCTGTCCCACGCGGAGCATGGCCTGATCGAGGCCAAGGCCCGCTTCGACGCAGATGACCATGAGGTCGAGGGCATCGGGGAGGCCGTTCCTGATTTTGTCGCGCCGTTTCGCTGTGCGTTGCCCTAGCCACATGCCGGGCAGAAGGTATCCGACGAGACCGAACATCAAGCTCCAGCGCTTCATCGATCGCCACTCCAAGACGCTGCTGACGCCGACGCAGGAGTACCTGGGACGGGTATGGTTTTTTCGCGATGTGACGGAGCGTAAGCGAGCGAACGAGGAGCTGATCTATCGCGATCGTTTGCTGCATGCGGTGACAGTGGGCGCCAGCATCCTGGTGAAGGCGGTGTCGCCGGAGAAGGGAATGCCCGATGCGTTGCGGATCGTGTGCGAGAGCATGCGCGTGACGCGTGGCGTGGTGATGGAAGAAGAGGATGACGGTCTTCTGACGTTGCGTTACAGCTGGCAGGAGGCGGGATTGCCGGAGCCGGTCGATAGGGATTCGCCTCGATTGCACTCCGCGGACAGCGTGGCGCTGGCGGCGTGGCGTTCACCACTGCGAGAGGGCAAGCCGGTGATCGGGCAACTGCAGACGGCGGAGGGCGCTGTTCGCGAGATGCTGGAGTGGCTGCATAGCCAGTCGACGTTGCTGGTGCCGATTTTTATTGGGGACAAGCTGTGGGGCACCCTGGCGGTGGACTCGATCACCATGGTGCGGAACTGGACGATAACGGAGATTGAGACTCTGAAGGCGTTTGGCGATATCGCGGGCGCGATCATGGTGCATCACGAGGCCGGCGTTGCGCTAGAGCGGAGTGAAGAGCGTTTCCGTGTGTTGGGTGCGACGGCCGCGGACGCCATCATCATCACGGATGGAAAGGGACGCATCAGCTCGTGGAACATCGCGGCAGAGCGGATTCTGGGGTACACCGCGAGTGAGGCGATCGGGCAGGAGGCGCACGCGCTGCTGGCCCCGGCAGGATCGCGGCCGGCGGCGGACGAAGGGGTGAAGGCGTTTCATCTGACCGGGCGCGGGGACGTGGTGGGGAAGACGCGGGAGCTGGTGGCTCTACGCAAGGCTGGTACGGAGGTTGCCATCGAGTTGTCGCTGGCCGGTGCCCTGATCGGATCGGAGTGGCAGGCGATCGGCATCTTGCGTGACATCACGGAACGCAAGGCGGCCGAGAAGAAGCTGCAGTTCGCAAACATTCTGTTGACCACGGAGATGGAGGCCTCGCCGGATGGCATCCTGGTGGTGGATACGAAGCGGAAGGTGATCTCTTCCAACAAGCGCTTCGAGGAGATCTGGAAAATTCCTCATGCGACGCTGGTGGCGGGTGAGGATACCCGGGTGCTGAGCTCCGGGGAAGCGACGGTGAAGAACCCGCAGCAGTTTTCGGAGCTGGTGGAGCGGCTGTATCAACATCCGCCGTCGGTGAGCGATGACGCCTTCGAAATGATGGATGGGCGATCGATTGAGCGTCACACGGTGCCACTGACTACCGACTCGGGGGTATACCTGGGACGGATCTGGTTTTTCCGGGATGTGACCGAGCGCGTGGAAGGCGCGGCGCACACGCTGCGGATGGCGCGCTTCGACGTGTTGACGGGGCTGGCGAATCGGAGCGTGTTTGTGGAGGCTGTCGATGTCGCGACGGCGCGGGCCAAGCGCGGGGGGCCCGGGTTCGCAGTGATCTATCTCGATCTGGATCACTTCAAGGATGTGAACGACACAATGGGGCATCCCATCGGGGATGGACTGCTGCAGGCGGTTGCGGTACGCCTGCGCACGAACACGCGCGAGCTGGATACGGTGGCGCGTTTTGGAGGAGACGAGTTTGCAGTGGTGGTTGCGGATGTGGAAGAGCCGGCCGACGCGGCGGCTGTCGCGGAGAAGCTGATTGCGGCGCTGGGAGCTCCGTATGTGATCCAGGGCAACCAGATTTACAGCAGCGCGAGTATCGGCGTCGATATCTATGGGCCAGAGGTCGAGGATGCGGAGCTCCTGCTCTCGCACGCGGATGTGGCACTGTACCGTGCCAAGTCCGCGGGACGAAGCAGCTATCGGTTCTTCACCGAGTCGATGGATCGCGAGGTGCGAACACAAGTCTCTCTGGGCACGGAGCTGCACGAGGCGCTGGATAAAGAGTAGTTCTTCCTCGAGTACCAGCTGCAGGTAGCAATTGCGACGTCACGCCTGGTAGGTGTGGAGGCGCTGGTGCGTTGGCATCATCCGGTGCGGGGCATCCTGGGGCCGGACGTCTTTATCCCGATCGCGGAGAAGAGCGGTCTGATCGTGCGGTTGGGGCAGTAGGTTTTGATGACGGCCTGCAGGCAGATGCGGTTGTGGATCGACGCCGGGTTCGATCCGTTTCGGGTGGCGGTGAATGTGTCGGCTGTTCAATTCAAGTCGTCCGTGTCGCTGGAAGCGAACATCTTGAACGTTCTTCATGTGACGGGGTTGTCCCCGCGCTGGCTGGAGCTGGAGTTGACGGAGACCGTGTTGATGAAGGCGACAACGGAGCACAGCGACATTATGATCCGCTTGCGCAAGCTGGGGATCACGATTGCGATTGATGACTTTGGGACGGGATTCTCATCACTCGCCTACCTGCGGCGGTTTCCGGTGGACCGCATCAAGATTGCTCAGAACTTTGTGAGTCATCTGGGCTCGGAACCGGGGGATGCGAGCATTGTGCGGGCGACGATCGGGCTCTCACGCGAGCTGGGGATGTCCCTGATTGCCGAGGGCGTGGAGACGCAGGAGCAGCTGGCACTGTTGACGGAGTGGGGATGTAAGGAGATCCAGGGGTATTACTATTCGCGGCCGATATCAGCCGCAGCGATTACGAGAGTACTGGCTGCGGGAGGCACGCTGGGGCCGGGCGCGGCTGCGTTGACGCTGGTGCAGGGTGCGGCGAGTCCGGCGCCCTAGCGACCTTTGCTAGCCGGCCTGCTTTCCGAAGCAAGGGCATAGCGAGCGGCAAGGAAGTCTCGCGAAGGAGTCTGGGGGGCCTTGGCTTACTTGCCACACCGGCAGCGACGCCCAGACCTATCGTCCTTTTTGGGGGCAGTTCGGGGCGTGCCGGGTGTAGACGGTCAACATGCTGCCAACAATCTAGCGCTGGAACAAGTTAGTACAAATTCTTGAAGCTGTTCATTGTAAATACTTTACAAATGGTGGAGGCGGCGGGAGTCGAACCCGCGTCCGAAACTACCAACGACAAAGAGCCTTCATGCTTTTTCCGGTTCCGATTTGTCTCGTAGCGCGCGCTAGGAACGGACGAAGATGCGCGCACCACCAGCCTGATTGATCTCACCCTTGGCGTCCAGACGGAACTCCTTGGGCCAGCCTACTGTGCGACGGAGGCTCCCGGCCCGTAGGCGAAGCTGGGGACTCCGGCAACCTAATTAATTAAGCTGCGAGTGCGAATTGAGGTTCGGCACTTATGGTTTTGGGCGCGATTACGGGTGTACCCACCCCGGCATGCCTCTTTGCCACAAGCAATCCCGTCGAAGCCGTGACGCCCCCACTCTTGGTGAGACCGGCCTCAACAGTGCGATAGGCACTGTCAAAGAACTCCTTCCAGTATACGCTGCTGTGATTCACGGCCTGGCAGCACTCCGAACACATAGCGCAGGCCGGCAGAACAGCTCTTTCGAGCCGTTTCAGTCCAGCCTTCGCCCCCTACACTAAACTTGTAGCCCCAATCATCACCGTCGCCAGGTGTACGTCAGGTGCCACGCCCTAACTCAGGACGCACAAGTCAGGACGCACAAGTCACGACGTAAGGAGTCGAACATGATCCTCGGCATGAGTCTTTCCCTCTTCACCCAGATCCACGTCTTCATCAGCATTGTTGCCATCGGCGCGGGCCTCGTCGTTGCCTTCGGCATGTTGGCCGGAAAGCTCATGCCTGCCATCGCATCTCTGTTCCTCATCACCACGGTGCTCACAAGCGTTACGGGATTCATGTTCCCCTTTCATGGCGTCACTCCGGGCATTGTCGTTGGAGCGATTTCGTTAGTTGTCCTCCTCATCGCGATGATCGCCTACTACGGCAAACACGCCTCGGGCGCGTGGCGGAGGCCATTCGTGATCACAGCGATGATCGCGCTGTTCTTCAACTGCCTTGTGTTGATCGTGCAGTCCTTTATGAAAATCGGCCCGCTACACGCCCTGGCGCCCACCGGCAACGAGCTCCCCGTCAAGCTCGCCCAGGGCGCGCTCCTGGTTGTCTTTGTCGTGCTGACGTATCTCGCAGACAAGAAGTATCGTCCGTTGGCGTGAGAGGGAAGCGTCCGGTGCCTATGCGAACGCTATGACCAGCGCACCGGCGGTGACGAGTGCCCCGCCAAGGAGCTTCGCTGGCGTCAGCGCCTCGCCGAAGAAGAGCCAGCCGCACACGATCACGATCGCCACGCTGAGCTTGTCGATCGGCGCAACACCCGAGACTGGCCCCAGCGAGAGCGCGCGGAAATAGCACAGCCAGCTCAACCCGGTTCCCAGGCCGCTCAGCGCCAGGAAGATCCAGCTCCGCCGGCTGATCTGCCCCAACCCATGGTGCGAGTTGAGCGCCAGGGCGATGGCCCACGCAAACAACACCACCACGCTCGTGCGAATTGCTGTCGCCAGGTTGGAGTCGATCTTCTCGACGCCCACCTTGGCCAGCAGTGCCGTAGCCGCTGCAAATACCGCCGACAGAATCGCCCACACAACCCAGGACATGGAAGTTCTCAGTTTTCAGTTGTTAGGTGTTGGAAATTTCCGCTGCCCTTATCCCAAGGCGAACCCGCTACCGCGAATTCGCCAGCACGAAGTGCTTCCTAGCGGCGTGCACGCAAGGCGCTGTCCCTACATCTTGATCGTGTCCAGGTCGACCAGTTCCCATTCGCCGCGTTCAATCCCAGCCCGGATCTGGGCTGGGGAGCGACCCTTCTTCGTTTCGACGTAGGTGTACGCCGCTTCCTTCATGCAGGTCGAGCAGGCGGCGCCGTGCGTGCCCTCGAAACAGCTGTGCAGGCTCTGGTGGCCCATCCCGCGGTCGCAGCGGCAGTAGCAGGGCTGCTGCCACAACACTCGCTCCACCGAGGCGGCCATCTTGTAGCTCGTCACCTGGTAGCCATGCTCGAAATACGGCCCGGTCAGCTGCGCGCCCTTCATCAGCGTAGGCATGGCGGCGTGCGGTACATCTGGATGAAATGCCGGAATGTCTGACGGGTTCGAGAGCTGCGCATACGCGCCGATGGTCAGCAGGCCAGCGGCCAGACATCCAAGCAAACGCTTCATGGAAAGGATCATAGCGGATTGCGGCTTATGGTTGTTTGCGATCAGAGGAGCTGGCCGGAGCAAAAAAAAGACGCCATGGATAGTTTCCTATCCATGGCGGGAGGCCAGTGACGCAACTTGTGTCGAGCTATCCGTTGCTCGAGAACCCTTCGACCGGTGGGCGATTGCTCAGCCCCTCCTGATCTGTTTACACATTACCATATCCAGGAGTTTTTGCAATACGTGTTCCTGTATAAATCCATTTTTCTTTTACTGTGTCCGTAAGTTGCTGATCCTAATGGCTCAAACCCATTCCTTCTTCCGAGAAAGATGCTGCCCTGGTCACTTCCAGGAGGTCCAGCCGTCCCGCCATCTCCACATCTGCAGAGGTTACGCCTCCGGCATCATGCGTTACGAGTGCCAGACGGACGCGGTTGTATCGTATGTCGATATCGGGATGGTGCCCTGCCGACTCCGCCATCGCTGCCACCTGATTCACGAACAGCATTGCTGCTACGAAGTCCTTGAAGGTCCAGGTTCGCACAATCTCGCCGCCATCGAACGTCCACTCCGGCAGCTTCGCGACAGCGGCGTCGAGTTCCGGAGAGTTCAGCTTCTTTGCTTCTCCCATTTCCATCCTCCTGCCGAAGTCGCGAGCGACGGGCGAGAACCGCTAGACCTTACCCTTAACCGCATCCACAGCCGGATCCGATGTCACCTTGCCAGCGTCGCTCTCGGCCTTTTTCGCTGCCGCCCAGCCGTCCTTGGTCACCTGGCGGCTGCGGCCCAGGGCCAGCGCGCCGGCGGGCACATCGTCTGTGATGCATGAACCCGCCGCGATGTACGCTCCGTCGCCAACAGTAATCGGCGCTACCAGCGTCGAATCCGAACCCACAAACACTGCGTCGCCGATCGTCGTCATGTGCTTGTGCACGCCATCGTAGTTGCAGGTGATCGCTCCCGCGCCCACGTTGACGCCCGCGCCGATGATGGCATCACCCAGGTAGCTCAGGTGATTCGCCTTGGAGCCTTTGCCCATGCGCACCTTCTTGGTCTCGACGAAGTTGCCAAGATGCGCCGAGTCGCCGATCTCGCTGCCGGGGCGAATGTGAGTGTAGGGCCCGATCAGCGCCGCCTCGCCGATCACGGCCTCCTCCATGATGACGCCGTTGCGGATGAGCGTTCCCGCACCGATGACGGAGTCCCTGAGGACCGAGTAGGAGCGAACGCGGCAATCCGGCCCGATCTTTGTGCTGCCGAGGATCTGCACGAACGGCTCAATCACCGTATCGGCGCCAATCTCCACCTCGGCGTCGATCACGCAGGTATCGGGGCGGAAGATCGTAACGCCCTGAGCCATTAGCCGCCCCGCAACCTGCCGCCGCATCGCCGCATCCAGGTGCATCATCTCGGCGATGGTGTTCGCGCCGAGTACCTCATCCACGCTCTCCGCCTTCAACGCTACCACCCGCAGGCCCTCGGCAACCATCAGGCCCGCAACGTCGGTCAGGTAATATTCGCCGTTCGCGTTGTTGGTGCTCAGTCGATCGAGGTAATTGAACAGCGCCGACGTCCGGAAGCAGTAGATCCCGGAGTTGATCTCGCGCACGCCACGCTGCTCCGGCTGCAAGTCCTTCTGCTCCACAATGGCCTCGACGAGATCAGTCGCTGCCGGAGCCTCCCGGCCTTCACGGTCATATTCGGAGCCTTGGCCGCCTTTGCGGATCACGCGCCCGTACCCGAACGGCTCCTGCGGCTCGGCCGTGAGGATGGTCATCGCCGCGTCTTCGCTCAGGTGGAAGCTCGCCAGAGCTTCCAGCGTCGTTGGCCGGATTAGTGGAACATCTCCCGACAACACCATCAGGTGTTCAGGAAGCGTCTCGCCGGCTGCTGCCAGCCGCCCGAACTCCTCCTTGACGATCTGCATCGCGTGACCGGTGCCGCGCTGCTCGGTCTGCAGAATGAAGCGCACGCCGGAGCTCTCAACCGCCGCGCGAACCTTGTCCGCCTCGTGGCCGATGATGCAATAGATTTGCTCCGCCGGCGCCACCGACTTCGCCGCCATGATCACATGACTTAGCAGCGACTGCCCGCAGATCTCATGGAGGACCTTGGGACGCTTTGATTTGAGCCGTGTGCCTTTGCCTGCCGCGAGAATCGCTACGCCGAAAACGTTGGTGTCCATATCGCGACTATCATCTCATTCCCGCGATTCCCGCACGTCACGAGGATGAGATTGAACGGTCAACTATGCTTCGCGGCAGAGCCCCACGATCGCCGCCCCATAGCGATCCAGCTTCTCCGGCCCAATTCCCTTGATCCGTTCCAGCTCTGGAATCGACTTCGGCCCAGAGAACGCAATCGATCGCAGCACTGAATCCGCCAGCACGAAGAACGAAGGCCGCCCCGCAGCCTTCGCCTCATCGCGACGCCACAGGCGCAGCTTGTCCTCGAGCGCCTTCTGCTCCGGATTCATCTCCACCTCAGCCGCGGCCGGAGCGGTGACCCTGTCGCCGCTCTTTTGAGCGGAGGTGCGCGAGAGCTTGCGGGTCGGAGAACTCGTCAGCCCGGACGTTTCATCTCGCAGCCGCACGAGATCGAGGTCCGCCGCATCCGAAGTCCGTCCTTCATACGTGATCGTCGCCTTGCGGTAGTTGATCTCTTTGCCGTCCTCTGCCGTGAAGCTGTCGGCGGCTATGGTGAGCATCCCCGCGCGAGCCAGCGCATCCAGCATGCGATCGAAGTCCTTGCGGTCGCTCCTCGGCGCAACCTCCGTAAACAGCTTGCCGGTCGAGGTCGAGCGCGACGAAAGCGATGCCAGCGCCTGCCGCATCCAGCCCAGCTCCTCGCGCGTCGGTACACGCATCGAACTTTCGTTCGGCTTGCAGATATCGCATAGCCCGCAGCTGACGACCTTATCGCTCGTATCGCCAAAATGCCGCACCAGAGCGGCCATGCGGCAGTCGCTGCTCTCGGCGAAGGCGATCATGCGGTCGATCTGAGAGCGCCGGTGCGCCACCTGCATCTCGTAGTCGGCGGTCCAGCGCATCGCCCGCGGAGGCTCCGCAGCGCGCCGCACCTCGCCGTTCATCTCCACATAGGCGACGCCGTTTCCAGTCAATTTTTCGATCGTCCGCTGCACCGTCTCGAGGTCCATCCGCAAGGGCTTGCACAGTGACTCCATCGCCACCGGCTCATCGGTCAACATCGCGGCCACGCGCTCCAGCTCCCGAACCTCCGGGTAGCTCTTTTCGAGGAAGAACTCCTGCGTCTTGCGGTCCGCGAAACTGTGCAGCAGCACCGTACGCGACAGGTTGCCATCACGCCCCGCGCGCCCAATCTCCTGGTAGAAAGCCTCAACGGTCGAAGGCAGCGCAACGTGGATCACCGTGCGCACATCCGCCTTATCCACGCCCATGCCGAATGCCACGGTCGCGACCACGACGTCGAGCTCACCGCACGAGAACGCCCGCGCCACCCGCTCCCGCGTCGCCGGGTCGAGCCCCGCGTGATACGCGGCGGAAGGGAAGTGCGACCCCAGTTTGCTGGCCAGCTCTTCGGCTTGCTTGCGGCTGGCGGCGTAGATGATCGCCGGCCTCGCACCCTTGTCGCGCAGGAGGTTGGTCGCATACTCCGCGCGCTGTGGCTTCGACAGCTCAATGACCTCAACCGCAAGGTTGGTTCGCCGGAAGCCGGTGATGAAGATCGCGGGATCCTCAAGCGCCAGTTGCCGCACGATATCCTTCTGCACCTCAGGCGTAGCGGTCGCGGTCAGAGCAATGATCGGCGCCGGCCGCAGGGCCTGGAGATGCTGGCCCAGTGTCCGATAGTCCGGCCGAAAATCATGTCCCCACTGCGAGATGCAATGCGCTTCGTCGATCGCAATCAACGCCGGTTTGCGACGCGCCAGCATTTCGGGAAACCCGGGAACCCGCAGCCTTTCCGGCGCAATGAACAGGAAATCCAGCTCGCCATCGAGATAGGCGCGGCAAGCCGCCCGGGCGTGTTCGCGGTCCAGCCCCGAATGCACCCTCCCCACCCGCAGCCCCAGCTGCTCCAGCTTTGTCGCTTGGTCGTCCATCAATGCAATCAGCGGAGAGATCACCAGTCCCGTCCGAGGACGCAGACGCCCGGACTCGAGCTGACGATGTTCTCCAGGAGCCTCAAAGGCATCCTGCTCAACATCCCCATGCGCCCCGAGAGCGAGCGCTGGAAGCTGATAACACAAGCTCTTGCCCGCGCCTGTCGGCATCACCAGAAGCACGTCCCGGCCGCTCGCTGCAGCCTCGCATACCTTCTGCTGATGCGGCCGGAACTCGCGATGCCCGAAGACACGGTGCAGCAATTCGCTTAGTTCGGTCAGGGTCGTATCGGGAGGCATCGGTCTGGCCTAATCTTCGCATATTCTTTGCCGTTCCTAGGTACCGCATCTCCACAGGGCAGGGAAGATGAACAACGCGAGATGAGCCCTCACGCCGCAACTTGAGACTCCTGCGCACGATCATCCGTCAACTCCTCATCACTCAACTCAACTCCATTTGGAGGCCGTACGTCATGCGTCGCCTGCTATCCGCCGCACTTGTGCCTGCTTTTCTGGGCCTTATCTGCCTGCCCTTGTCTGCCCAGCGCCCCAACCGCGCTGCTGCCGCTGCGGACGCTCCGGCCCAGGGCGATACCCCCAGCCTGCCTATCCCGCCTGAAGAGGCCATCAAGACGCAGCATGAGTGGAGTGCGGGCGGGAAATCCATCCACTACACTGCCACCGCTGGCAACCTGCTCGTCAACGGCAACGACGACAAGCCCATCTGCAGCGTCTTCTACGTTGCTTATACCCAGGATGGAGTCGAGTCCAAAGACCGCCCCGTCACCTTCTTCTACAACGGCGGCCCCGGTTCCGCGACCATCTGGCTGCACATGGGCTCCTTCAGCCCGGTGCGCGTCGAGACCGACAGCCCCAAGGCCACCCGTCCGGCGCCGCATCCCTGGGTCACCAACGAGTACAGCCTCATCGACAAGTCCGATCTCGTCTTCATCGACGCTCCCATGACCGGCTTCTCGCGCCTCGTAGGCAAGGGGAAGGCAACTGACGTCGCCGGTGTCGATCAGGACGTCGCGGCCTTCCGCAAGTTCATCGAGCGCTACATCACGGTCAATAAGCGCTGGAACTCGCCCAAGTTCCTCTTCGGGGAAAGCTACGGAACCCCGCGCTCGGCCGCACTCGTCGCCGCATTGAACAACGATGGCGTCCAGTTCAACGGCGTCGTTCTGCTCAGTTCAATCCTCAACTACTACATGCGGGCTCCCGGCTATGACATTGCTGCGATTACCTATCTGCCCAGCTATGCCGCCATCGCCTGGTATCACAATAAGGTGCCGCACACTGGCACGATGCCCGAGTTCGTCCAGAAGGCCCGCGTCTTCGCCCGTGGCGAATACCTGACCGCCCTTGAGCAGGGCGACATGCTGCCCAAGGCCGAGTTCGACGCCGTCGCCGAGAAGGTCGCTGCCTTCACCGGCCTCAGCGTCGACTATGTGAAGAAGTCCAACCTTCGCATCGAGGCCTCGGCCTACCGCGCCGAACTGCTCCGTGACCAGGAACAGCTGATGGGCCGTTACGACGCCCGCTTCGTCGGTCCGGACACGGACGGCATCGAGGAGACCGCAAGCTTCGACCCCTCGGACACCGGCATCTCCGGTCCCTTCGTCGACGCCTTCCACACCTACATTCAGACGCAGCTCAACTGGACCAGCTCCGAGCCCTATCTGCTCAGCGCGCGCGCCCAGTGGGATATGCATCACAGCCCTTCGGGTATGCGTGGCTTCGGCGGCGGTGGCGGCGGCCAGGGTATGCCCATGCCGGACACCGTCATCGACCTCGCGGACGCGATGCGCAAGAACCCGGCTCTGAAGGTCTTCTCGGGCAATGGCTGGTTCGATCTCGCCACCCCGTTCTTCGGGACCGAGCATGATCTGGCCGGTATGATGCTGCCGGACAACATCAAGACCAACGTAAGCTTCGGCTATTACCCGGCCGGTCACATGGTGTACCTCAACGTCGACGCGCTGCACCAGTTCCACGATGACCTGGAGAAGTGGTACCCCACCGCCCTCCGCCACTAAGAAGCAACGGAAAGCCGCCGGCCCTCATCGAGGGCCGGCGGCTTTTCTGTTTTGGAGCCCTGACGCCCAAACCCACGGAAATCGAGGAAAACCGTGGTAAACTAAGGTGTTCGCCCGGGCGATGGCCCTGGGCGTGGAAAGGACCCAAAGACTTGGCAAAGCGCCGTGGCAATCCCAACTGGGGCAAGCCCGAACCGATCGGCCCCGTCGTTCCTACTGTTACCTCCTTCGAGCAGATCGTGAAGGAGTACAAGCTGACCCCGGACCAGTACGTCCGCTCGACTCGCCTCCGCGAGTGGGCCCGCCGGAACAAGAATTCCAAGTACATTCCTGAAGCGCTACTTGAAGCCTGGGGCTTCGAGATCGAGTCGACGCTCTAGGCTCGACCGACACGCCTCACAGGAACTTACCGACCCCGCCCAACCGGCGGGGTCTTTTCTTTTCTGGCTCTACGGTGATCGCCCGGGCCACACAGATTCGCCCCTACAATCCCTTCATGCAGCGCCTCCTCGCCTATGCGGCGATCTATCTCTTCTGGGGAGCGTCGTTCCTCGCCATCCGCATCGTCGTCGCGGAGGTTCCGCCGATCTTTGCCGCTGGCGTGCGTTTCTTCCTCGCGGGACTGCTGCTCGTCCTCTTCGGCCTCGCCCGCCGCCTGCCTCAGCCACGCGGCATCGAATGGCGAAACCTCATCGTCGTCGCCCTCATCCTCTTCGTCGGCGACTACGCCCTCCTGTTCTGGATCGAGCAGAAGCTCCCTTCCGGCCTCGCCGCCGTCACCGCCGCCACCATCCCCGCGCAGATCTTCCTCTTCGAGTGGCTCTGGATCCGCCGCGTCCGCATGACCTTGACCACCGGCCTCGGCCTGCTTCTCGGTCTCGGAGGAGTCATCGCCCTCAGCCTCCCGCCCAACTTCTTCGTCAACCGCGAAGGCCTCAACCGCTACGTCCTGTTTGGCATCCTCGCTGCTACCTTCTGGGCCTTTGGTACCGTCCTCAGCACTCGCCTCACGATGCCCACCTCCCGCCCGGTAAGCGCTGGGTGGCAGATGACGGCCGGCGGCCTAGCCCTCCTGGCCCTATCCGGCGTGACGCAGGAGTGGGGCCGCGTCTCCCTCGCCGCCTTCACGCCTAAGGTTCTCCTCAGCATGGCCTACCTCATCCTCTTCGCCTCGCTGCTGGCCTTCAGCGCCTATGTCTACCTCCTCCATCGGGAGCCCGCGGGGCGCGTCGCCAGCTACGCCTACGTCAACCCGGTCCTCGCCCTCATCCTCGGCGCAATCCTCGCGGGCGAGACCCTCTCGCGCCACCAATATGTCGCCTGCGGTGTCATCATCGCCGGCGTACTCGTCACACTTCTCGGTCGCGACGCAGCTGCTAAGCCCGTTCCCGCCTCAACTCGCTGAACCAGTGCGCCTGAACTCTTCAAGAATCTTTCCGCCTCGGTTGGTTATCCTAAGGAGCGTTAGACAGCCCGCGAGACCGCGCTTGAGCAATTCCGCTCGCTCTGTCCGCCGGCAAGGAAGGTAGTCTCATGCCCGATTCGCCGAAGTCCCCCTTTTCCTCCATCCCTGAGGTCGTAGCAGAGATGAAAGCCGGGCGCATGGTCGTCGTCATCGACGATGAAGACCGCGAGAACGAAGGCGACCTCACACTCGCCGCCGAGTTCTGCACTCCCGAGGCGATCAACTTCATGGCGAAGTTTGGCCGCGGCCTCATCTGCCTCACGCTCACGGAGGAGCGAGCTGACTTCCTGCGTCTCTCCCCGATGACCCAGGACAACACCTCGCGCTTTGGCACCGCCTTCACCGAGACCATCGAGGCCCGCGAGGGCGTCACCACCGGCATCAGCGCCGCCGACCGAGCCCACACCATCCAGGTAGCCATCTCGCCCGGCACCTCGCCGACCGACCTCGCCCGCCCCGGCCACGTCTTCCCGTTGCGCGCCCGCCGCGGCGGCGTTCTTGTCCGCGCCGGCCAGACCGAGGCCTCCGTCGATCTCGCGCGCATCGCCGGGCTCATCCCTGCCGGCGTCATCTGCGAGATCATGAACGACGACGGCACCATGGCGCGCGTGCCCGACCTAGTCCAGTTCTGCCGCGAACATGACCTCAAGATGGTCACCGTCGCCGAGCTCATCAAGTACCGCCTGCAGCACGAGCGCTACGTCACCCGCGCTGGGGAAGGTCTGCTCCCCACTGAGCATGGCGAGTTCCGCATGATCGCCTACAACAGCTCTCCCGGCATGGCGCCCGCCGAAGCCGCCGAAGGAGCGGAGTCCCACGTCGCGCTCATCTACGGTGATATAGCCGAGGCTGTGAAGAATGGCGAACCGGTCCTGGTACGCGTGCACACCCACTGCCTCGCCGGGAACGTCTTCGGTTCCACGCTCTGCGATTGCCGCGCCACCGTCGAGGCCTCCATGGAAGCCATCGCCAAGTCCGGCCACGGCATCCTGCTCTACCTGCATCACACGCAGCGTGGCTTCGGCATCGACCGCAACCCCATGCCCAACCGCCTGATCCTTCACCAGACTGGCGCGCAGGCAGCATCCGCCCCGGTCGAGCGCGACTCGCGCGAGCTCCGCGTGCTTCGCCAGGTAGGTCTCGGCGGACAAATCCTCTCCGACCTCGGCGTCAAGAAGATCCGTCTGCTCACCAACCACCCCACGCACGTACCAGCGCTGCACGGCTTCGGAATTGAGATCGTCGGCCAGGAGCCGATACCGCTCGCCCAGCCCGCGAATGCGACCAAACTGGCCGTCGAAGAGCCCGACGTCTACTGAGGTCTCACGGCCTTACTGGACCGTCAGGTTCAGCGTCACGCTCGAGGTGATCGTCGGCCCACTCGTCGATGTCGCCGTGACGACGTACTGGTAGGCGCCTACCGGAGTGTCCAGCACGCCCGTGCCGCCACCTCCGGTCACCGGCGCCGCCTTCCCGCCGCAACCCATCAGGCCGAGGCCGAGTGCGCTCAGCAAGAGCAGCGCCGCCATCTGCGAGCGCCGCCGCCGCACGCCTCCGAGCAACAGCAGCCCGACCACCGGCACCGTGGTGAGCCCAACCACCCACCCTGGACTCCGCATCCCCGCGAGCTTTGTGATCGTGTTGATCGTCGCCGTCGAGGGCTGCGTTCCACCCGTGATCGTCAAGGCCGAAGGCGTAATCGAGCACGTAGCATACTGCCCTGGATTCACCGCAGTGCAGGTCAGAGCCACGGTCCCGGTGAATCCGTTCACCGGCGTCAGCGTCAGCGGGAACACTGCCGGCGATCCACTCGCCACCGTCGCCGATGCGGACGTCTGTCCGCTACCGACTGTGAGCACGAACGACCCCCCGAGAGCCACTCCAGTGCCGCTTCCGCTGAGAGGAATGATCGTGGGGCCGTGGGGGTCAGAGCTGGTAATGGTGAGTGTCGCTGTGCGTGCTCCAGCTGCGGAGGGGAGGAAGCTCACCACCGCTGTGCAGGATGCTTGCGGCTGGAGGGTCCCTGCACAGGGCGTCGTGACGGCGAAGTCGCTCGCGTTCGCTCCAGAGACTGAGGCCGCGATGTTTGTGACCGGGGCCGAGCCTGTGTCGATCATCGTCAACAGCACCGTGCCGGAAGAGCCAACATTGATCGACCCGAAGCTCAGCGCAGCGGGAGCGGCAGCGAGCGTGCCCTCGATGGCGTTGCCGGTGAGTTGTACGGTGAGTGGCAGACTGCCCGCGCTGCTCGAAAGGTTCAGCGTCGAGGAATCCGCGCCAGCTGATGTGGGAGTGAAGCTGACGCTCAGCGTGCAGGACGTCCCCGGTTGCAGCGCCGCCGGGCACGGTGCCGTGACAGCGAAGTTGGCGGCGTTGCTCCCCGAGATTGTAGAGGCAATGTTCAGAAGCGGTGCCGAGCCCGTGTCGGTCACCGTTAGTGACAGCGAGCCCGAAGCGCCCACGGTGATCGTTCCGAAGTTCAGTGCTCCTGGAGTGACATTGATCGAGGCCTCCGCAGCGGTGGCGGTGAGCTGCACCGTCAGCGGCTGGCTGCCTGCGCTGCTCGAAAGGCTCATCGTCCCTGTGGCCATCCCCGCCGCCGTCGGCGTGAAGCTGACGCTCACCGTGCAACTCGCGCCCACCGCCAGCGATCCTCCCGCGGGCGGGCATGTCCCCGCGCTGGCGGTGAAGCCCGTTGTCGCAGTCTCGCCGTAGAAGATCACCGGCGCCGTGCCCACGTTGGTCACCGTCACCGTCGCTGTTCCCGTCGATCCCACATCGACCGTGCCGAACTGCACAGTCGTGGGGCTTAGCTGCAGTTGCGACGTTCCCGCTGTCCCGACCACGCTGATAAAGTCCAGCGCCGCCGTCGCGTTGGTGCTGATCTCGATCGCATTGGCCCGCATCGCCGCAGTGCTGGCCGTCGTCGGCGTGAAGGTCACGGAGAGATTGCACGACGCTCCCGGCAACACCGTAGCGCACCCTGAGGTCGTAGTGAAGTCAGCTGGCGCAATGATCCCGTTGACGCTAAGCAGCGTCGTGCCCGTGTTGGTCAGCGTCACCGTCTGTGTCGCGGAGGCATTGCCGATGCCCGTCGGCGGGAAGGTCAGCGCCTGCTCGGAGAGGGAATAGGCAGCCACCTGCGCCCCGCTCGAAGGCCCCGGCGACGTGATAGGGCCGGCCGTCCCGATGAGCGCGAGAACATCGGGGCTCGACACCGCATCGCTCTCGATCGTCAGCATCCCTGCATCGTTGCGCGGCCCGGCAGAGCTCCCCGTCGCCACCTCATAGATCGGCGCATAGGTCAGTGTCACCGTGCAGGTCGCGCCCGCAGCCAGCGCATTGCCGCAGGTCGTCGTGCCCAGGAAGGGAGGCTGGC
The DNA here is from genome assembly GCF_058498515.1 of Bryocella sp. Lineage (NCBI taxonomy): Bacteria > Pseudomonadati > Acidobacteriota > Terriglobia > Terriglobales > Acidobacteriaceae > Bryocella > Bryocella sp. The sequence goes on from NZ_JBMHYI010000067.1 coordinate 16,683, forward strand.
TGACAACGCGCCGGACATTCAGCGATCCTGTCCCCGTGTTCGTCACCGTCAGGGTCTGCGAGGTCGACTGCCCGCTCGTCACCTGGCCGAAGTTCAGTGGTGCGCCCGGAGTCAGGTTGCCAGTCAGGCTCAGCGTCGCGCCTCCTGTGCCATACCCCTGCAGGTAGGAAAGCGCCTGCACCTCAACCGAACCATCGGTCGGCGTACCATTCGCGAAGATCGTCCCCGTCAGTGGCCCCGCCGTCATTGGAAGGTAGTCCGCAGCGAAGGAACAGCTGGCGTTGGCTGCAAGCGTTGCGCACGGCGCTGTGGCATCAAGAGGGAAGTCCCGCGGCACAGTGAACGACACCACCAGCGCCTTCGCCGTCAGGTTGTTCAGCGTAAACGTCCGCGTCGAGCCTGGAGCTCCCGTCGCGGCCGCTCCATAGTTCACCTGCCCCGGCACCAGCTCCAGTCCCGCCTGCTGCGTGGTGTAGCCGCCCGTCAGCGGCACCGGATAGCTCGTCGTCACCGTCTGCCCGTTTACGGTCGAGGTCACGGGGATCGAGAGCATGGCATTCACCGGAGCCGGCTGCGGCACGAACGTCACCGTGATCGTGCAGGTCGCACCCGTCGCCAGCGTGGCGCAGTTAGAACTGGGACTAAAGCTCGGATCGCTCGCCGTCGGCGTCCCGATGCCCAGGCTTACCGTGCCGGTATTGGTCAGCGTAATCGCCTGCTGCGTCGCCGTGCTGTTCGGCGCGTTCGTGAACGCCAGCGCATCGGGATTCAGCGCTAATCCCGGGTCGGCGAGGCCAAAACCCGTAAGACTGGCGATCACCGTGCCCTGATCGGTCGTGATCGTCAGCGTCCCCGTGCGATCCCCCATACTCGTCGGCGCAAACTGCACCGCGACGAAGCACGAAGCCGTCTCGGCCAGCGCACCAGAACACGCCGCACCTCCTGCCTGATTCGTCGCCACACGGAAGTCGCCGCTCGCGATCACCGTCTGCACGTTCGCCGTAGCCGCTGCAGCGAGCAGATTCGCCAGCGTGAACACCACTGGCGCTGAACTGCTGTTCACCGCCACCGGACCGAAGTCTTCCACGATCGGAGAGAGCAGCATCCCCTGCACCGGCATCGCCGTAGCCGCCAATGCGACGACGTAAGGGCTTCCACCCGCAACGGTCGACATCGTCAGCGATCCCGTCTGCGCGCCTGCAGTCGACGACAGGAAACGCACCCCGACGTAGCATCCGTTGCAAGCACCCGTTGCCGTCTGTGCAAACGCTGTCGGAGAAATATTCCCGGGCACGCTCCCTGTGTTCGGCTCCAGCACCACGCCGAACTGGGAGCTGCTGCTCGCGACCGTGAGTGTGGTCAGCGGCTGCTGCACCTGGTACCACGCAATCAGCGGTTCACCCACGTACGTCTGCCCCAGGTTCAGCGTTCCGTTGTTGGCCGGCAGCAGCGGCAGTCCCGTCCCCGAAAGTGCCACGTCGGTCGGTGCAAACGTGCTCCCCGTCGAAATGCTCAGCAGGCCGCTGCGCGAGCCCGGCTGCGATGGCGCAAAAGTGATCAGAGCCTGGCAGCTCCCACCGCCCGCCAGTGTCGCTCCACAACTCGTTGCCATGGTGAAGTCACCACTGATCGAAATCCCCAGCGTCAGCGGCACGACGCCGGAGTTACTCACCGTCACCGTTTGCGTGCTCGTCGAAAATCCCGTAGTCACCACCGGCGTAGCGAAGGTGATCGTCCCCGGACTCACCGTTAGACTCGGGTTCGCCGAGGTGCCAGTTGTGCCTTGCTGCGGCAGCGTCTGACCCGTGATCTGCACGCTAAGCCCCTGGTCCAGGTTCAGCGTCGCGGTGTCATCGCTCGGCGCCGTCGAGGAACTGTAGGCAATCGCGATCTGGCAGACCGTACGTGCTTCAAGCACCGTCGGGCACAGGTCCGTGACCGTGAACGGCGAACTCGCCGGAAGTCCCGCCATAGCGTGAGCTATCGCCGTGCTGCCGTTGTTGGAGAGATAGAGATACCGCGGCAGGCGGATCGACGCCGCTCCCGCAAACTGCACGCCGAAGTCGATCTCCCCTGCGGAGAGATTCAGCGATCCCACCTGCGACCAGCCTGTCAGCACGACATCGCGCGTGCCGGCCAGCCATGTCTGCCGCACTCCGACATCCCCAGTGGTGGAGGCCACCAGCGTGAACACGATGTGGCAACTCGCCGAAGCCGCCACGATATATGTACCCGCAGGTGATCCCGCCGCGCAGTCGCTCGAACTCGCAGTTAGCGTGTACGGATTGCTCGACGCTCCGCCATCGCGCTTCACCGGAAAGCTCTGCGGCGTGGCCGTCAAATTGGTGACCGTCAACGTCTGCGTGGCCGCGGAACTACTCGAGGCCACAATGCCGAAGTCGAGCTCGTACGTGCTCAACGCCAGCGGACTTTTACTCGCTGTGGTCGCGGATAGCGCGAACGTCTGCGAGCCACTGCCGGCTGCCGAGACAGTCACCGACCCCGGACCGCCGCCACCTAGCGTGATCGCGCACTGGCCCGAAGGGGCAAGCGTCGCGCCGCAGCTCGTAGCGGACACCGTATACCCGCTCGCAGTAATCGCGATCCCGGACGCCGCCGCGGACCCAAGGTTCCTCAGCGTCAGGTTGGGCAGGCTGTCCACCGACAGCGCCAAGCTCGCCTGCGAACTTGCCGTCTCTGTCACCGCAAGCAGTCCTGCTGACGCCGTGCATTGCCCTGTGCCGCAGCCTGCACCGGTCACCGCATTGCGCATCGTGCTCGGCAGCGCGGCGTTCGGGGTTCCCGCTAACGGATCCTCAAACCCCTGCGTCGCGACCAGCGTCCCGCTCATCGTAAGGCTCTCAACCATCGGCAGTGCGACGTTCGCCCCCGACACCGCAGGCGCTCCCGGCGCGCTGGTCAGCGTCACGTAGCTCGCATTGGCCGTCGGCGCTCCGCCGAAGCGTAGCGTCTGGTCGAATTCATAGACTGAGGTCAGGTGCAGCAGCCCCGAGTCGCCAAGGCCGTAGTCCGGCGGCGTCGCTCCCGGAAAAAGCGGCGTCGTCAGTGCCGCAGAGACCCACGCCGAGCCGGCCGGACCCGGCGTGACGAAGCTGGCGTTCCCAGGCACCGTCACCGCTGAGCCCATCACGCTCTGCCCGTCGACCGGAATCCGCAGTATGCTCTGGTAACTCGCCGAGGTCAGCGGCGAGGCAACCGTCGCAACAGGGAACTGACCCATTGCCACATTCCCCGCCAGCAGCAGCGTGTTGGTCGCTGAATCCAGAGCCATGCCCGTAATGCCGGCGCCCGGGATGAAAGTCGAAAACACCAGCAGGCTACCCGCCGGGTTGAGCTTGGTCAGGAAGCCCGACGTTGCCCCCGTATCGCCAATCATCTGCGGGATCAGCGCCGCGAATGTCGGATAGCCGCTCGAGCTCGTCGCCCCCGCCACATACGCATCGTCGCTGGCATCGGCCACAATCGCGGTAGGGACCGTGTTGCCGTTCTGTCCCGTGAGGTAGGTCGCATACACCAGCGTCCCGCCGTCCGCGCTGAACCGCTCCAAAAAGCCGTTCTCGCTCGAGCCCGAAGCCGGACTCTGCTGCAGCCCCGCGGCTGTCACCGGGAACGACGGATTGAAGGTGATGCCCGTGACGAAGACCGCATCGGCCGTGGCCGCAACGCTGGCCGCAGCAGTAGCGCGCGAGCCCAGGAAGCTCAGGAAAATCAGGTTCAGGTTCGCGTCATACTTCGCGACGAAGCTGTTGGTCGAGTTATCCGCGCGCGTAGGAAACACCGCGCCACTCGTGCCCGTCAGTGTCGAGCTGGAGGTCGTCCCGGTGACGTACAGATTGCCCGCCGGGTCGAACGACATCGCCAGCGCCGCATCGCCCGTCGCGCCCTGCTGCGTCTGGGCGAGCACCGTCGTCGCACCTGGGTCGAGCTCCTGTACCCGGATCCCATCATGCTGGTCGAGCAGCACGTAAAGATTGCCATTCGGCCCGAACGCCGCCGCGCGAAACGCGCCGTGGCCTGCACTCGTCCGCAGTCCTTGCACCGTGACCGTCTGCGTCGCGTTCACCGCTTGCGCAGTCGCTACTGTGTCGCCTCCCGCTGTCGCGAGGAAAGCGCAGAAAGCCAGCCCCAACATAGAGTGCAGACAGGTTCGCAGGGTCATCGCAGAGCGGCCGCCCTCCACTCTGCCCGCGGCCTTGCTCCATACGAATCCATATCGAGCCTGGCGCGCTGTACGAAGCTAAGACGAAGGTGCGGTTAGGCTCGGAATCGTCCCAAATTGGCACTACAAAGCGGCGGCTCTTCCAGTCTAGAACTGCCCCAGCGCTTCCAGTTCCCGCAGAAACGCCGCATGGTCCGTGTAGTGAATCGCCTGCATTCCAGCCGCGCGCGCCGCCGCAATATTCTCCGCACGGTCGTCGAGGAACAGAATCTCCTCCGGCTCGAACCCCAGCCCCGCAGCCGCATGTTCGTAGATCGCTGCCTCGGGCTTGGCCATCCGCAGCCGATGGGAGAACGTATGGTGGTCGAACGCTTGCAGCCACGGACACCGCGCCAGCACACCCTCCTCCATCGCATCGCCAATGTTCGAGAGGATGCCGCGCTTCAACCCTAGCGCAGGCAGCGTGTGCGCCCACGCCACCATCGGCTCATTCAGCTGCGTCCACAGGTCGGTGTCGGCCTCTCGCAGCACCAGTTCTTGCTCCGGCGTGATCGTCTGTCCCAAATCCTTTGCCACCGCTGGCCAATACGTGTCGGCATTCAGCGTGCCGCGGTCGTAATCGTGCCGATGCCTCCAGTAGGCCGCATGAAACGGAGCTTCTTCCGCACCAAAGACCGCCTTCAGCCGCTCCCACGCCGCCGGGTCGGGAGGCGCACTAAGCACCTGGCCATAGTCGAAGAGGACCGCGCGAATGGGCTTGGGGGACGGCATCGTGACACCATTGTAGGGAACCGATGATCTTCTCCGAACGAACCTCCTGGGAGCTGGAAGAAAACGCGATGACGCTGGCGACCCGCGAAGCTCGCGCCAACGGTCGCGAACTCTTCGACCTCACCGCCTCCAACCCGACCACCTGCGGCTTCGACTATGAGCCCGCGCTATGGCTCGCCCCCCTAGCCAGCCCCAGCGCCATGCTCTACGAACCCGACTCGCTCGGGATGCCGCACGCCCGCGAGGCCGTCGCCGCCTACTATCGCGACCACGGTGTCACGCTGGACATCGCCAATCTCTGCCTCACCACCAGCACCAGCGAGGCCTACAGCTTCCTCTTTCGCCTGCTCTGCAATCCCGGCGACGAGGTACTCATCGCACGCCCCAGCTACCCACTCTTCGACTACATCGCCCAACTCGACGCTGTGCGCCTGCGCGAGTATCCCCTCTGGCTAGACCCAGGAGCGACCACCGACGGCGCCCACGCCTGGCACATCGACCTCGAAGCTCTCGAAGACCTCATCGGCGACCGCACCCGCGCCATCATCGTCGTCCATCCGAACAACCCCACCGGCAGCCTAATTTCGGACGCCGAGCGCAGCGCGCTCGACTCTCTCTGCGCCAAGCACTCGCTTGCACTCATCGTCGATGAAGTCTTCCTCGACTACCTCATTGGCGGTGCGGAGCCCCGTACCTTCACGGCCGGCGGCGAAGCTCTCACCTTCGTCCTCAGCGGCTTGAGCAAGGTCTGCGCTCTGCCGCAGATGAAGCTCTCGTGGATTGCAGCGGCCGGCCCTCGTGAGCTTGTCCGCGAGGCCATGCAGCGGATCGAGATCATCGCCGACACCTTCCTCTCCGTCAATGCGCCGACGCAATGGTCGCTAGGCCCTTGGCTCGCTGCACGCCACGTCATGCAACAGCAGATCCGTAGCCGCGTCGCGGAAAACCTCACATCCCTCGACTTGAGGCTGAAGGGAACCCAGGCGCAACGGCTCCCGCTCGAAGGCGGCTGGACCGCCATCCTCCGCGTCCCACGGGATGTAGCTGGAGCGGAGTTTGCTCTGGCCGCACTCGACTGCGGAGTCCTCGTCCAGCCCGGCGACTTCTACGGCCTCGGCGCAGGACGCTGTGTCCTCAGTCTGCTGACCCCGCCGGACGTCTGGCACGAAGGCCTCAAACGCCTGCCCATCGGCTGAGCGATTTGTCCGAAGACCTCGCTCCCGCTCTTACCTCACGCCTCGCACCTCTACAGCGACATTCTCTTTGCCGCTTAGCGTAGAACTTCGCCGACAAAAGGATTTGAAATCCGCTCCTCGAGAATCGTCGTATCCGGCCCATGCCCCGGGACCACTACCGTCGCACCCGGCAGCGGTAGCAGGCGCTCCTTGATCGACGCCAGCAGCTTGACGGTATCGCCGCCCGGAAAATCCGTCCGCCCCACGCCACCGGCAAACAACGTGTCGCCCGCCAGCAATAGGCCCTCTGCCGGAATCCACAAGCTCAGGCTGCCCTCGGTATGGCCCGGCGTGTACAGCACGGTCGCATCGATCCCGCCGGCGGTCACATGCTCCTCATCCTCGGGCGAATGGTCCGGAGGCCGGACATCGGGCTCACCCAGCGCACCCTTCGGAATCCCCACCCACGTCGGCTGCTCCGCCATGATCGCCACCAGCGGAAGGTCCGCCTTGTTGTAAAGGATGGGAGCCCCGGTGATCTCCTTCAGCTCCTGAGCACTCGCAATGTGGTCGAAGTGCGCATGCGTGATCACGATCTGCTTCACCGTCAGCTGGTGCTTGGCCAGCACGGCGAGAATCTGCGGGATATCCGCTCCTGGATCGACCACCATCGCCTCGCGCGTGGTCTCATCGCCAAGAATGGTGCAGTTGCAGCCCAGTAGGCCGACCGGAAAGGTCTCACGAATCATCGACGCTCCTTCTCTGGCAAAAGCTTTGCCGCAAACGAAAACGCAGGCTCGAGGAGCCTGCGCCAATCGTGCACCGGAAGTTCCGGTACGAAACCTACTTCTTGCTCTGGCTGTTCGTCATGTTCGAGAGCACCGAGCGGCTTCCGCTGGTCGAGCGCGAGAGCACGATGGTCAGCGAGACCGAAGTCAGCATGAAGATGACCGCCGACCAGGTCGTGAGGCGCGTCAGAAGGTTCGCCGCACCGCGTGGGCCGAACGCCGTCTGTGAACCCTGCCCACCGAACGCGTTGGAGATGTCAGCCGACTTGCCCTGCTGCAGCAGGACGACGCCGATGAGGAACAAGCAGACGATAACGTGAAGGGTGATGAGGAATGCGGCCATCGGTAGGGAAGCTGTCTTTCGCGCCACTCAAAGCGGCAGAGGTTTCGCATGGCGACCCACAAGAAAGAGCGGCGCGGAATCGCTGGAATGCTCAGTAGATTTTACCACTGTTTGTAACCGGTGCCGGGCGAGATTACGCGTATGCCGCTCCGTTGTGCATTCGTAAGTTCTACGTCGTGCGAACGGTTCCACATGCAACATGGAACGCATAACGTACAACGTGCCTCACTTCGCGTTCGCCGCCAGATAGCTCCCATACCCCACGATGACCGTCGATCCAATCAGAAGCAGCAGCCCGCTGAACACCAGCCCCCGCGTCCGTCCGCTGGTGCCCTTCCACTCCTTCAGAGCCAGGCCCCACAGGTTCGCGAAGATGATGATGCTGGCCATGTGCAGCGTCCAGCTGGCAAAGTCGTACTTGCCCATCTTCGTCTGGCCCATCGAATAGAAGAAAAACTGAAAGTACCAGATGATGCCCGCCGACGCCGCGAACAGGTAGTTCATCGTCAGCACCGACCCGTTGATGTGCCCGATGTAGTCCCGCGGGTCGAAGTCCACCAGCGTCTCGCCCGTCACCGCCGAGGTCCCCATCGGGTTGTCGCCCGGCTTGCCCGTGAACTGCGCAAAGCTTCGGTTCTTCGCCAGCAGGATTAGCGACCACACGAAGTTGGTGACGAACCCTCCCCACAGCACCACGATCAGCACCGGCAGGTTCGAGTACAGCTGGGCGCGCCCCGTGGCCTGCAGCACCTTCAGCGTCATGTCGCCGATGGGCTTGCCCGCATCCAGTCCAATCGCAAAGAACGAGCTCATCACGCCCGCAAAGATCGCGATGACCAGGCCCTTGACGAACGAGTAATCCCGCTCACCGGTCTCAGCCTTCTCTTCGGGAGTGATCTCGCGCTCTTTGCTTGCTCCCGCCGCTCCGCTCACCGCAATCGCAATCAGCGACAGCCCCACACCCGCCAGTGTGATCTGGCCCGAGGTCGAGTGCGCAATCGCGCCCATCTGCCCGTGCCAGATCGGCGGAATCACCGTCCCAAACGCCGTGCAGAACCCCAGCGCGATCGCGTAGCCGAGACCCAGGCCCAGGTAGCGGATCGCCAAGCCGAAGGTCAGTCCCCCCACGCCCCACAGCAGGCCCCAGAACACCGGCCACCAAATGTTCCCCGGCGCCACGGCATAGGCCGTCTCCAGGATCGCAAACGGGTGCGGTACAAAGATCAGCGCCAGCACCGTAGGCGCGATCAGCCAGGCCGCCACGCCCTGGATAATCCAGTACACCTCCCAAGACCAGCGCTTGATTCCACGGAACGGAATGAAGTTGGTGGCGGAGGCAAAGCCCCCAATCCAGTGGAAGATGACACCAAGAAACGGATTCGGGTTCACTCGTGGTCCTCGTTCTAAAGAGTCCTGCGTTGAAGGCGTTCTGCGCGTGGTTCTAGCGCGCGTTTTCCCGCGTGCTCATGCTACCGGAACCATGCTGCCGCATGAGACGCTGGTGGTGCCAGACGTGGCGACGGTCACGGACGGTTGCGGACGTTCTTTTCGTGGCTGGTTTCAATACGTATTATAGTTCCGATTGGAAAACTGCCTGCCCCGATAGAGGGCTGTCAAGTCTCGAGGGAATTGCACCATGTCATCGGCTACCGACGAAAAAGTCTTTGCGGCTCTGAACGAGTTCTTCATCGAGATCCCCTCGTGGGGCTTCGCCAACACCGGAACCCGCTTCGGCAAGTTTTTGCAGCCCGCCGCCGCCTCCACCATCGAGGAGAAATTCGCCGATGCTGCCGAGGTCCATCGCCTCACTGGCGTGACCCCCACCCTGGCCCTGCACGTCCTCTGGGACCTCCCCAACGGCACCTCCGACGTCCCCAAGATCCAAAAGCTCGAGTCCGCCACCGGGATCCGCCCCGGCTCCATCAATCCCAATCTCTTCCAGGACGCCGAGTACAAGTACGGCTCCATCTGCAACCCAGATGCCAAGGTCCGCGAGCAGGCGCTCGCCCACCTGCTCGATTCCGTCGAGATCGGCAAAGCCCTCCGCTCTGCCGAGGTCTCGCTCTGGGTCTCCGACGGCTCCAACTACCCCGGAACCCAGAGCATCCGCCGCCGCATCGACTGGATGAAGGAAGTCCTCCGCGCTACCCACAAGGCGCTCTCGCCCGAGCAGATCATGCTCATCGAGTACAAGCCCTTCGAGCCAGCCTTCTACCACACCGACATCGCCGACTGGGGCATGGCCATGGAGCTCTCCCGCGACGCCGGCTCTCAGGCCCGCGTGCTCGTCGATACCGGCCACCACTACCAGTCCACCAACATCGAGCAGGTCGTCGCCTGGCTGCTCTCCTGCAATCAGCTCGGCGGTTTCCACTTCAACGACCGCAAGTACGCCGACGACGACCTCACCATCGGCTCCATCGACCCCTATCAGGTCTTCCGCATCTTTAATGAACTGCTTGTGGAGAAGACACTCCGCGGCGGCAAGCGCTTCCCGGCGTTCATGATTGACCAGAGCCACAACCTCAAGGGCAAGATGGAAGCCATGGTCCAGACCGTAGGCACCGCGCAGGAGCTCTTCGCCAAGGCCGCGCTTATCGACCAGGAGAAGCTTGCCGGTCTCCAGGATTCTTGCTCGCTCGTCGAAGCCGAAGAGCTCTACCGCGGAGCCTTCTGGACGGACGTCCGCCCCCTCGTCCGCGAGTGGCGCACCGCCCGCGGCCTGCCCGCCGATCCGCTGGCAGCCCTCCGCGACGGCGGCTACATGGAAAAGATCACCGCCGAGCGCAAAGAGAAGAACGCGACTGCCCAGAGCTCGTACGCTTGATCGCGCGTTCGTGGCGTTGCAGAAGCTGACGCAAGCCGGACCCCGCACCTCGACGAGATGCGGGGTCTTTGTCTTTCTCAGAACGGCCCCCAGCGGAGGAAATTGCCCGGAAGTCCGCGTTACGGAACGCAGAGGTCCGGCCCGTGGATAATGGTTCGACCCAGATTGCGTCCTTGTACCCGTATTGAAACGTCTGATGGAGGTGGACATGGCTCCCAAGAGCAAATCCAAGCGGCTCTACCTGATCCCCGTCCTGACCAAGGCGCTCGATATCCTCGAGCTACTGCAGAACGAGAACCAGCCGATGGTGCTGGAGGCGATCCACAAGCGCACCAAGATCTCCAAGACCACCGTCTACCGCATCCTCAAGACGCTGGTTCATCGCGGCTACGTTAGCCAGACTGGTGACCGCCAGTACCGCCACGTCGCGCGCCCCCGCAAGCTGCGCTTCGGATTCGGCGGCCAGAGCGCCGAGATGCCCTTCTCGCAGGCCGTCACCGCCAGCCTCCGCGAGGCCGCCGCCGCCGTGGGCATCGACCTCATCGTCCTCGATAACCGCTACGACGCCGACACCGCCATCGCGAACGCCGAACGCTTCATCTCGGAGCGTGTGGACCTGGTCATCGACTTCCAGGTCGAACAGCGCGCCGCGCCCATCATCGCCGACAAGATCGCCGAAGCCAAGATCCCCCTCATCGCCGTCGACATTCCGCACCCCCACGCGACCTACTTCGGCGTCGATAACTACCGTGCGGGCCTCGAGGCAGGCCGCGTGCTCGCCGACTTCGCCATCAATCACTGGGGCGGCAACGTCGACTGGATGCTCGGCCTGGACCTTAACGAGGCCGGCCCGCTCGTCCAGAGCCGCATCACCGGGGCCATGGAAGGCGTCAAGGCCCGCCTGCCAGATGTCCCCATCGAGTCCTTCGTGCGCGTCGATGGCCGCGGGCTCCGTGAGACGAGCTACAAGATCGTCCTCGAGTTCCTCAAGCGCCACCCCAAGGACAAACACATCCTCATCGCCGCTGCCAACGACACCTCCGCGCTCGGAGCTATTGCTGCCGCCCGCGAGCTCAGCCGCGAAAAGCATGTTGCCATCGTCGGCTCCGACTGTGTCGACGAGATGCTCCGTGAGATTGAAAAGCCGGACAGCCCCGCGCTGGCCTCCATCTCCCACGAGGTGCACCTCTACGGCCCTCGCCTCATTGAGCTGGGCCTCGCTATTCTTCGTGGCGAAACCGTCCCGCCGTACAACTACGTGCAGCACCGGGCCATCACCGCGGACGTTCTGCGCCGCAGCCCGGAGATGGTCGGCCTGCTCGGAGGTGGCCAAGCCGGCGGAAGCTCGTCCACAACCGAAGAGCCCGTGGCAGAGCCCAAAGCGAAGCCCACCCGCAAGCGTTCCGCAGCGCGAAATTCGGCCCCCTCCGCAACCGGCCGGTCAACCGCGGCGGAAGATAGAATGTCCCTATAGAAATCATTGCCCTATTGGTGTGGCGGAGACTATGCTGGTTCGCGGTGCCTTCGCGCGCGCAACCCTGCAAGCCGCCCGCCGCGACCTGAACCGACTACCGGAGATACAGAAGATCCATCATGGCTGATACACCGAAACTGCGATTCCTCGAAGACCGCTGGGACGATGCGGTCGCGTCCAAGCTCGATGCCCCGGAGCTCCTTCGCTACCGCTCCAACCTGCTCGGCTCGGACCTGCGCCTGACCAACTTCGGCGGTGGCAATACCAGCTCCAAGCTCGACCAGATGGACCCGCTGGATGGAAAGACGAAGAAGGTCCTCTGGGTCAAAGGCTCCGGCGGCGATCTCGGCTCCATCAAGCGCGCCGGCTTCGCGACCCTGTACCTCGACAAGGTGTTCGCGCTTGAGAACACCTATCGCGGTGTCGAATTCGAAGACGAGATCGTGGGCATGTACCCGCTCTGCACCTTCGGCCTGAACCCCGTCGCAGCCTCCATCGACACGCCGCTGCACGCGTTCCTTCCCGCAGCGCACGTCGACCACCTGCACCCCGACTGGGGTATCGCGCTGGCGGCCTCAGCCAACGGCAAGTTGAAGATGGAAGAGTTCAACCAGGAGTTTGGCCACAAGATCGCCTGGGTGCCCTGGCAGCGTCCCGGCTTCGAGCTCGCCATGATGCTCAAGCGCACCGTCGAAGCCAACCCCGGTTGCGATGGCATCGTGCTCGGCGGCCACGGTCTGTTCACCTGGGGCGACACGCAGCGCGAGTCCTACCTGAACACCATCACCATCATCGACCAGATCGGCCAGTTCCTGGCGCGTCACGCCGAGAAGAAGCCCGCGGCATTCGGCGGAGCGAAGTACAAGACCCACGCCGAGCGCGCGGCCATCGCCACCAAGCTGATGCCGATCATCCGCGGTGGCGTCTCGAAGAAACTGCGTTCCATCGGCACCTTCACCGACTCGGCCGATGTCCTCAACTTCGTCAACTCGCATTCGGCGAAGCAGCTCGCGCATCTCGGCACCAGCTGCCCGGACCACTTCATCCGCACCAAGATCCGCCCGCTCTTCGTCGAGTGGGATCCCTCGTCCGAGGTCAAGGATCTCGAAGCCAAGTTCGCCGAGGCGCTCGAGACCTACCGCGCCGAGTACGCCGAGTACTACAAGGCTCACGCTTTGCCCGAGTCCCCTGCGATGCGTGACGCCAGTCCCACCGTCGTGCTGGTGCCCGGCGTCGGCATGTTCAGCTTTGGCAAGAACAAGGCGGAGTCCCGCATCACCGGCGAGTTCTACACCAACGCCATTCACGTGATGGAAGGCGCCGGCTCGCTGGACGACAATGCCTGCCCGCCTGAGCTTCCACAAGCTGGCCCTGCGGCTCCTACCTCGGCCTTCGCCGTGCATCAGAACTACGTCGCGCTGCCTCCGTCCGAGGCCTTCCGCATCGAGTACTGGGCTCTCGAAGAGGCCAAGCTCCGCCGCCAGCCACCCGAGAAGGAACTTTCTCGCCGCGTGGTCCTCGTCGTCGGAGGCGCAAGCGGCATCGGCAGGGAAGTCGTCCTGCTAGCCGCAGAGCGCGGCGCCCACATCGTCGTCGCCGACCTCTCGCAGGAAGCTGCGCAGAAGGTCGCCGACGAAGCCAAGGCCATCGGCGGCAAGGAATGCGCCGTCGCCACGGCCATCGACATCCGCAAGCGCGACCTCATCAAGTCCGCGCTCGGTGCTGCGGTCGCGGCTTTTGGTGGCATCGACCTGCTCATCAACACTGCGGCCATCTTCCCGTCCTCGCCCGATGGCATCATCACTGACAGTCAGTGGGCGCTTACGCTGGAGATCAACGTCACGGCCAACTACCTGCTCACCGATGAGGCGATCAAGGTCTTCAAGCCGCAGGACCTGCCCTCCAGCGTCGTGCTCACCAGCTCGGCCAACGCGGTGGTCGCGAAGAAGGGCTCCGAGGCCTACGACGTCTCAAAGGCCGCGCTCTCGCACCTCGTGCGCGAACTCGCGGTGACCTACTCGCCGCTGCTGCGCGTCAACGGCATCATGCCCGCGACCGTAGTCAAGGGTTCCACCATGTTCCCGCGCGACCGCGTGAAAGCTTCGCTCTCGAAGTATGAGATTCCCTTCGAGGAGGCCGAGAGCGACGACGAGCTTCGCAACAAGCTCGCCACGTTCTACGCTCGGCGTACGCTCACGCATGTGCCCATCGACCCCAAGGACTGCGCCGAGGCGATCCTGTTTATCGGCGGCCCCAAGGCCCCGGTAACGACCGGTCACCTGATTCCGGTGGACGGTGGCCTCGTCGAAGCCTTCCTGCGCTAGATCGCGCGTCGCACACGACTACGAAAGTAGAGGTACGGGCTTCGGCCCGTACCTCATTCGTTGCAAGCCAGGCTCTACTGCGAGGGGCGCAGACCCCGGAGGCATCAACCTCAATGCTGAACCCCACCACCGATCCCCGCGCACTCGTCGCCATCGACCTCGGCGCGGAGAGCTGTCGCGTCTCGCTGCTTCGCTGGACCGCGGCCGGTCCGCGCATCGAACTCGTGCATCGCTTTCCCAATAGTGCAACGGAGACCGCCGACGGCCTGCACTGGAACCTCGAAGGCATCCTCGCAGGCCTCGACATCGGACTCCGCCGCAGCGCCGAGATCGCCACCGAAGGCGTCCGAGCCATCGCCATCGATGGCTGGGGCGTGGACTACGTTCGTCTCGGCAACGACGGCAAGCCCGCAGCCAAGCCCTTCTGCTATCGCGACGAACGCACGGTCGTCGCCGAAGAGTCGCTGAACGCGCGCATCAGCGTCGAGCGCATGCGCGAGATCACCGGCATCGGCATCCTGCGCATCAACACCGCCTACCAGCTCTTCGCCGACGAAGCTGAGCTGCGCACGCTGCCCTGGCTCAACCTGCCTGAGTACATCCTCTACGCTCTCGGCGGTCGTCCCGTCTCGGAGCGGACCCTCGCCAGCCATACGCAGATCCTCTCCATGCCCTCTGTCACCTCCCACGGCGAGTGGAGCGAAGAGATCGTCCGCGAGCTCGGCATCCCCTCCTCCGCGATGCCCGAGCTCGTCGATCCTGGCGCCGATGTCGGTCAACTCACCGGCCCGCTCGCCGAACTGCCTGCATTCCGCAACACGCGTCTCATCGCACCCTGCACGCATGACACCGCCTCCGCCATCGCCGCCATCCCCGATGCCGGCGATGACTGGGCTTACCTCAGCTCTGGCACCTGGTCGCTCATCGGCACGCTACTGCCGGAACCCAATAACTCCCAACGTGCGCGCGATGAGAACTTCACCAACCTCATCGGCGCGGATAACACGATTTGCTTCCACAAGAACGTGAATGGAATGTGGCTCCTCCGCCAGTGCATGGAGACGTGGGCCGCGGACGGCGAGAAGATCGAGATCGGCGCGCTGGTCGAAGCCGCATCGCAGATCGTAGTACCGGACTACGTCCTCGATGTCGACGATCCCGATCTGCTCCTCAGCGGTCGTATGCCACAGCGCATCAATGCGCAGCTCCACCGCCGCAATCTTCCCGAACTCAGCACCCATCCCGCCGACGCGCCTGCCGTGGCTGCGTTCCTGTTTCACTCTCTCGCGGCGCGCTATGGCGAGGTGCTTCGCTCCGTGCAAGAGATCACCGGCAAGAAGCTTACGAAGCTCTACCTCATGGGCGGAGGCAGCCAGAACCAGCTCCTCAATCGCCTCACGGCCGAAGCCACCGGATTAGAAGTCATCCGCGCGGGAATCGAGTGCTCAACTCTCGGCAATTTCGCCGTACAACTCGCCACGCTTGAGCCCAAAGATCCGGGTGAGACTCGTCCTACCGCCCATTGGGCCGCGAAGCTCCGCAAACTCGGAGCGATCAGCTAGCGCCAAAGAATCCACTCACGCCATCAGCTAGCCCAATCGGTTACGATGCTCGCGCACTTTCCACGCCCGATAGTTTGCACTCCGAACACGATCCAGCCTTCAGGAGAACTCCTCCATGAATCAGCTCACGCGCCGCCGCTTCGGCCAGAGCCTCATCTCGATCCCCGCCGCATGCCTCACAGCGCCCTCGGCCCTCGCGGCCCAGGCCGCCTCTTATGAAGGCGTCAAGCCCACGGGGCACCTCGGTGGCACAACCTTCGATGACTGGCCCAAGGGCTATGACCCGAAGGAACTGGGTCCCGCCGTCGCACTGCACTTTCTCGCGTCGCCACGCATGCTCGTACCCAACCAGCACTTCATCGTCTATCCCGAGGTCTGCGCCTGGTGGGGAGCCTTGGAGATCGCCAAGCTCACCAACGATACGGACCTCGTCGGCAAGCTGGCTGCCCGTTTCGAGCCGCTCTTCAACTCCGACGCGAGCTGGCTGCCTGAGCCGGGCAAGCACGTCGACCTGTCTATGTTCGGCTCGCTTCCACTCGAGCTGTATATGCAGACCAGGGACAAACGCTTCCTCGAGCTAGGCCTCAAGTACGCCGACGCGCAGTGGGCCAAGCCCGACATAAAAGGTCTCACCGACGAGACCCGCTTCTGGATCGACGACATGTGGATGATCACCATCGTCCAGCTGCAGGCGTATCGCGCTACCGGCGAGAAGAAGTACCTCGACCGCGCCGCCGTCGAGATGTCCGCGTACCTCGACAAGCTGCAGCAGCCCAATGGCCTCTTCTTCCACTCGCCGGACGTTCCATTCTTCTGGGGCCGGGGCAATGGATGGTTTGCCGCCGGCATGACCGAGATGCTCCGCGACCTTCCCAAGGACCACCCCGAGCACGCGCGCATCGAGAAGGGTTATCGCACCATGCTCGGGTCGCTGCTGCGCTACCAGACCAGGGACGGCATGTGGCGTCAGCTCATCGACCACGAAGAGTCCTGGCCCGAGAGCTCCTGCACAGGCATGTTTGCCTACGCCATGGTCACGGGGGTTCGCATGGGCTGGCTGGACCACGCACAGTACGCCGCCGCAGCCCGTCGCGCTTGGATCGGCCTCGTCGGCTACGTCGACCAGAACCTCGACGTGACCAACACCTGCGAAGGCACCAACAAGTTCAACGACCTCGACTACTATCTCCTCCGCAAGCGCAAGACCGGCGACTTCCATGGCCAGGCTCCGCTCCTCTGGACCGCTGCTGCCGTCATCCGCTAAGACCGCGCCTCAGGACAACGCAAAGGCCAGCTCGATTGAGCTGGCCTTTGCCATTGCGCCTTCAAACGTATCTAAGCCAGCGAAAATCCGCTCTTCTGCAGCGGCAGCGTACGAATTCTCTTGCCCGTTGCCGCAAAGATTGCGTTCGTCACCGCAGGCAACGCCGGCGGCAGCATAGGCTCGCCCAGCCCTGTCGGCGAATAGTCCGTCTTGCGGAAGTAGACCTCAACCTTTGGCGCCTGGCGCATCCGCAGTAGCGGGTGCTGCGGAAAGTTCGTCTGCTGCACCTTTCCCTCGGCCAGCGTGACCTCCTGCTGCAGCATCGAGAGGCCCTCCATGATGCCGCCGTAGCACTGGTTCTCCGCCGCGCGCGGATTGATGATCTGGCTGCCCACATCGCCGCACGCCCAGATGGTATGCACTGTTACGCGATTGCGCGCATCCACGCTCACCTCCGCGACCTCTGCAAAGTATCCAAGGTGGCAGAAGTACGCTGCGATGCCCATCCCGCGGTCGGGTTGCTTTGAGCGCTTGCGCCAGTTGGACTTCTCCGCAACCATCTCGAGCACACCCATCATCCTCTCAGGGATCAGGATGGCCGCGGGATTGCGGCTCGGCGGAGCCTGCGGGTTCTGCAGCAAAGGGTTGCTCCGAATCTCAAGCTGTACATCCAGCGGATCACGCCCCGCCTCGACCGCAAGCTCATCGAGGAAGCTCTGCCCGACCCAGCAGAACGCGTTCGCGCCTGGGGCTCGCAGCCATCCGGTGCGCAGGCGTAGAGGAATCGGCGAGCGGTATAGCCCATAGCTCGAGATACGGCCAGCAGGGAATTCGTCTGCACCGACGGCTGATCCAGCCGCAAACCGAGCCCCATCACCAAAGGTCACATGATGCTGCCGCCATGCCACAACCTTGCCGTCAGCATCCAGGCCTGCCTTCAGGTTCATGTATCCTGCCGCGCGATAGGCATCATGCGTGAAGTCGTCTTCACGCGACCACGTCAGCTTGATCGGTCCCGTGAGCTTCTTCGCCAGGTATGCAGCCTCCAGCATGTAATCGTTCATCAGCCGGCGTCCGAAGCCACCTCCCGCGCGGATCATGTGCACCGTCAGGTCGCCATCTGCGATGCCCAGCGTCTTGCGAACAGCCGCCGCACCCGGTGCGGGATTCTGGCTCTGTGTCCAGATCTCCAACTTGCCATCCTTGAACTGCGCGGTAGTGCCCATCGGTTCCAACGTGCCATGCGCAAGGAATGGGAAGGTGTAGTCGGCCTCAACGACCTTATGCGCGGACTTTAGCGCCCCATCAACGTCGCCATCGGCGCGCAGCGTGTTTACCGGCGGCTTGCCCAACGCCTCTGAAGCCTGCTTCGCAAACCCTTCGCTGCTCTGCGTCGCACTTGACCCAAGATCCCAATCGATCTTCAGCGCCTTGCGCGCAGTCTGTGCCTGCCACCACGTCTCGGCGGCAATCGCCACCCCCGGCTCCAGCCCCGACTCATTCGGCAGCACCCTATCGTTGGACAATGTGCTCTCGACCGACAGCACATGCTTCACGCCGGGCATCTTTGCGATCTCGGCCTCGTTGAAGCTCTTTACCGTGCCGCCAAACACCGGGCAGCGCTGGATCACCGCATGCAGCATCCCTGGCAGCTGGGTATCTATGCCAAAGATAGGTTTGCCGGTAGCGATCGCCCGGGCGTCCACACTCACGCGCGATGTTCCAATGATGCGATAGTCCTTCGGATCTTTCAGCTGCACCTTGTCCAACGCGGGTGGCGTAAGCTTTGCCGCGCGCTCGGCAAGCTCGCCATAACCCGCACTGCGTCCTGAAGCTTTATGCACCACGCGGCTAGGCTCGGTCGAGCACTCTGACGCCGGCACCCCCCACTGCTCAGCAGCCGCAGACACCAGCACCTCGCGCCCTGCCGCTCCAATCCGCCGCAGCGGCTCCCACGCATTCGGCGTGGAAGTGCTTCCGCCTGCGGACTGCGAGCCATATAGCGCCTCGTTATAATCCGCCTGCTCGATCTTCACGTGCGCCCAGTCGGCATCGAGCTCCTCCGCAATCATCATCGGAAGGGAAGTCTTCACGCCCTGTCCGATCTCTGCGGTGCGAGCCTTCAGCGTGATCGTGCCATCGGGTGCGATCTTGATGAAGGAGTTCGGCACGAGGCTCAGCGCACCAGGGCGTTGCGCAAACATGCCCATAGGCTCATAGAGACCCAGCAGAAAGCCTCCGCCAGCAGCTGCCGAGATCTGCAGAAAGCTGCGGCGCGAAAGGGGCGGCATCGTCATGACGCTGTTCATCTGCCCGCCCCTTTCGCCGTGGAAGTCCCGGAGCCCTCTACGATCTTGCCCGCGGCATGATGAATCGCCTCGCGGATACGCGTGTACGTTCCGCAGCGGCAAAGGTTCAGGCTCATCGCCGCATCGATCTGCCCGTCTGTCGGTTGCGGCGTCTTCGCCAGCAACGCCGAGGCGGCAAGGATCTGTCCCGCCTGGCAGTAGCCGCACTGCGCCACATCAAGATCCACCCAGGCCTGCTGCACCGGATGCAGCACATCCCCGATCGCAAGGCCTTCGATCGTCGTGATGGTGCTATCGCCGACCGTCGCGAGCGTCGTCTGGCAAGCCCGCACCGGATGACCGTCCAGCAACACCGTGCACGCGCCGCAGTAGCCGACGCCGCAGCCGTACTTGGTGCCAGTCATCTGCAGGTTATCGCGCAGCGCCCACAGCAGTGGCGTGTCGTCGGCCGCGTCAACCGTCTTCTGCTCTTTATTGATCAGAAGCTTGAAAGCCATACACGTCTACCTCGCAGAATCGACGGAGACAGGATTTGTCCGAGCGATTTTGCGGCGAGTATAGCAGCGGGCAACGACGTCGTCAGTGATGGCATGCAGAGCGCGCCAGCATAGGAAGCCTACACGTCCCGCTTTGAAGCGATAGGGTTTCAGACCCGCCCCAAAATACACTGCACATTGATGCCCTAATGCCCGTACGTATCCGCGTAGCTGCTGACCTTGCCCTTGAACAGCCAGTACACCGTCGTGAAATAAACCCCCGCCAGCACAATCCCGATGCTCCACCACACCAGCCCCACTCGCAGTGAATGCGGCCCCGCCAGCGCGTTCGCCATCGTGATGTCCGACTGGCTGCCCAGCGTCGATGGCAGCAGCACAGGATACAGCCCCGCAGCCGCGCCACACATCATCGCTGTGAGCAGGGCACACGAGGCGAGGAACGCTCGCAGCTCATTTCCCCTATGAATGAAAATGGGCAGCAGTACCAGGCAAATAGCCACCGCGATCGGCGCGAGGAACTCCGCCGGATGTTTTTCGTAATTCGCCAATGAGTTCGGCCGCGCGACCACCGTCAAGGGAATCGACACGATGCATCCGATCACCACCGCTGGGCCCAACCGCTTCGCCAGCGCGTAGCAGCGATCATGCAGACCGCCTTCGGTCTTCAACGCAAGATACAGCGACCCATGCAGCGCCAGCGCCAACAGCGCCAGCACGCCCCCCAGCACTGTGTACCAGTCCAGGATGCCCGGGTGCTCCCCAGTCCGCCAGTTCGTCCACAGCGAAAGATAGAAGTAGTTGTCCGGGCCAATGGGAACGCCACGGATCACATTCGCCAGCGCCGCTCCGAAGAAGATGATCAGCAAACCGCTGGAGAACGCGAACACCACGTCCCAGAACGAGTGCCACATCGCATCATGCACATGGCCGCGCAGCTCCACCGAAAGCCCACGCAGGATCAGCAGCCACAGCACAATCATCAGCGGCATGTAAAAGCCGCTGAACGCCGACGCATACAGTAGCGGAAACGCGAAGAACAGCGTGCCTCCCGCCGCCAGCAACCACACCTCGTTGCCGTCCCACACCGGGCCAATCGACTGGTAGACCTGCTTGCGATCCTCCTCGCTTCGAGCCACCAGCAGCATGATTGCGCCCACGCCCAGGTCGAAGCCATCGAGCACTACATATGCGGCCAGCATCACCGCAACGATCCAGAACCAGAGCAATCCCATGATGTTCTCCTCAGGCTCCGGTCAGGGTGCCGGGTATTTCACTGTGTGGTGCATCTTCGGGGCCCTTCTGGATGGCGTTATACACCAGCACAATCCAGAGAATCGACAGCACGCTGTACATACCCAGGAACCCCAGCAGAGTAAACAGGCTGGTCCCCGCGCCAATGTGTTTGGAGTAACCCTCCGATGTCCGCATCAGCCCATACACCAGCCACGGCTGTCGTCCGATCTCCGCTGTCATCCATCCCGCAATATTCGCGATGTACGGAAACGGAAAGCTGAGCAGCAGGAACCACAGCACCCATCGTGTGCGATACAGCACACCGCGCCACAACAGGAACGCCGCGAGCGCCATGATCGCCACGAAGTACGTCCCCAGCCCCGCCATGATGTGGTAGCTGTAAAACAACAGCGGCAGTGTGCTCGGCCACTGGTCTTTCGGGAACTGGTCCAGCCCCTGCACCTCGGCCTTGGTTGTGCCATAGATCAGGAAGCTCAGCACATCATTCACGGCCAGCGGGTTGTCGATCTTCTGGTTTTCGACATCCATCTGGCCCATCAGCACCATCGGCGCGCCCTTCTCGGAATGGAAGAGTCCTTCCATCGCCGCGATCGCCACCGGCTGATGCTTCGCCACATACTTGCCGTGCAGATCGCCCGTCGGGAAGATCTGCAGGATGCACGAGACGATGCCCGCGACAACGCCAACTTTCAGGAAGATTCGCCCGTAGTCATCGGACCGCTTCTGCAATACATAGAAGGCGCCGACAGCGGACATGACGAAGGCCGCAGTCACCACCGCAGCACACTGGTTGTGGATGTACTGTAGCCACGCCCAGGGATTCATCATCAGCCCCCAGAAGCTGCTCACCTCATACGTGCCGTTCGGCAGCAGGCGATACGCCACCGGATGCTGCATCCACGCGTCCGTCACGATGATGAAGAAGCCCGAGATCCACGACCCCACAAACACCAGGAACGCTGAACCCCAGTGTGCCAGCCGCGACAGTCTTCTCTCGCCGAACAGGAACAGCCCCAGGAACGAGCTCTCCAGGAAGAACGAGAACACCCCCTCCATCGCCAGCGGCTGTCCAATCACGCCACCCGTGCGCCGCGAAAATTCCGACCAGTTCGTGCCGAACTGAAACTCCATCGGGATGCCCGTCACGACGCCCAGCAGAAAGTTCACCGCGAAGATGCGCGCCCAGAACCGGGCCGCATTGTCGTAGCGCTCATCGTTGGTCCGCAGCGCCATGGTCTTCAGGACGACGATGAGCAGCGCAAGCCCCATCGTCAGCTGCGGGAAGAGGTAGTGATAGGTAATCGTGAAGGCGAAGTGGATTCGATGTAGTGTGAGAGCGTCCATCCGGCGTGCGACCTCAGCACGATCCTACGACGGTCTTCCATCCCTTCGCGACCCTCTATAGGGGGATATCTCGCGAGTTGCGCGGTAATAGGAGCGCTACACGAAGCGCGGTATTACGCGGTGATTTGCATCACAACACCCGGTCGGTCTCGACACCTCCGGGCCAAGAGCTGGTGCCAGTGTGTGCGGTCATCGACACGCATCGACGTTCGACCACCCTCCAGCTCAACCTGCGAGCAGACCCGTTTTCCTCTCGCGTACTCGCTACGATGAAGAGGCATGGCTGAAGCAACACTGCTCGATTCGCAACTCCTCGTCCACATCGCCCAGTCCCTCAACCTTCCGCTCCCCGGCATTCGCTCCGTGATGGCGCTGCTCGATGAGGGCTCGACGGTGCCGTTCATCGCGCGCTACCGCAAGGAAGCCACCGGAGCCCTCGACGAGGTGCAGATCCGCGACATCGCGGAGAAGATCACCTACTTCCGCGAGCTCGTCTCGCGCCGCGAAACCGTCCTCAGTTCCATCGCCGAGCAGGGCAAGCTCACAGACGAGCTCAAGGCCAAGATCCTCGCCACGCTCGACCGCAGCGAGCTCGAAGACCTCTACCTCCCATACAAGCCCAAGCGCCGCACCAAGGCCACCATCGCCCGCGAGCGCGGCCTCGAGCCCCTCGCGGACTACCTCTGGAACCAGCAGCCCGCCGCGCTTGATCTCATCGCGCTTGCTCAGACGCTCGTCGATCCCGCCAAGGAAGTCCCCACCATCGAGGACGCGCTCGAAGGCGCTCGGCACATCGTCGCCGAGCGCATCAGCGAAGATGCTGCCGTCCGCAAGGCTACTCGCGCCCTCCTCTTCGACGAAGGCATCATCATTGCTCGCAAGGCTATGGACGCCAAGGACGAGCAGGAAAAATTCAAGATGTACTACGAGTATCGCGAGCCCGTGAAGACGATCCCCTCGCACCGCATGCTCGCCATCCGCCGCGGCGAGGCAGAGAACGTCCTCTACTGGCTCATCGAGATGGACGAGCCCCGCGTCATCGGCCTCATCCGTTCGCGCATCGCCACCGCCGACGGCGACTGGACGCCGCATCTTTCCCTCGCAATGGAAGACTGCTGGAAGCGCCTCCTCAACTCCTCGATCCAGGGCGAGATCCGCCTCGAGCTCAAGCGCCGTTCCGACACCGCAGCCATCGATGTCTTTCGCGAGAACCTGCAGCATCTGCTCCTCGCCGCACCCGCCGGCCCCATCAGCGTGCTTGGCATCGATCCCGGGCTCCGCACCGGCTGCAAGATCGCCGTCGTCGATGAGACAGGCAAGTTCCTCGCCGAGGACGTCATCTATCCGCACACCGGCCGCACCAACGAAGCGAACGACAAGCTCGCGGCGATGCTCTCGAAGCACACCATCCGCGCCATCGCCATCGGCAACGGCACCGCCTCTCGCGAGACCGACACCTTCGTCCGCGAGTTCCTGCAGGCCAAAGGCCTCGCCGACATCTTCCGCGTCACCGTCTCCGAAGCCGGCGCCAGCGTCTACTCTGCCTCCGATGTCGCCCGCCAGGAGTTTCCCAACCTCGATCTCACCGTGCGTGGCGCCATCTCCATCGCACGCCGCCTGCAAGACCCGCTCTCCGAGCTCGTCAAGGTCGATCCCAAATCCATCGGCGTCGGCCAGTACCAGCACGACGTCGATCAGCGCCAGCTGCAGGAGTCGCTCGAAGCCACCATTGAGAGCTGCGTGAATCGCGTTGGCGTTGACCTCAACACCGCCTCGTGGACGCTCCTGCGCTACGTCGCCGGCATCACCGAGCGCACTGCACAAAGCATCGTCACCTTCCGCGATGCCAACGGCCGCTTCCGTTCCCGCAAGCAGCTCATGGAGGTCGCCGGCATCGGCCCCAAAACATTCGAGCAGGCCGCCGGCTTCCTCCGTGTGCGCGACGGCGAACAGCCCCTCGACAACACCGCCGTGCACCCCGAGTCCTACGCCCTCGTCGAGCAGATCGCGAGCTCACTCGCAACGCCCGTGCCAGAACTCATCAAGAATCCGAAGCTGCTCGAGAAGGTGAACAAAAACGCTATCAGTGCGGGTAGTTTCACTCTCGCCGACATCCTCGAAGAACTGAAGAAGCCCGGCCGCGATCCCCGCGACAAGTTCGTCGCCCCATCCTTCAGTGAGACCGTACGCGAGCTCTCTGACGTTCAGCCCGGAATGGTGCTCGAAGGCGTCGTCACCAACGTGACCAAGTTCGGGGCCTTCATCGATATCGGCGTCCACCAGGACGGCCTCGTCCACATCTCGGAGATCTCCAACAAGTTCATCAAAGATCCATCCGAGGCACTGAAGGCGGGCCAGATCGTCAAGGTCAAAGTCCTCTCCGCAGATGCCAAGACAAAACGCATCGCTCTCTCCATCAAGCAGCTGCAGACCCCATCAGGCCCAGCCACGAGGCCTGCGCAGAGCCGTCTTGCGAAGCCCACGCCCGCAGCTCCGCAGTCGATGGAAGAAAAGCTGGCTGCATTGAACTCTCGCTGGAAGGTTCGGTAGGAACGTAAAGCATCCGCACAAACGAAGAGGCCAGCCCATGGGCTGGCCTCTTCGTTTGTGTCACCAGGAATCTGTGTTTCAAGATTCTATGGTGCGGAGGAGGGGACTTGAACCCCTATGGTTTTACCCGCTAGCACCTCAAGCTAGTGCGTCTGCCAATTTCGCCACCTCCGCAGCTCGGGCCTGCGGAACACCGCGAGGGGTGTGGCAGGAGCTACCGTGCGAACCGAGACCTAGTATAGCGCATTCTGCCGCTTACGTGAAACCAAGGTGACAGCCACGGAGCAGCGGAGCGTTGCGGCTGAAGTGCAGCGGTAAGCACGCTGGTGCCCGGTGCGCACAGCCCCTTGAGGCTTGCAGCACCCGCCAAAGGTCACGGCATTGAGGAAATCTATACGTCTCGGACTTGCCTTTTGCATCTATCGTTTTTATACAGATTGTTATAGCGATTTATTGCAGTACCCACCGGAGGCCCGCGTGACCGCACGCTCATTTGCAGCTCTTGCTTTTCTTGCCATCACCCCCGTCTCATTCGCGCAGATCGCCAGCGAGCTGAAGGGCCAGGTCGCGGATGCGACCGGCGCCGGAATCCCCTTCGCCAGCCTCACGCTGATGGAACAGAGCACCCACCAGCGCTACGCCGTCACCACGGACGCACGAGGCTACTTCGACTTCGCTGAACTCGTCCCCGGACGTTACGATCTCGACGCTGCTGCCTCCGGTTTCAAGGGACTGCATCAGCAGGGCATCGCCGTAGGCATCGGAGCCACTGTCAACGTGCCGCTCACGCTCGCCGCGGGTGCTGCGAACGAGACGGTGGATGTCACCACGGCTTTGCCGGTGCTGCAGGCGGAGACCTCGGACATCCAGATGGCCATCTCGGCCGAAAAGATTGCCGCCATCCCGCTCAACTCGCGCAACTTCATCAATCTCACCCAGCTCGCTCCCGGAGTGGAACTGCCTCCGGGTACGCTGCTGCCGCGCATCAACGGCGGCCGCCCCCGCACCAACGAGTACCTCTACGACGGCATCTCCGCCTTGCAGCCCGAGCCCGGCCAGGTCGCCTTCTTTCCGATCATCGATGACATCGCCGAGTTCGCCGTTGAGGCCAACAACGTCTCCGCCGAGTTCGGCCGCTTCAACGGCGGCGTCGTCAACGTCAGCACCCGCTACGGTACCAACCAGTACCATGGCAGCCTCTTCGAGTACCTCCGCAACGAGAACCTGAACGCCCGCAACTTCTTCGCTCCCACCGGCCGCAAGCCCGACTACCGTCGCAACCTTTACGGCGGCACTATCGGTGGTCCTATCCTCCGCGACCGCCTCTTCTTCTTCGGCGACTACCAGGGCATCAAGCAGGCCATTGGCGTCACCCGCATCTCTACGGTGCCCACGCTGGCGCAGCGCGCCGGCAACTTCGGTTCGACGGCCATCTACAACCCCGCGACCACCACCTACAACGGCAGTGTCTACACCCGCCAGCAGTTCCCGGGCAACACCATCAACGTACCGTTCGATCCCGCGGCCCAGGCCCTGCTTGCCCGAATTCCGTTGCCCACCTCGAACGCCGCCACCAACAACTACAGCCGCACCGCCAACGACATCGACCACCAGAACCAGTTCGACTTCCGTGTAGACTTAGCGCACGGCACGCGCGATCACGCCTTCGCCCGCTACACCTACTACAACGAAGTCGAGCAGCCCGTCACGCCGTTCCCAGACGGCAGCGGCGCGATCACCGGCTCCGTCCTCGGCACCGGCAACGTCACCGGCCTCTCCAACGTCCTCGGCCAGCAGGCCGTGCTCAACGAGACCCACACCTTCACCACGCATCTCCTTAACGACGCCCGTGTCGGCTACACGCGCCGCGCCAACTACCTCTCCGGCAACACGGTGAGCACCACGGCCTCCACCGCTCTCGGCATCCCCGGTATCCCCACCAACGCGGCCTTCAACAACGCTCTGCCCACCTTCACCTTCTCCAACGGTTTCGGCCAGATCGGTGCCCCCGTAGGAGCCTTCACGAACTATCAGACCGGTGTCTGGCAATTCGTCGATACCGTCCTCTTCACCCGTGGCGCACATTCCATCAAGGTCGGCGCGGACATCCGTTGGTACCAGCTCAACGCCGTCTCGCCGCCCAGCCCTACCGGCTCCTTCGCCTTCACCAACACCGGGACTGACACGCAGGCCAGTGGCGCCGCCGCCGGCGGCAACGCCTTCGCCAGCTTCCTCCTCGGCCAGGTCGATACCTTCTCCATCGACCTGCAGAGCTCCACGATCCGCCCCCGCGATCACATCGAAGCCTTCTTTGCGCAGGATGACTGGCGTCTCTCCCCCAAGCTCATCGCGAACCTTGGCGTGCGCTGGGACATCCACAATCCCTCCACCGAGAAGACCAACCAGGGCGCGGTCTTCAATCTCGCAACCCAGCAACTCGATTATCTCGGCGTCAACGGCAACCCGAAGTCAGCCCGCGAGACCCACTACCTCGACTTCGCTCCGCGTGTCGGCTTCGCCTATGAGCTCACACCGCGCGCCGCTCTGCGCGGCGGCTTCGGCATCGTCTTCATCGACCAGTCGGGTATCACCACGCCCTTCACCACGCCGCAGTTTCCCTTCATCCAGAACGTGCAGCAGAAGACCCAGGACTCGGTGAACGCGGCCTTCGCGCTGTCCAGCGGCCCCAGTGTGCAGCCGCTCACACTCACCCCCAACGCCGGCCTCGGCCAGAGCGTCTACACAGCCAATCGCACCGCCGGCCCCGGCTATGTCGAGCAGTGGAACCTCGCCGTGCAGCGTGCCATCACGTCCTCGCTCTCGTTTGAGGTTGCCTATGTCGGCTCGCACATCGTGCACGTCGGCATCCCCGACATGAACCTCAACCAACTCACCGCCGCACAACTCGCCGCCGGCCTCACCAACCCCGGCTCGCTCACTGGTCAGGTTACCAATCCCTACTACGGCCAGATCCCGACTTGGAGCTCAATCGGCACCAAGACCATCGCCGCCGCGCAGCTGCTCAAGCCTTATCCGCGCTTCCAGAACGTCGCGGTCTACCGCAACAACTCTGGCACGACGAACTACAACGCCATCGAGGCCAAGGTCGAGCAGCGCGTCACCCGCGGCCTCACCTTCACTGTGGCGTATACGCACTCCAAGCTGATCGACGATGCCTCCAGCGTCTTCTCTTCCACGGTTCTCTCGTCGCCCAACTCCTCCAGCCTCACCGGCGCGGACACCTATCGCCCGTATCTCGAGCGCGACAGCTCCACCGGCGACATGCCCAACGTGGAGGCCGTCAGCGTGGTCTACGACCTGCCCGCTGGCCGCAACCATCGCTTCGCCTCCGGCCCCGTAATGGACCACATTTTCGGCGGCTGGTCGATCAACAGCATCTACACCGCCCAGTCGGGTATGCCTGTCGCTGTGACCCAGACC
This sequence comes from Bryocella sp., assembly GCF_058498515.1. Classification (NCBI taxonomy): domain Bacteria; kingdom Pseudomonadati; phylum Acidobacteriota; class Terriglobia; order Terriglobales; family Acidobacteriaceae; genus Bryocella; species Bryocella sp. The sequence goes on from NZ_JBMHYI010000067.1 coordinate 44,786, forward strand.
ACCAACTTCAACAGCTTCGCCGGCTTCGTGACCGCGCGCCCCAACTACGTCTCCAACCCCACGCTGCCCATGAATCAACGCACCACGCAACACTGGTTCAACAACGCCAACTCCGCGGTACCGACCAGTTACCAGGGAAGCGCAGCCTTCGTCGCAGCCCCGCAGTTCACCATCGGCAACGCCTCACGCAATCCCGTGCGTGGCCCCGGCTTCCGCGACATGGATCTCTCGTTGATCAAGCACACTCACGTTACCGAGCGCACGGTGGTCGAGTTCCGAGCCGAGCTCTTCAACGTCCTCAATACTCCCGCCTTCGCCCAGCCCAACGGCGTCGTCGGCAACACTGCCTTCGGCACCATCACCGGCACCAGCGCGGAAGAACGCGTCGCCCAGTTCGCCATCCGCGTAAGCCGCTAGAGCGGCATCACAATCGGGTGCCCCTTGTCCGGATCCTCGGACCCGGGCTTGCTTCCCCGACCACATCGGGGCGAGCGTCGCATCTCGCACGCGCTACACTCTCTTGATTACCCTCATCCCATGGGAGAGAGAAACGTGCGTGCAGCAACATCGTGGATCCTTGCAGGAGTGTTGTCCTTGAGCGCATCAAGCGCCGTAGCTCAGAGCGCTGCCTCGAAGGACCTCGTCCTCCAGGCCCCCGCAGGCAAGTGGGCCATCGTGCTCCACGGCGGAGCAGGTGTCATCGAGCGCAGCAGCATGACGCCCGAGCGCGACAAGGAGTACCGTGCCGGCCTGGAGGAAGCTACCCATGCCGCTGCGAAGGTCCTCGACAAAAACGGTCCCGCAGTCGATGCCGTCGAAGCCGCGCTCCGCGTGCTCGAGGACAACCCGCTCTTCAATGCAGGGAAAGGCGCCGTCTTCACCGCCGACGGCAAGAACGAGCTCGACGCCTCCATCATGGACGGCCGCTCGATGATGGCCGGCGCCGTCGCCGGGGTCACACGAACGAAGAACCCCATCTCGCTCGCGAAGGCCGTCATGCTCAAATCGCCGCATGTCTTCCTCGTCGGCAAAGGCGCAGACGAGTTCGCGGCCAGCATGGGCCTCGAACAGGTCGACCCCAGCTACTTCTTCACCGAGGCTCGCTGGCAGGCGCTGATCAAGCAGCTCAAGCGTGAGGGTGCGCCGATACCTCCGCGGCCTGCAGGCGCGCCGCCAGAGCCCACGCTGCACTCCGAGCTCGAACCTATGCCGCAGGAAGATGCCGACGCCCACAAGTGGGGAACCACGGGCATCGTGGTTCGCGATCGCGCCGGCAACGTAGCCGCAGGCACCACTACCGGAGGCACACAAGCCAAGCGCTTCGGCCGCGTCGGCGACTCGCCCGTCATCGGCGCGGGCACCTATGCATCCAACCACTCCTGCGCCGTCTCCGCCACCGGCACCGGCGAGTACTTCATCCGCCTCACCGTCGCACGCACCATCTGCGCGCTCGTCGAATACAAGGGCATGAAGCTCCAGGCCGCGGTCGATGAAGTCATCAAGCAGGTCGGCGACATCAAAGGCGACGGCGGCGTCATCGCCCTCACTCCCGATGGCCAGCTCGCCTGGGGCTTCAACACACCCGGTATGTTCCGCGCCCGCCTCGTCGAAGGCGGCGCCGTACAGCTCGGCGTCTATCGCGACGAGCCTTAGAAGATCTTCGCCAGCTCCGCGAATCGCTCCAGCTCCATCAACGTCTGCCCCGCCGGTGCCGCGTCCACCACCTCGTGCTCCAGTACCCACGTAAAGTCGTGCGGAATGAAGATCGCATTCAACCCCGCACCCAGCGCAGGGTTTACGTCCGACCGCGGCGAGTTCCCAATCATCCACGTCGTTGCCGGCTCGCACGCGTGGTGCGCAATGAGCCTCCGATACGCCGCCACATTCTTTTCGGGAAGCACCTCAACCCCGGAGAACAACGGCGCCAGTCCGGACCGCTCCAGCTTGTTGCGCTGCTCGTCGTCATTGCCCTTCGTGACGAGAATGCAGCGATGACGCGTCGCGAGATCGGCCAGCGTGGCCTCCACATCCGGCAGCAGCTCAATCTCCTGGGCCGCAATTGACTCCGTGAAGCTCACAATCCGCGTGTGCTTCTCTGGCGTCAGAGGCTCATCAGCGAGCTGCTCGAAGCATGAAATCAGCGAGCGCCGGAAGCTCAGCAAGCCATAGCCGTGCTCCGCAATGGTGACATGCTCGCAGTGGTTCAGGTACGTGCGAACCTCTTCCGGCGTGTGCACCCGGTGGTCGAGATACGAGATGAACGCCGCGATCGCGCTCTCAAAATAGATGTTGTTCTCCCACAGTGTGTCGTCCGCGTCGAAGAGCAGCGTCTGTCGCGTCATGCGCGAGGGCTCGGGCATAGAAATGATCACGCTTTGAGTTTACTTGGGCGGCCGCGGCCGTGAGTTTACTTTGCCAGCAGCGGCTGAATCAGCCCCTGCACATTCGCCGCGACCTGCTTGTTGCCCTGCGCCGTCGCATGCGTGCTGTCCGCCTGCATGTCGCCTGGTACGCCCCACACCTTGTCCAGCAGGAAGGGAAGCAACCGCACGTCGTACTTCTTCGCTAGCGCCGGGTACATCGCGTTGAAGCGATGGATATAGTCTGGCCCATAATCCGGCGGCAGCGTGATCCCCGCCAGCACCACCGTGGCTCCGCCATTCTGCAGCCCTTCGATCATCGTTGCCATATTCTGCTGCGTCGCCTCCAGCGGCAGCCCGCGAAGCCCATCGTTGCCGCCAAACTCCAGCACCACAATCTTCGGGTGGCGCGAGACGATGTGGGGAAGCCGCTCCACGCCATCTTTCGTCGTGTTGCCGCTCACTCCCGCATTCACGACGTGGTAGTGGAACCCAGCCGCATCGAGCCTCTGCTGCAGATAATCCGGATAGGCCTGGCCGGGATCCGTACCGAACCCCGCCGTGAGGCTGTCGCCAAAGCAGACAATCAGCGGGCGAGCGTCTGCCGGCTCCTCCGGCTGCAACGCAGGAGCCCCTGTTGATATTGCGTGGAACTCCGAAGATGCTGCAGGCGTAGTCTCTGGTGCAGGCTCAGCGCTCCTGCATCCAATCGACACCGCCGAACCGCATAGAATCGCGGCTGCCATGGTTACAGCTAAGATGTTGCTACGTCCCACCAGTTTCACACCATCATTCTTGCAGAGGATTCCTCGCCTTGACCAACGCCGCCCCCGTCTCCTCCACATCACCCGGCAAACCCATGATCGTGGTGGACGCGCTGCGTAAGTCGCTTCGCACCGGTTCGACGACCGTCGACATCCTCAAAGGCATCACCTTCAGCATCGTGCAAGGCGAGTTCGTCGCCATCATCGGTGCTTCGGGCTCCGGCAAGTCCACGCTGCTTGGCCTGCTCGCGGGGCTCGATAACCCCACCTCTGGCAGCGTCGCGCTCAATGGCGCCGTGATCAGCAACCTGCCCGAGAACGACCTCGCCCAGATCCGCGGCAAGACGATCGGCTTCGTCTTCCAGAGCTACCAGCTCATCCCCACGCTCACCGCGCTCGAAAATGTACTGCTTCCGTACGAGCTCAACGGCGATCCCCATGACGCCACGGGAGGCTCTTCGGCAGCCGGCCGCGAGCGAGCCCGTCAGCTACTCGACAGTGTCGGGCTCGGCTCGCGTATGGAGCACTACCCCGTGCAACTCTCCGGTGGTGAGCAGCAGCGCGTCGCCATTGCTCGCGCCTTCATGCTGCGGCCGCCCATCGTCCTCGCCGATGAGCCCACCGGCAACCTCGACACCGCCAACGGCGGCCACGTGCTCAACCTTCTCCTCGACCTCAACCGAACCGAACACACCACCCTCGTCCTCGTGACGCATGACCCCGCCCTCGCCGCCAAAGCCCGCCGCCGCATCACCCTCCGCGACGGCCTCGTGGTGAGCGACGACGCGTCTTCCGAATTCGAAGACGCATCGCAGGCAGGCCTCTAGATGGCAGGTCTCTCCTACGCTACAGCCACCCGCATTGCCCTGCGCGAGCTCAAAGCCTCGCGGGGTAAGTTCGCCTTCGTGCTGCTCTCGGTGGCCATCGGCGTCGCCGCGCTCACCGGCGTGCGCGGCTTCTCGTCCTCCTTCCGCTCCACGCTCCTGCTTCGCGCCCGCGCCATCATGGCCGCCGACATTGCCGCGAAGACCTTCCAGCCGCCCACACCCGAGGAACGCACCAAGCTGGTCGCTCTCGAAGCCAATGGCGTGCAGGAAACCGAGGTCACCGAACTCGTCTCGATGGCCTCCGCCGCCGGTTCGCTCGACCCACTCCTCGTCTCGCTCAAGGCCGTCGACCCCACGCGCTATCCCTTTTACGGCGACGTCACACTCGATCCTGCGATGCCCCTCCCGCAGGCCCTCACGAGTGCGACCGTCGCCGTCGGCGACGACCTCCTGCTCCGCCTGCACCTCAAGGTCGGCGACTCCATCAAGCTTGGTACCCGCACGTACCGCATCGCCGCCACAGTGCTCGAAGAGCCCGACCGCCTCTCCGGCTCCTTCGCCGCCGGCCCGCGCGTTCTGCTCTCGCAGCAGGCCCTGACAGACTCCGGCCTCATTGCCCCCGGCTCCCACGCCAATCGCCGCTACCTCTACAAACTCCCACCACCACAGCCGGGCCGCGCGCTTTCGGACGCTGCCGTAGCCGCGCTGAAGGCGCAGCTCGAATCCACGCTGCCCGAAGCCCAGCTCACCGACTACCGCGAGGCCAACCCCTCCATCACCCGCGCGCTCGATGGCGCCACCGGCCTGCTCTCGCTCATGTCCCTCGTCGCTCTGGTGCTCGGCGCGGTCGGCGTCGCGATGGCCATGCGAGCCCACCTGCAGCAACGCCTCGACTCCATCGCCATCATGAAGTCCCTTGGCGCAGGCTCCTCGCAGGTCATCAAGATCTACACAATCCAAACGCTCCTGCTCGGCCTTGGCGGAGGCCTGCTCGGCGTGATCTTTGGCATCGGCGTGCAAGCCGCGTTTCCACTCTTTCTCGCGAAGCTTCTGCACCTCACGCCCGCCTTCCGCATCGACGCCGGTGCCTCCGCGCTTGGCCTCGGCTCCGGCCTGCTCACCACGCTGCTCTTCACGCTCCCGCCACTGCTCGACATCCGCGACGTCCGCCCCATCCTCATCCTTCGTCGCGCTGTCGAAGTCTCCGACGATCCCTTCGCCACCCGCCTGCTGCGCAAGCTTCGCAAATCCGTTGCGGAGATCCTCGCCGTAGTTCTGATCCTCCTTGGCCTCGTAGCCCTCGCCTGGCGCGTCTCCGACTCCGCCAGGGTTGGCTTCGCCTTTGCGCTCGCGATCGCCGCCATTCTTCTCGTGCTTCTCGCCGCCTGCGCGCTTCTCCTCTGGCTGCTGAAGAAGTTCCTCGCCCGCACCCGTCTCAGCCTGCCTTCCGTCCTGCGCCACGGACTCGCCAACCTCTACCGCCCCGGCAACCCTTCCGCCGCGCTGCTCGCTGCACTCGGCCTCGGCGTCATGCAGATTGCCACCGTCTACATGGTGCAGCGTTCCATCGTGAACGACATGCAGGCCGCCATCGCCGAGAACCTGCCCAACATCTTCCTCGTCGACATGAGCAGCGACGAAGTCGCCGGTGTCCGCACCTTGCTCGCGCATCAGCCGCAGGTCAAAGGCACGCCCGAGCTCGTGCCCGTCTTCGGCTCTCGCATCCTCGCCATCGACGGTGTACCCGCAGCCGAACTCGAAAAACAGCGCGCCGCCGAGCGCGCAAAGCAAGGCAATCCCCAGCAGCGCGGTCCTGGGAACGGTCCTGGCACCGGCGCCTTCCGTTCCATCAATCTCACCTGGCCCCCGACGGACAACGCTCCGCCCCCCGGCGAGACCGTGGTAGCAGGGAAGTGGTGGACCTCTGCGGAAGCCGCCGACGCGGCGCAACATCCCATCGTCGCCATCGAACGCTCCCGCGCCGACCGCCTCCACATCAAGGTTGGCCAGCAGGTCACCTTCGCCGAGCAGGACACCCAGTTCACCGCCAGGGTCGTCGCCTTCTACGACACCGATAGCCGCCACGCCTTCTCGCGCGCCGAGTTCAACGTGCCCTCGAAGGTTCTCGAAGGTATGTCCGTCGTCTGGTACGGCGGCATCCACTGCGATCCCAGCGCCACCAGCCAGCTTCGCCGCGTGCTCTACGAGCATTACCCCACCGTCACCGTCATCGACGTCGCGGCAACTCTCGAAGTCGTCCGCCAGGTCATCCTGCAGATCACCTACGTCATTCAGTTCCTCGCCGCGTTCTCCATCTTCGCCGGCATCGTGATCCTCGCCAGCGCCATCGCGGGCACACGCTACCGCCGCATCCGCGAGGTCGTCGTCCTCAAGACCCTCGGCGCCACGCGTCCACGCATCGCCACCATCTTCTCCATCGAGTTCGCCGTGCTGGGCCTGGTCGCCGGCCTCGTCGGCATCATCTTCGCCAACCTGCTCGCGCGCACGCTGCTGCTGCACGCACTCCACTTCGGCTACCAGTTCCAGCCCTGGCTCTCACTCGGCGAGTGGCTCCTCGTTGGCCTTCTCACCGTAGCCGCAGGCTGGAGCGCAAGCTTCCGTGTCCTCGGCCAGAAGCCGCTCGAGATCCTCCGCGAGGACTAAAGCTGTAGCAGCAATCTCTCAATCGAGGATGTGTCATTTCGACTGGAGCAGGACAGCTTCATTGTGCGGCATTGTGCGGCGGAGCCGAAAACCTGTCGGTAAGCGTCTGCGCTGCGAATCGCCCATCAGCAGGTTCCTCTCGCGAAGAAGCTTCATTTCGGCCCGCACCACATCACGCATCGCCGCCATGTTCTCCACAGGTTGACCACTGGCGGCTCTCTCCGTACACTAGAAAAGTTGGTCGATGGTGGCTCTCCCGGAGCCTGCGATCAACGGTTTCATACCAGCGCTGCCCTCTCGTTCAATGGTAGGACTAGCGACTCTGACTCGCTCAATCGGGGTTCGAATCCCTGGGGGGCAACCACTATGGTTGCGCGCGCGCCGAAAGGCGCGCGTTTTCTTGGTTCATTTTTGTACCTCTTCGGACCCACCTGCTCCATCTAAGTGGTGTGGTTCATCCGATGAAACCCTTGGGGTACTCACCTACCGCGCTCTCAGCATCTGCACGATGCGGTTGTACTCCCGCCGCGCCTCGGTTAACGGAACCCTCGGCTGACCCTTCAGCAGTCGCTTGACGTCCTGAACGGCCGTGTAAGCGCCCCGCTTCATCCGGTCCGCGAGCGGGTTCCGGCCGGGAGTCGAGGGAACCAGCCCGGCGCGGCGCAGATAGTTGTTGGCCCGGAACAGATTTTCCCACGCTGACTCGTGAAGCTGGAGATTGATGTTCAATGACACCGAAACATTGTCTCCGTTCTTGAGCCAGTGTGGTGTATTCACCGGGCTATGCACGCCGACCCCAGGGCGCAGACGATGCACGATCGCTCGTGATTCAAGATGTGGCTTGTAGGTCGCCGAAAGATTGTCACCCATCCAGTAACGCTCCAGCTCCTCATCGGGAAGCACGTCTTTATCATCGCGATCGAACAGGTGCATGTCCTTGTTGCCGTGAATCTGCAGCAGCCACGCGCACTCCCGGTCAATGTGGTACTCGGTCACGCGGTTCGGCGACGTGATAAACAGAATCGCCTCGAACCACTTCACATCCTTCAGGAACTCTTTGCCGGCCAGTCGCACCAGGTCCGCAATGCAGTTCTCGAACACCTCGCGATACCCAGGTTCGCGCTCGATATGCTTCAGGATGATCCAGGTCTGCCCCTGCTCGATCTCCTGCACCAACTGCTGTACATGGGCCTTCGCGTCGCTGCGCAACTGCGCTCCGCTCGCGGCCGTGCCTTCGATGTGGATGTCGCCCCTGGCGTGATGGGGCCTCTCCCGCGCCGCCACTCTTTGGGCCAGCTCGGCGATGGCGGGAACTGAGAAGAGCGGGTTGTCCGAAAGCGTGTGCTGCACTGCATGCGGCAGACGGTTGAAGTTCTCGGTGAAGATTTCCGGGTTGCAATGGATGACGCTTTCGCGAGTGGCCGACATGGAGCTCCTCAATGTAGCTATCCATGAAAGTAATCAGCGCCCGCGGAACAGCTGTCATTCGCTCGTCATCCTGTTGTCAGCGCTCTGCCTGAACGCCACGCCCAATGTCGGCACTGGGCATGGCATCATCGCGCATTGCGCGGCGGATGAATATCCCATAAGCGAGCGTAGAACTGGTGAATCGCAAGTTGTCCTTGCATGACGAAGCGGGTGACAACAACCTCGTTGTCTACGTGGTCATCCTATTGCAATCGCTCCATATACCAAGCAGGATGCGCGACAACGCGGAAGTCCAGGGCAAGGTAAAACCTCTGCGCGTCGTGGGTGATTAGGGTGATGCGTTTCAACGTAGTCAGGTCCGGATGCTCCAGCACAGAGCGGATCAACCACGCGCCCAAGCCCTGACCCCGGCGCTGCTCCACGATGAAGACATCGCATAGGTAAGCGTAGGTGACGTAGTCGGTGATGACGCGCGCCAGGCCGATCTGGCGGCCACCTTCCAGCAGTGAAAAGCATAGAGAATGGCGCAGGGCGCGTTGCAGGGTCTCCTCCGTAAGGTCCGCCCACCACTTGGCCTCAGCTAGGAACCCGAGAACGGCTGCAGGATCCAGACGTTCAGGGTCGGTGGAGATCACAAACTCTCCCCTCTCGCGAAGATAATAATTCACATAAACCACGTTTCCCTCTGAGCAGTCCCGCAATCCCTGCGAGTCAGGCAACGAACTACATCTCACAAAACAAAACGATAATGCCGTTTCGCCCGTGTAGGGCGGGTTATGTTCAATATTAACAATACTGTCTTGGGGGATCTCACCATCGGGATGTCCTGGCTATATAGCGTAGTCGTACCGAAAGAGCATCAGCGTGGCGAAGAGCACGATGCCGGCGCCGACGAAAGCCTGTGGGGCGAGTCGCTCGCCCAGAATGCTGAAGGCCAGCGCCACGCCGAATAGCGGAGTCAGGTACAACGATGCCGAGGCCACGATGACATCCACAGAGGCCAGGGCGCGGAGAAAGAGCACCATGGAGACGCCGTATAGAAATACCGCCAGGTAACCGAAGGCGCTCCACTGGATCAGGCTTAGGTGGGCCAGCGAATGCAGGCAATGCGGCTCCACAGCGAACAGTAGCGGCAGGCTGAACGCGGTGGTTGCCAGGTAGCTGAAGAACAACGTCTCGATCCCGCTGAAGGACTCCAGGAGCCGCTTGGAGTACACGTTGTAGAACGCAGAGCCGAAGCAGCCGATCGCGATGAGGCAGTTTCCCGCCAGTTCATGCGCTGGTGTTCCTGGTCCAGTGGAGCGGGGCAGGGGCGACAGCAGGAAGACACCGGCAAAGCCAAGCAACAATGCGCCCACGCGTAGCGACGAAAGCCGCTCGTGGAGCAGCCACACTGCGATCACGGCGCCAAAGATCGGGATGAGAAGACTGAGGATCGCGCCATTCGAAGCGGTCGACCAGGTGACGCCAAGCGTCATGCCGACCTGCGCCATCAACTGACCGCCGATGCCGGCGAGGACGAACTCGCGTCGCCACTGCCATGCAGCTCGAAACCGTTCCTCAAGCCCGCCACGTAGCGCGAGCAGAACCAGTCCCACAGCAGTAACGAAGTAAAGCGGGAAGAGCGCGATGGTCAGCGGCCCCGGCCCACCCGCAAGCAGCTTCACCGCGACGCCTTGGCCCGCCCACAGCAGGTTCGCAGCCATCAGCAACAAGATGGCGCGGAGGTTGCGGCTCCGCTGAGGGAAACACACTAGCATGGGACTTCAGCCCGTTCCAGCCGCAGAATTCGGATGCCGAAGGCATCCACGCCGTCCGAGCTGTCTTCGAAGAGCAAGGGGGCAGAGCCGTGTTCGCGGCCCCAGGTCTCCGCGATCGCCGCGACCTTCTCGCGATCCTCTGCGCGGCCCAGTATGGCGACGACACCACCCGCGCCGCCGCCCGTCATCTTTGCGCCTGGCAGTCCCGCATGGAGCGCACGCTGCACCAACTCGTCGCAGGCCTCTGCTCTCAGCCCACACTCTGCATACGCTCGGTGGGACTGGCAGAGAATCTCCCCTACCAGCTTCAGTGTGCTATCGGTCCAGTGGGCTGACTCCAGCAGAGTTCTCACCGTCCGCACGCGCAGGCTTTCGTCCGTCGCATAGCGCACCGCGGCCCGTACGGGGTACTCCTGCTCGGGATTCACGCGGGTAAACGGATCGACATGCTCTCCGTAGCGGGAGAGGAACTCGCTGCCAGGCATCCATTCCGGCAACGCGCGCTCATGGCGGGAGCGAAACTCAGAGGGCGCGAGGTTGGAGAGATAGCCGTTCCAACGCGCATCGATCCAGCGAGGAATCTCTGAGCTCTCATCGCGGACGATGTCCAGCCCCTCGCGGTCGCACAGGATGCGATACCCCATGAACGCAGCCGCCCGTGCAGCCTCATAGGCCTGGCCGGTTGTCGAGCGCGGTGTATTGGAATCGAGCCCCCAGATGCAAACCCCAGCAGGCAGCGCTAGCACCGGGGATGGCAGACATGGCTGGCAAAGCAGCGGAAGTAAGTGATCCTTGCGGCCGAGCACGATAGCGGCCTGGTCCATAATGCCGCAGGCGGCTCCGGCTACCGCGTTCTCAACCCACTGCGCCGCAGTCGCCAGCGCCACGCCGCTGAGCGGAATCTCCCACAGCGCTGCGACCGCGCAAAGCGCCGCCACGGTAAGCGCTGCCGAAGAGCTCACACCTTTGTTGGGGGGAAGGTCGGAGACGATGAAGAGGTCAAGCCCACAGCGGAAGCCGGCAGGTGCTTTTGTCTCGCGACGCAGCAGGAAGCACACTGCGCCCAGCACATATCGTCCCCAGAACGCCGCGGAGCTTGAACACATTGTGGCGATGGCCGCGGGATCTTCCAGGTCGGCCAGTGGAAGTTCGAAGTGGGTATTCCAGCCGAAACGGCCAGCACCAGGATTCAGCACTCGCACCTGTCCTGTGGCGTTTGGCGCGCAAGCAACCCATACAGACTCGCGGAGCAGCCCCTGCAGCACCATCCCGCCGGTGTAGTCCACGTTGCCGCCCATTACGTCGAGGCGGCCGGGAGCGCGTGCGAGCAGCACAGAAGCCTCCGGCGCAAAGAAATCGTGTGCCGCCAACTCGGCGACGACGGTCTTTTCGTCCAGAGGGTTGGGGTTCAGATTCCTGATATCCCACGGTGCCATTCGCCAGGTCAGGTTATCGGATCGCTATACAAGGAGTATGAATCCGTTACGCTAGTCGGCCACCTGCACCTTTGTGATGCGGCTGAGCCGGGCCAGATCGTCCGGCGAGATTCCCTTGTCCGTGAGGATGAGGTCGCAGTCCTCGATGCCGCAGAGGCGATAGGTCGCCTCTGTGCCAATCTTGCTGCTGTCCACTGCAAGGATGCGTCGCTTGCCCGCTTGCAGCAACTCATGCTGCGCGTCGGGGTCATGCACCATCACTCCGCGAGTGAACGAGATGGCTGCCGCGCCGAAGATGACCGTGTCGGCAAAGATCGAGGTCAGGCTCTTGGCGACGGCGTGCCCAATCAGGTCATGGCTGCTGGAGCGATAGACGCCTCCTGTCAGCTCCACGCGAATGCCCTCGGCAGAGGTCAGCTCCTCGAGCGCTGCCAGCGAGAAGGTGAACACCACAATATTGCGGCGCGCGCGTAACTCCCGCGCCACATACAACGTGGTGGTGCCGGAGTCCAGCACCAGGGACTCGCCGTCCGAAACCAGTGCACAGGCTGCTGCACCGATGCTGCGCTTGGCGTGCGACATCTTCTCCAGCCGCTCGAAGAAGCTGCGTTCCGCACCGCGCCAGTGTTCAATACGCGCTCCGCCTGGGATGCGGATGACCTGGCCGGCTTCAACCAGCTTCTGCAGGTCGCGACGAATGGTCATCTGCGAGACGTGGCAGGCTTCAGCGATCTCCGCAATGGAAGCGGAGGTGTTTATTTTTAACATCTGAACGATCGAATCGAGACGCGAACGTTCGTTTGTCTCACTCATGGCCGTGCGTCATCTCCGGAAATGCTCACGCGATTATATACATCTTGCGCATACTGGCGGCAATAGCGCTGGTTCTGATGCAAAGAGAGCCCGAAGCCGGACTTCAGGCATCTTGTGAGAATAATTACCATCGTATGGTGCTATTTTGTCCGTTATTAACATCGGCTTGGTAGGGTCGTCTCCATCGCACCTTGACTGACCCTCTGGCCTTGCACTCCCACGTGTTCGGAGCCCGGCCCGGAGGCTGTGCTACCCCTTTTGCCTCCTTGTCCTTCTCTTCTGCTGCGAACATTCAAGCTTTTTGGAGCCCTTTATGACGTGTGCTGTCTTCTTTTCTTCGGCAACCGCCGGCGTTCGTGCCCGCCTTCGCCCCTGCCCCTCGGGCAGCAGGGGATTAGCGGGCCGCATCGCCGCTGGGGCCATCCTGATGTTCGCGCTTCTGTTGGGCGTCGCCGCCCATGCCCAGACCTTCTATGGATCGGTGGGCGGCATCGTGAAAGATTCCGATGGCGCGATGGTGCCGGACGTGGCCGTGACTGTTCATGAAGACAGCACGCAGACGGAGTACAAGACGGTAACGAACCACGCTGGTGTGTACCGCATCTCCTTCCTTAAGCCGGGCACCTATACCGTGCGCTTTGAGCGTGACGGTTTCGCGAAGTACATCACCCAGCCGCAGAACCTGGTGCTGAATCAGGATCTGGTGGTGGATACGGTGCTGAAGCCCGGAGCGGCCACCGAGGTCGTGACGGTGAGCGGCGCGGCCGACGGCCTGAACACCACCAACTCGCAAATCGGCGGCGAACTGAGCACGGCCGAGTTGATTGACCTGCCCGAGAGCACTGGCAGCAAGGGCGCGAATGAGTTCTTGCTGACCAAGACCTTCGCCGGCGCATCGAGCACCAGCCAGGACTACTCCAACGTCAACAATCTCTCGCTTGGTGGCGGCCGTCCAGTCTCGAACCCGATCATCATCGACGGTTTGCCCAGCAACATGGGTGTCGACGGCACCTACGGCCTCATTCCCACGCCGGACTCTACCGAAGAGCTGCAGGTGCTCACTTCACCGTTCTCCGCGCAGTATGGTCAGAGCGGCGGCGGAGCGATTCTGACGACGACCAAGTCCGGTACGGACCACTTCCACGGCTCGGGGTTCGAGTCCTACAGCTCGCAGAACCTGGTCGCCCTGGGCTACTTCACGGCTCCCGGAACTGTGGTTCCTCCGCAGTCCTTCAACTATTTTGGAGGCTCCGTTGGCGGTCCGGTGTGGATTCCGCACGTGCTCGACGGCCGCAAGCATCGCCTCTACTTCTTTACGGACTGGGAAGACACGTTGAACAACACAGCGAGCCCGGTGAACACGAACGTCCCCACTGCGGCCGAGCGCACCGGCGATTTCTCCGGGCCCTCGTCGTTAGGTGGCGCAGCGAAGACGATCTACGACCCCAATACCACTGTCGTGACCGGTGGCAAGATCAGTCGCACTCCATTTCAGGGCAACATCATTCCTAAGAACCTGCTCGATCCGGTTGGACTGAACATCGTCTCATTCTTCCCCCAGCCCAACTGCAGCTTCCTGAACGGCAAGGTAACGAACAACTACTGCATCAATCCCATCGCACACAGCAGCTATCTGTATAACGCGGATCGCGTGGACTTCAACGCCTCCGACTACGACCATATCTGGGCGAAGTTCTCGCGCGACGGCCCAACCAACAACGCGGTGCAGGATATTCCGAACGCTGCGAATCCTTCGGCGACCAATGGCTGGAAGGACGATCACTACGAGATCTCATGGAGCCGCATCTTCTCGCCGCGTATCTCGAATGAGGCTCGCATCGGCTATGTCTCGGAGGTGAACTTCGCCTCGCCGCAGCCCGCACCGGCCGGCGCCATAGGACTGCAGGGAGTGCCGCTGACGCAGTTCCCCAGCGTTTCCACCACGCAGTACGCGAGCTTCGGTGCAGGCTCCTTCGCCAGGACGCGTGACGGGCACATTATCGTTAACGACGCCATCACGATGCAGTTCGGCCGTCACACGCTTTCGGTGGGCGGTGAGTTCATGCGCTACGCCTATAGCAAGTACCAGCCCGGCGTGCTCTCGGGAAGCTACGGCTTCTCCGGCATCTTCTCCACCGTCAATGGTCAGTCCGGCCTGGGTGTCGTGGACCTGTTGCTTGGGCTGCCGGCGAGCGCAAGCATCAGCACCACGAATACCGTCTTCCACGAGGACCTGAATTACTTTGCGGGCTATGTCCAGGATGACTACCGTCTCTCCCAGAAGCTGACCGTCAACGTTGGCCTACGCTACGAGTTCGACGGGCCATTCTCCGAAAAGCACAACAACATGTACACCTTCAATCCGAACATCGTGGACCCCACGACGGGCAAGATGGGCGGCATTGAGTTCGCAGGCTACAACGGCGCACCGCACAGCATTATGCCCAACACGTATACGGGTATCCTGCCGCGCGCCGGCTTCAATTATCACTTGTTCCACAGCACGGTCGTGCGCGGCGGTTACGGCATCTATGAGCTACCCAGTATTGGTTACGGCGGCCAGGGATTTACCTCTGCCTCTACAGTGGCTGCCAGTTTCCAGAGCTCGAACCCTGGCGTCACTGCTCCGTTCCAACTGGACCAGGGCGTGCCAGCCTATAGCCCCAACGTCGGACCCAACGGCGAGCCGCTCATCCCCTCCAGCCTCACCAGCCCATCCTTCAGCCCCATCGAGTTGCCGCAGACCGCCATCCTCCCTTACCTGCAGGAGTGGCAGTTCGGCGTCCAGCAGAGCCTGGGCGGCAACTGGGTGGCCGAGGTGGACTATGAGGGCAACCACGGTGTGCATCTGCCAGTGGCGCTGCCCACCAACCAGATTGCGCCTTCGGCGGGCTGCTGCTTCGGCGTGAGCAACACCCAGAGCCTGCGACCGTATCCGCAGTTCCTTACGGTGACCTGGCTGACCAATGGCGGCGCTTCGGCGTATGCCGCGATGTACGCCACGCTTAGCCACCGCTGGAGCAACGGCATCTCCGTGCGTGGCGCCTATAGCTGGGCGCATACGCTGGACGATGCCGATGGTCCCTCGCGCGCCGACGCCGCGCCCGTGCAGAACTACTACAACCTGCATGCGCAGTGGGGCACGGCGATGACCAACATCCCGCAGCGCTTCTCGCTTTCGCTGGTGGACGCGCTGCCCTTCGGAGCAGGCGGGAAGTTCCTCACTCGCCCCCGCGTGCTAGCGCAGGTGATCGGGCATTGGAAGGTAAGTACGGTGGCGCAATTCCAAACGGGCTATCCGTACTTCATCACGCAGACCAATCAGCTCGGACTCTTCTCCGGCGGCCAATATGTGACCAAGGTAGGTGACCCCAACATCGCGCGCGGTCAGCGCACCGTAGCGCGCTGGTTCAACACCTCGGCCTTCGCCATCACGAACCCCAATGTCCTGGGCAACGCTCCGCGGGCCGCGCTCTATGGCCCAGGGCAAAATGTGTGGGACATCAGCCTGCAGCGCGACTTTCCCATCTGGGAGCGCGTGGCCTTCACCGTCCGCGCCGACGCGCACAACGCCTTCAACCATCCACAGTTCTCCGGCCTGGGAACGACCATCGGCACTGCCACCTTCGGCACGGTTACTGGAGCTCAGGATCCACGCCAGCTACTGCTGGTCGGACGCCTCCGGTTCTAACGCTGGATAACGGATAACGATAAACACACTAAAGAAGGAACATCAGACGATGCGTACTGTAGTTAGTAATCTCCTTATCCTCCTGACGATCGCCGGCGGTGTTGCCAGAGCCCAGACGGGCTGGCAACCGTTGGAAAGCGATGGCAAGATCCGCGTGATCGCCCATCGCGGCGAGCACCTGCACCACCCGGAAAACACGATGCCGGCGTTCCAGGCCGCCATCGATGCGGGCGCGGACTACTTCGAGCTGGACGTCCGCACTACCTCGGACGGCAAGTTCGTCATCATGCACGACCAGACGCTGGACCGCACCACCAACGGCACGGGAGAGGTGCATCAGCACACCTTCGCGGAGATTCGCACGCTGGATGCGGGTGCGAAGTTCTCTCCGGAGTTCGCTGGAACCAAGGTGCCTACACTCGACGAGGCCTTCGATCTGGCTCATGGCAAGATCAACGTCTACGTAGACACCAAGTACGCCGAACCGCAGCAACTGGTTGACACGATCATGAAGCATGACATGCAAGACCACGTCGTGATCTATGGCAATCCGTTCTTCCTGTATGAGGTGAAGAAGATTCGCCCCACGCTGCGCGTGATGCCTGAGGCGATCAGCCCGGACATCTGCAAGTTCATGGTGCGCGCTATGCAGCCGCAGGTGCTCGCCTTCGACGCCAACGACTTCAAGGATCCCGTGATCGCCGTCGCCAAGGAAGCAAGCGCGAAGATCTTCGTCGACCGTCTGGGCGATGCGGATAATCCGGAGACGTGGCAGAAGGCCATCGACCTCGGCGCTGCGGGCATCCAGACGAACCGCCCCGGCGACCTAGCGCAATGGCTTAAACAGCACAATCTTGCGACGCACTAAGAACACCCGTTCTATTCCCCTTGGGCTGCCTCGCAGAGATGCGGGGCAGCCTCTTTTTATCTCGCCAGTTTTGCGGTGAGTGCCCCCGCTGTTGTCTGGCGCTGATTTCCGACACAAGCGATGAGCTATGCGTAGATGGTTAATTGAATTTTGACTGCCATCCAGGAGCAGTCCGATCGCCCGAGAGAAAATCTCGCGCCAAATGAACCGGCTTTGCCGGTTTTTTGTCTTTTGAGCAGATGCAACTCCGCCCCGAGGTTGATATGACGCATCTCGCCGCGGCCGGCTTTTCCGCCGACTACGTATACCGCGAGACAAAGCGCGCGAAGGAGGGTCTCGGGGACGCGAAGACGAAGCTGTGGCCAGGAATCGATATCGAC
>NZ_JBMHYI010000068.1:0-26547 GCF_058498515.1 Bryocella sp.
GAAACTCCCAGCCGAAGCTGAGACTCAATCACCACACGCTCCGCAAAACTCAGATGAACATACAACGTCGCCAAGGCAAGATCCCCCAAATGGAATGTTGCGCTTGGTTCCTGAATCCGCCGTGGCCGGTTCTTTGACGACATCTACGGTTACGACTCAGCGCTCGAGCGCGTCCTTGACGAACTTTCACATGCAAGACTCGCCGTGCAGTATTAGTGAGAACTGATGCATAGCAGGTATCACTTACCTAAATATCGTGACTCCTGTCACGGCGCCGGCGAGCTAGCCTAACTACGATGGGGACATGGGTGGCCCATCGCTACCCACTCGCGTATGCCGCGTGAAGAGGAGGCTCCCAGTGAACTCCCACCCTCAGCCGCTACATCTTCTTCCCTACAGGTCTGTAACGCAGCTACTCCCTGCGCCGCATACCCCGGCGTCGCAACAAATCATCTCTCCAACTCTCCCTGTTGAGCAGCCTCAAGAACAGGAGGCTGGCAGGCCATCCCTAGCCTCGTGGGTCAATCAGTGGGCTCTCGGGGTTGTTGTCGCGGTCCAGAACTATGCACTTCTCGTCTGGAAAGCCGTTTACGATCTATTTTCAAAGCCGCGTTACTGGGATGACATCATCGTCCAGATGGACCAGATTGGCTTTGGATCTGCACCCATCGTACTGTTGAGCGGCTTCTTCACTGGGTGCGTCTTGGCCTTGCAGTCCGTGAATGCCCTTCAGGAGTTTGGTGCCGTTTCGATGACCTCAGTCCTCGTCACGAAGTCAATGCTCAAGGAGTTGGGTCCGGTCATCGCAGGACTGATGGTCTCTGGACGCAACGCTTCGGGAATCGCCTCGGAGTTGGGGTCTATGAAGATCACCGATCAGATCGATGCGATGCGTTCGCTGGGAAGCGACCCAGTGCGAAAGCTTATTGTGCCACGCCTCGTTGCCACCACCACGATGCTGGTAGTTCTCACCATTCTCTCCGACACCGTTGGCATCGCGGGGGGAGCCGTGGTCGCGGTCTTCATGCTCGGCCTGGACGGTAACAATTACTTGCACACCTCCTATCAGTGCATCGTGTATGCAGATATCATCCAGGGACTTCTTAAGCCGCTCGCGTTCGGGTTCATCATCGCATCGATCGGCTGCGACTTCGGGATCCAGACCACCGGCGGGACTCGCGGCGTGGGGCGTTCAACAACCCAGGCAGTTGTCTTCTCTTCGGTCCTCATCATTGTTGTCGACTTTCTGATCTCGCGCGTCATGATATCCATCTTCGGATAGCCATGACACGAGCGTTACGGAGGACAGCATTAGCTCCGAATCCCGTTAGTGCCCCAGAACCTCAAAGGAGGCAATGATATCGAGCGGCTCTTACGTATTGGCACCCTCCAAAGCTGTCGGAATTCTACGGTCAGAGCATGTAATCGATCTTCAATGTTTCGTTGGGCCACCTGCATCGACGCCAGCCGGCTCGCATTTTCGCTGGCCACGGACTCCGCGAAGGCACTGAACAAGGAATCAAAATCACCCACCGAACCATTGCGAGATGCACATACCAGCCATGGGCCTGCCTCAGTGCACGCTCTGGAGTTGTGGTTCGCCGGCATGCTGTAGCTTTTCTCCGAGCGCCGTCTCAGTTCTAGCCTGTTCGGTGCGCCCCATAGCCCGATAAGCCTGCCCGAGCAGGTTGTGGGTCATGTAGTTTGCAGGGTCCATCTGCGCCGCGTGTTCAAGGTACATCGCTGCGCTCGCAGCATCATTCTTCTTCAACATCGTCTTACCGAGCAGGATGAACGGTCCAGTCGCGTTGGGCTCGAGTAGCAAAGCTTCCTGCAGATTGCGTTGCGCCTCATCGTATCGTCCTGCACGGTTATAGGCGTCACCCAGCCGATCATAGACACCGCCCTCCAGCGGGCTTCGCTGTCGCTCGAGCTCCAACTCGCGGATAGCATCCTCTGTGCGGCCCTGCGCCAGCGCGATCTCACCGATCAGCCCGTGGGCTCCAGGAAGCGTTGCGTCCAGCATCACAGCTTTGCGAGCAAACTCCAGCGCAACGGGAACGAACTCCCGGCGGAGCAGCATGCGGGCTGCGAGTAGATACGCCTGCGCACTGTCGGAGCCAAAGCCGAACTGCGCCGCGAACGCATGGCGAGCGTCATCATAACGGCGCGTATCGATATAACAGAGCGCCAGCGCATAGTTCGGATCGGACTTGTGTATGCCCGAGCCGGACGACTCCCTGGCCGCAGCTTCGAGCAGAGGAATTGCATCCGCAGGCCGCCCGAGCTTGACGAGCACCAGCCCTCGCATCGTGGTGGCTTCCTCACTGGCCGGCTGCTCCTTGAGCGCGGAAGCGAACTCCCTGTCTGCAGCCTGCAGATCTCCCCTCGAAAACTCTGCTAGGCCAGCCAGCATCGCTACTCCCGGATGCACACGTCCGTCAGCCCGCAGAGCATCGATCTGCTGAAGCGCCTCATTTGCATGGCCGTTATCGATCATCTTCCGTAGCGTAGCCGGAGTGTACCCCTCCGCCCCATCTCCGCTCCCCGCTGGCATAACCTGGGCCCTCGATAGACCTCCGCCAATAAACAAAATCGCGGCCGCAAATGCGCCGCTCCGTACCGCGAATGACTTAGTGGTCATGAACCCGATCATCCACTCGATTGCAGATGCGATGCAATGGCAACGAGCCCAGAAAATATGGGGGGAGGGGACCTGCGCCCCTCCCACCAAAGGGAGGTTAGACCAAAAGCGTTAGAACGCCAGGTGGAGCGTGAACTGCAACTGGCGCGGGTTGGTGGTGCCGCTCAGACTCGCTGGGAACGGACCGCTGCCGATGCCGCCGCCGCTCTCCACCGAGCCCGCCGGGTTGCCATAGTTGATGTGATTGAACGCGTTGTAGGCATCCATCCGGAACTGCGCGGTAACCCGGTCGTGAATCGTCACGTTCTTCATGATCGACATGTCGGCATTGAAGAAGTGCGGACCCCAAGCTGTGTTTCGATTCACATTGCCGATCGTGTCAAGGCCGGGAGCGGTGAATCCGTTTCCAAGCCCCGGAGCCTTGAAGTAGGTCGCTCCGCTGCCAAAGCCGCTCAGACCGGTCTTCAGGCTTCCCGCACTTCCGTTGGGCTGGCATGGAGCATCGCCCGGGATGGAAGCACCGCACTCGTCATAGCTGAGCGAGAACGGCAGGCCACTTTGCCAGATGAACACCGGGCTGAATTCCCATCCGCCGACGATGAAGTTCGCAACCCCGCCGTTGTCGAGGAACATCTTGCCCTTGCCGAACGGCAGATCGTAGAGCCCGTAGCCCGTGAAGGCGCTGCGGCGGATCGCCTGGTCGTTACCGATGATCGCCTGCTTGTTCCACGTAGCGAAGTTGCTCGCGTTGTCGGTGCCGACCTGGTACGCATAGTTGGCACTGACGCTCAAGCCCTTGGACATGGTCTTGGTCGCCTTCAGCTGTAGGGCGTTGTAGTGGGTGTCCTGGTCATCGCCGTAGTAGCCGATTCCCTGGGTCCAGTTGCAAGTCCCCGCCCCACAGGCCGGTAGGTTTCCGTTGGTATAGCGCTGCAGCAGCGTTGTGTTTGAGGTCGCACCGCTGGGGCCGACAACCTGGAGCGCAGTACAACCCGGACCGACAACGAGACAAGTGCCACCGGCCGGGTCATAGTGAAGCGCCGCGTTTGTGATCTTGTTGAAAGCCGCCGGGAGGGCGATGGCCGCCTCATTTGGGTTCGTGTTGTTGCCGTCGCCGTCACTCAGAGTGTGCGTGCCCTTGTTGCCAACGTACGCCACCTCGACCGAAAATGTCGGGGTAACGGAGCGCTGGACCACCGCGTTCCAGGCATCCAGCGTCGGCAGGCGTTCCGTGAAAGGACGCGCCTTCACACTGACGGACTGTCCGATGGTGGTCGCCGGAATCGCGCCGGGAATGCTCGCCGTGATCGGGATCTGACCTTGAGCGTTGGCTGCCGGCGGAGTGAAGTTCGACAGCGGGCTGCTTGCATTTGGATAGGCCGTTGCCACTCCACCGACACCGGGGTTTGAGAGGTTGAACGCATAGCTAGTGTTCCCACCTACTGCGTTCAAGGATTGATTCGCGAGCACAGGAATGTTCTGTGTGACGACGTGCCCGAAGGTCGAGCCGAACACTCCCAGGTCAAAGCTTCGACCGTAACCGGCGCGAATGACCGTCTTCGAGTCGAACTGATACGCCACGCCCAGACGTGGGTTGAAAGGGAATTTGGCAGCGGCGACGCCCATGTTCACGGGTACGCCTCCGACGCCTGCGACGTTGATATAGCCAGTGGCAAGGTTGAGTAGAGCGCCGTTGCCGGTACCGTTCACGCGCTCTGGAGCGTAATACTCATAGCGCAAGCCGACGTTGATGGTGAGCTTCGGCGTCGCGCGCCACGTATCTTGCGCATAGAAGAAGTCACGCGCCTGAAACTCCTTAGCATTCGTCGAGGTGCTGGTGTACCGATTGAAAGCTCCCACATCCCCTAGAATGAACGTCGCGAAACCTAAGCCTCCAGCACTACCGTTCGACGTAGGCGCATTGTCAAACTTATTTACGCCTGTGCGATCCGCATCACTGGGGACGCGCAAATTGCGCGCGTAGCGAAGGTCGACGCCAAACTTCACCGAGTGGGTGCCGATGCTCTTTGTCCAGTTATTCACAATCTGGAACTGATCTTCTTTCTCCTTCAACGGGCAGTTGCAATGGTTCATTTGCAGACCACTGCCAAACTGCGGTCCCGTATTCTGCGTGTTGTCGTTTGAAAGAAAGCCAGTGGGCGTGGTGGAGTTGGTGTCGGCGATGTCTATATCCGGTGTGCCGAAGTCAGTAGCGATTGCCAGACTGGAACCCGCACCACTGACGTTCTCGCCGAGGAATGGCAGATTCGTGTTTCCTGGATCATTCTTGTGCGTGAGGATGTTGTAGCGGAAGTAACCGAACCGGAGGTCCGTAACCAGGCTGGAGTTGATCGCCAGATCGGCTCCGGCTGCGAGCGAATCGTTCGCACCCTGCGAAACTCCGCCAAAGCCGGCAATACCAAGCCCCGGACCGCCGGCGGGACCGAAGAGGCTGGCGCCGGCCAGCGTATCCGTGAATCGGCTGAACCGCGCAAAAAGGTGCAGCCTCTGGTTCAGCGTGGCGTCTCCGCGCACGTCCCACTGGTTGCTGTTGAAGGAGCCCGTCCCGGAACCGACATAGTTATTGCGCAAGCCAGCGCCACCGACACCCCCGGAGTTTGGCGTCTTGTTATTCGCCAGCAGCAGTTTGAAGAGATTCACTGCCTGCGGCGACAGTTGGTTCAGAGGGATGATGTTGTTGGCATATGCAACCGGTGTCGCGCCAGTGTTGTTGTAGATCTGGTGGTTGCCTTCTGCAGCTGTGGCATTCAAATACTGGCTGAAGTCGCAGCCGGGAGCACCGTTGGAAGCATTGGTGGCGCCCGTGCAACTCTGTAGCGCCAGCAGCGTGGGAACTGTGCCAGTGCCGGTACCTGCGGATTTCTGCCGGACGCCCTGATAATCGCCGAAGAGGAAGATGTGGTCTCGCCAAGCAGGACCACCTAGCGATCCGCCGAACTGATTCTTCAATCCCGAGCCGTACGGAATGTTCTTTCCGGTTGCGCTGTTATAACCCGTGAACGGATCACGCGCCAGGTTGGCATTGCTCTCGCGATTGTCAAACAGTGTGCCGTGGAAGGCATTCGTCCCGGACTTGGTCTGCACTGTCTCGACAGCAGCAACTGCCTTGCCGAACTCAGCGTCGAAGTTCTGTGTCGCGATCTTCGCTTCCGACATCGACTCCGAGTTCGGGTTGATGACGATGATGCCGAGGATGGCGTCCTGATTATCCGTGCCATCCAGCGTGTAATTCACACCCCCGAAGGCCTGACCGTCGATCTGGATCTGCTTCGATCCCTGCGGATTCTCCGACGCTGCATGTGCCCAACCCAGTTGGACTGCGCCCGGCAACAGCAGTTGCAGGTTGGCGAAGTTATGATCGGGAATCGGAAGTTCCGTCAGTTCCTGCGCGTTGAAGTTGGTCGCCACATCGGCGCGATCTGTCTTCAACTGGGGAACAGCATCCGCTTCGACCGTCACGGTCTCCGTGGTCGTGCCGATGGGAAGCACGGCGTTGATCGTGCCCGTCTCGTCCGCGAAGATGTGTAGCCCCTTCTGCTCGTATCCCTTGAACCCTGGAGCTCCGACCTTCACGTCATAGGTGTCGGGAATGAGGTGAGGAACGGTGAATTCACCGGAGGCGCTGGTGCTCATCGACACGGAAGTCCCCTTGGACTCATCGACGACGGTGATGGTCGCGTTAGGAACCGCAGCCCCGGTTGCGTCCGTGACCGTTCCTTGGATCTGGCCGTAAACGGCCTGCGCCCGGGCGTACGAACCCGCAGCACCGGCCAGCGCCAGCATGCCGATTGCTGCAGGCACGCAGAGTCTTCGCACCCATTCCATTGCCATCGCCACTCCTCCTGAAAACGCTTCACGGTTCTGCCCGATCTGCCTCCTGGTAGAGCCTCCCGTCGAGCGGGACCCCGCTTGTACCGAAGTTTCGGCCGCACAGTGGAAGAGACAGCTATAAGACAGATTTCGAAGCGACCGCAACAATAGGTCCAAGGCCGTTTCATTGTCAATCGAAGTTGGAGATTTCTTTCCTGAGATATCCACACAATGGTTTGTCTAAATAACTTTCGCGCGAGAAACTCGGGTGACCCGACGAATCGAGAGCAGACAGACTACGGCGGATAGCTGTCAAACAAGCGATCCCAGGGACTAACGCTCCGCATTACGACGACTATCGACCCATTTTCGAACTAAATATGTCATAGCATTTGCTCCACGACCAGACTGCACCTTCCTTGATATAGTGTTCGCCTGTGTCTGGAGGTTTCCTTTTGATCCGATTCGCCTGCTTTCGACCCCGCGCGCTTGCTTCTCTCCTCGCGACCGCTGCCGGTGCGGCGCTTGTGCTCGCCGCAGCCATCCCCATCGCCGCCCAGACGACGCCAGCCCCATGGTGGAAGCACGCTCTCATCGACGAGCTCTACCCGCGATCGTTCCAGGACTCCAACGGCGACGGCATCGGCGACCTGAACGGCATTACGCAACGCTTGGACTACCTACAGAAGCTGGGCGTCGACGCCATCTGGATCGCCCCGATGTACCCCTCGCCCCAGGTCGACTTCGGCTACGACATCTCCGACTATGAGAACGTCGACCCTCAGTACGGCTCGCTCGCAGACATGCAACGCCTCATCGACGAGGCGCAGAAACACCACATCCGCGTCGTCCTGGACATGGTCCTCAACCACACGTCGGACAAGCACAAGTGGTTCGTAGAGAGCGCCGCCTCCCGCACTAACCCCAAGCAAGACTGGTACGTGTGGAGCGACGGCATCGCGGCGAACGCGCCCGGCGTGACTGCTTACCAGAAACGTTACGAGCACGACGGCATGGTTCCGCCGAATAACTGGACCTCCCTGTTCGGCGGCTCGGCGTGGGAATGGATGCCCGCGCGAAAGCAGTTCTATTACCACAAGTTCTACAAGCAGCAGCCGGACCTGAACTGGCGCAATCCCGACGTGGAGAAGGCCTGCTTCGGTGCAATGAAGTTCTG
The DNA here is from genome assembly GCF_058498515.1 of Bryocella sp. Taxonomy (NCBI): domain Bacteria; kingdom Pseudomonadati; phylum Acidobacteriota; class Terriglobia; order Terriglobales; family Acidobacteriaceae; genus Bryocella; species Bryocella sp. Next base: position 7,653 of record NZ_JBMHYI010000068.1, read on the forward strand.
GCTCGACCGCGGCGTCGCCGGCTTCCGGCTTGACGCTATCCCGACACTCTTCGAGGACACACAGCTGCGTAACGAGCCGGAACTCGGCGGCATCAACGCGCAGGGCGATCCAAACCTAAACGACGAGTACACCAACATGCTGCCGGAGGTGCACGATGTGCTGCGCAAGATGCGCAAGCTTGCGGAGTCGTATCCTGGCGACCGCGTGCTGATCGGCGAGACCTACTTGCCCAACACAGAGGAACTCCTGAAGTGGTATGGCGCCGGCCATGATGAGTTGCAGTTGCCAATGGACATGCTTGTAGGCTTCCACCGCGAAGGGGGCGGCCTAAACTCTCCCAACGCGAACCTGGATCCCGGTCACTTCCGCAAGTACCTAACAGAGATGGAGAACGACCTCGGCTCGAACTGGCCGCTGCTCGTCTTCGACAACCATGACAACACCCGCAGCTGGGATCGCTTCGGCGATGGTGTCCACGATGCGGCGATCGCGAAGATCATTGCCACTACCCTACTCACAACCCGCGCGACGGCCATGATGTACTACGGCGAAGAGCTCGGCATGACCACGCAAACGCCGACTCGCAAGGAGGATGTCAAGGATCCCATTGGCATCACAGGCTGGCCGAAGGAGAAGGGCCGCGATGGCGAACGCACGCCGATGCAGTGGACCCCCGGACCGCAGGCAGGCTTTAGCACCAATCCGCACACATGGCTGCCTGTTGCGCCGGATTATAAGACCGTCAACGTCGCCACCGAATCCAAAGAGCCCAACTCGCAGCTCACGTGGTTCGAAAAGCTGGTGACGCTGCGCCGTGACAATCCTGCCTTACACGCCGGATCGGAAACCATGCTCGACGCCGGCAACGAGCACGTGCTGTCGTGGGTACGCTCTTCTCCCGACGGCAAGTCCGTCGTCGTGGCGATGAACTTCTCCGCCGAACCGCAGGCCGTGACGCTCGATGCGAGCAAGGCCGACGTGACGGGTTCCAACGCAAGGACGCTCGCCACCAATGACAGCAAGCTTGAGGGCATCCACTTGCTCAAGAGCATCACCCTCGCTCCCTTTGCCAGCTACGTGGCGGAGATACAGTAACTCCTATCGAGCTGAAAACTTCGGAGAGGCTTCAACGAAATAATTCCCCGCGGAGTTCTCCGTGGGGATTATTTGCTACCAGCGCAGCGTGACGCGCTGCGTGACATAGCCGCCGCCTGCCGGAAACTGCACTCTCAGGATGTCCCCGCTGATCGCTCCGCCCTCGACGCTGACCATTGCCCGCGGATCGTTGCGAACGACACGCATTGTCATTTCGCTGCCAGCGATGCCCTCCAGTTCGACCTCGTAAGTGCGCGATGCGATGTGCTCGCCGAGCACCTTCGGCTGCGCAGTACGTGATCCACGCGATGGCAGTCCGTGAGGCAGCTCGACCGCGATGGCCGGAAGCGCGATGCGAACCTCGTCCCTGCTGTCGGCATGCGCGAGCTTCACCGGCGGCCCACTCACGCTCTTCAGCGAGATCACCATCGCGACGCCTTCGCGGCGATAGACCACATCGACCACCGAATCGCCGATGTGAAGAGAGTGCACCGTCGCTCCCTGCCATGACGCAGGCAACCGCGGCTGCACCGTCAGCGTATGCGTCAGAGCGTCCACAGAGACGCCAAACATCCCACGCAGCATCGGAGTAATCACCATCGCGGACGACCATAGCTGATGGCTGGTGCTGCGGCCGAAGGGCTCGAAGAAGTCTCCTGAGAGCAGCTCCGTGACCGCACCGAGATCCTGAGCCCAGGTGAGGTCCACGTTCTGCATCAGCATCTGATAGCCCGCCAGCGGGTGGCCGCCGCGATACTCCGCCATCGCTCCCCAGCCCGTGAACAACGGCCACACTGAGCCCTGGTGATAGCTCATGCCATCGAACATGGGATCGCTCGCAGCCACATCGCGCGCTCCCCAGTCCGCATCGAGTTCGTGTGAAGCGAACGCGCGCAGACTCGCCGTTGGATGGGCCAGGCCAGCCGCGTCACTCCACCACGCAAGGGCAGGAAAGATAGTCCTTGTGCGGTCCACCGTTCCTGCGTTGAAGCTGAAGGCATACTCTCCGCTACCTGGATCGAAGTACTCTCGCTCCAACATTGCACGCACCTTCGTCGCGCGGGCTGACGAGCTGGCTGCAACTTCGCCATCACCGATAGCACTCGCAAGCTCGTGCATCGCATCCGAAGCCTGCGCGTCCAGCAGCGCCATGTAGATTTCCTGCTTCGGCATGCCCGGCGGCCAGCTCTCCACCCAGCCCGTGCCTTGGGAGTTGTCATAGATGCCATCGCCATCACCATCGTGCGTGGTCTCGAACTGCCACGCCTTGCGCACCTCCTGCTCATGAGCGCGGAGGAAAGCTGCATCGCCGCTAGTGCGAACGTAGTCCGCCATCGCCATGAGGAATAGCGGTGTTGCATCGGCCGCGGCGTACTCATAGGGAAACTGCGACCAGTCAAGCTCGCCCGCCGTCTGCGAATACTCATGCATCATCTTGCCGTCTGCGCGCTGGCGTTTCATCAGAAACTCCAACTCCTCGCGCGTGAGAGCGAAGTCCCCAAAGCCGTTCACTGCATACAACGTATAAAGTGCATCGCGCCCGAAGAACCATCCAAACCCCGGACGCGCGGAGTCACCCGAAGCGTAGTAGCCCGCCACCAAAGCCTGCTCGCCATTCGGGGCCGTCGCGCGCAGCTGCTCGATCGACGTCTCCGCCCAATCGAATGCTTCGTTGAGTCTCGCATCCGGCGTCTCAATGTGCGTCAGCGTCTTCCACTGCTCGCGATAGCCCGTAGCGTAAGCTGCATAGAGCCTAGGCAGGGAGTCGTTCAGCCTCGTGAGCTTGGCCGCCAGCGCTGCGTTGCTCGCGGCCTCTTTTGTGCGTCCCATCGCCATGAGCAGGGGGTAGACTACCCTGCGACCTTGCGCAGGATCCACGTGCAGATGGAACTCCAGCGGATGCACCTGTGGCCGCTCCTGATACGGAGCCATCACGCCAGCGGTCGCACCGGGGATGGCAACCGCACCGGTGAAGTCGGGGTAGGCCGTGTGGAGCAGATAGTATCCGCTATCTCCCTGCGCGATCCACTCCGCGTCCGGCGAACCGCTGTTCAATGCGGGCCACATGCGCCGCATCTCGGGAGTGAAGCGAAAGACAAGCTCGACGGGCTTCATCGACTCCACCTCGAAGAGGACCACTGCTCCTGTGCCGTCGGGTGTATCGTCCGGCGCGAACATCACCTGTCGCACCGTGAGCCCGATGTGCGCGTAGGTGATGGTCGTCCGATCGGGCCGCACCTCCAGTTCACGTGCCATCGTATTGAGTTCCAACGGTACCGTGTATCCCTGCAGGTTCGCCTCGATCGACCAGTGGCTGAGCAGCTTCACCGGCAACAGCCAGGCCTCGAACTCCCCCTGCTGCTGACCGACGATCACACCGTGCGGACCGGCCACCGTGAAGGGCTCGCCGGTCTGGACAGCCTGCACGATTCGAGGCCCCGTTGCCTCCATCGGAAAGCTCTGCACCGGGTGCAGCGGTGCCGCCTGTGGTCTGGTCATCATTGGCAGACAGAGCAATATCCATGCGGTCCCGCGCATCATCGAAAGACTCCTCGGAAGCGGCCCCATTCTACCTTGCAAGCTGTCCGTACTGTTCTGTACGATCTCGACCATCATGAAGCGTTTGATCATGGCGCTCTCTGTCGTTCTCTGTGCAGCATCGATCCTCGTCCCGGCGCAGATGCCAGCGCCGGCGACTGCAAGATCAGCCGCCTCCTTGCCCGCTGGCGTGCTGCATCGCGAACAGGCCGCCGCAATACTTCCTGCAACGGTCTACTTCCAGGGCCAGACGGCTGCCATCCAGGCACGCAACTCCGCAGGCATCAAGTTGCCAGACGGCAAGTTGATCCTCGCCGCGCTCGTGGACTCGTCCGGCTATGCGAGTTCCGTGCAGGAGGTCTATCAGGGGTATCTGATCGTCGAGCGAACGGTATTGTTTGGCGGCCGGCGCCTCCCTGCTGGCATATACGGCTTCGGTTTCATCGACGGCACGCACGGTGTGGTCATGGACGTCGGCGGCAATACTCTGTTACGCGTGCCTACTATGCATGACGCGGAGATCACGCGTCCGATGCCGCTGCAGTTCGTCGAAGACACAGTCACCCATCAATACCGCCTCTATCTCGGCCGCACCTTCGTGAAGCTCGCGGCAGGTGAGTAATGCTGTCTTCTAGGCTCTGGGAAGCACTTCTGCTCGCGATGCTGCTCGCTCCCTGCGCGGGTTCCCAGCAATCACGTACAGGGGGACTGGCTCTATCCATACTGCAGCAAGCCCGGCGCCAAGTACAGCTGAACCACTTTGCTGAGGCGCGCGTGCTCTACGCTCGAGCCCTCGCCGCGCCTCATGCTCCAAGGCTGAGTCCTCCAGACGCGTTGAACTATGCGACGGCGCTAGCGGCTACAGGCGATCCAGCGGCAGCGCATCAGCAGCTCATCAAAGCGCTTGAGCATGATCCACACTCCTCGATACTGAACGATGCGGAAGGCACATTACTCGCAGGCAGCGGCGACGTCGAACATGCGTTCCCCTTCTTCCGCGCGGCCGTGCAGTTCGATGCCCGTAACGCGCGCGCACTTTTCCATCTCGGCACCGCACTTCTGGCAATGCATGATCCCGCCGCGGCACAACCAGTGCTTGAGCAGGCTGTAACTCTCATGCCCAATGACTTCGAGGCGCAACTACAGTTCGGCCGAGTACTCTCTGTAGCGCACGATGACACGAACGCTCTGGTTCATCTTCATCGCGCCCTTGCATTGCGCCCCACCGGCACGCCACCCCGGGCAGACTACGCGCTCGCACTGGCGTTGCAGGCGAGCGGAGACGCAAAGTCCGCCCGGCCTCTGTTTGACGAAGCGATGAAGTCACCGCAGGTCGCCGACAGTTCTGCCTTGACCAACACGGCACTGTCGCACATGCAGACCGGCGACGCTCCAGGCGCGATTGCGCTCTACCAGCGCGCCCTCGCGGTCGGTCCGGATAACGCCACGCTGCGTGAGGACTTCGGTGCAGCCTATCTGCAGCAGGCAGACCTGAACGATGCCATAGCGCAGTTTCGCGCTGGTCTCGCGCTTGAGCCGGACGGCGCACACCTGCACTACGACCTCGGACTCGCGTTGAAGCTGAAGGACGATCTCACAGCATCTGTGCCTGAGTTCCAGCGCGCGGCCGAGCTCGATCCTACGCTGCCAGACCCCCCGTTTACCCTGGGCGTCATCTTCATGCAACAGGGTCAGTTTGTTGACGCCGCGACGCAGTTGAAGCGCGCCATCGAACTCAATCCAGCCAATGGCGATGCGTGGGCTTTGCTCGGGAGCGTGCTGAAGGACGCGGACGACACAGCAGGCGCGACTGCAGCACTCAGGCAAGCCATCGTCCTCCAGCCAGATCAACCAAGCCTGCATATCCAACTGGCCACGCTTGAACAGCAAGCCGGCGATCGCGCTGCCGCAGCGAACGACCGCAAGATCGCGGCGGATCTCAGCCGCGTCGCGATCAGCCAACAGCGAGCAGACTTCGCGCTGCGCAGCGGAAAGGCACTTCTCCAGCAAAACAAAGTTCCCGAGGCCATTGCGCAGCTGAACACTGCAGCCCAGGCCGATCCGAAGTCACCCGAACCGCATGTCCTTCTCGCCGATGCCTATTCCCGCCAGGGTAAGCAGGCGGAGGCTGCGGTCGAACGCCAGCGCGCCAGCTCCCTCGCCCATCCATGACGTTCACTCGCCAACGCGATGTTCCTCCCACGCGGCATGCTCTCACCAGACTGATGGGACTCATCGTGGGCCTGCTGATCTTCTCTGCTGCGCTATTGTCTTCTCTCGTGGAAGGTAGAATCCTGGCTGCCGATCAGCCCACTGCTGCACTCCAGGACCCTGACAAGATCTGCGCAAGCTGCCACAGCGAGATCTACGAACGCTACGAGAAGACCTCGATGGCCCGTGGCAGCGGCATTGCCACAAGGGGTCTCATTGAAGGCGGCTTCCGTCACGCTCCTTCGGAGATCGACTATCGTATCTTCGCGCGCGACGGCGCCGCGTGGATGTCATACTCGCGCCCAAGGTCAAGTGGCAAAGACGAGTTACATGGTGAGGAGCAGTTGTTCTTCTACATCGGATCGGATCAGCGCGGACGCACCTATCTCTACCAGGTGGGCCAGCAATGGTTCGAGCTGCCGATCAACCACTACGCCGCGCTCCGCAGCTGGGCGATGGCGCCAGCCTACGACGGTGCGAAACGGTTGCCAGCTGCTCTGCCTGTGGACTCCAACTGCCTCCACTGCCACACCTCGCTTACCCAGCAGGCGCAGCCGACAGCGCGCAACAGCTACGCGGCCGCGCCATTTCTTCAAGCGGGCGTGGGTTGCAACGCCTGCCACGGCGATCCGACCACCCACCTCGCTCAGCGGGGACACGGGCCTATCGTGAATCCGGCGAAGCTCGACTCCGCGCGTCGTGACAGCATCTGCATCCAATGCCATCTCGAAGGTGATGCGGTGGTCTATCGTCCTAACCGCTCGCTAGCTCAGTTCAAGCCTGGCGACAACTTGTCGGACTTTGCGGTGTACTTCGTGCGTGCGAGCCGTCAGACTGGCGGAGCCCGCGCGACGAGCCAGTACGAAGCTCTCCTTCACAGCGCCTGTAAGCGCGCCGCAGGAGACGCGCTCACCTGCACCACATGCCACGATCCGCACTACGATCCTCCGCCAGACCAACGCGTCGCCTACTACCGCGCCCGTTGTCTGAGTTGCCACAACACTTTCGCGATGGCCGCACACCATCCCGAGCAACCGAGCTGTGCGCACTGCCACATGCCGGCGCGCAGCACGGTCGACATCTCGCATGAGCAAGTGACCGATCATGACATCGAGAGCGTGCCTGAGAAACACATCGAGCATCCCACATCCACGGGCGAGGATGACATGGTGCCGGTTGGAGGCTTCCCCGCCTCGGACCGCGAGTATGGCCTGGCCTATGCGCAGTCCGCGGAACATGGATTCCCTGGAGCGGCAGGAGAAGCGACGCGACGCCTCAAGGCCGCGCTCGCCAGCGGTGCCCACGATGAAGAGACGGAGGTACGCCTCGCTTATCTCAGTCAACTCGCGGGTGATCGCGACAAGGCACGCTCGCTGTATGCGGCGGCATTGCAGCAGAATCCATACGAACCGACGGCGCTCGCCAATCTCGCGGTACTCGACGCTTCAAGCGGGCACCTGAACGAGGCCGTGCATCTGCTCCAGCGATTAATTACCTTCGATCCGAGCCAGACCGCGGCCGGCATGAATCTCGCTTGGATCGATTGCTCCACTGGCCACGCGGATGAGGCACTCACTGTGCTGCATCGCATCCTGCGCCTGAACCCGGACGATGCTCAACTCCACGAGTTCCTGGCACATGGCAACTACGTCGGTGGACATTGTTCTCTGTCCGTCGCTCACGATGGAAAGGAGTGATCGCCATGTTTTTGAGGGCATCAAGCCATGAAGCCTCGCAGCCCCAATCTCAAAGGCAATCCCTTCCCCGGTCATCGTTGCTTGCGCTCGTAATTGCAGCATGCGTCGTAGCACCTCTGTCCGGAAACTCCCAGACGGTCTGGGGCCAATCTCCAGACGGCAGCCAAGTAACGGAATTAGCTCCATCACGTTCGCGCGTGCTGGTGCTCTTTTTCGTAGCGACCGACTGCCCCATCTCCAACCGCAGCTTCCCTGAGATGAAGCGCCTGCGAGAGAAGTACACACCGCAGGAGGCTGCGTTCTGGTACGTCTACCCCAACGACGATGAAACGCCGCAAGCTGTCGAGGACCATCAGCGAAGCTTCGACGCGCATGGAATCTCGATGCTCGCTCACGGACCCGATATCGTGCGCCTTGCGCATGTCTACGCCACCCCTGAAGTCGCCATCCTAAAGCGGGCGCCACGGACCGGATGGCAGACAATCTACGCCGGCCCCATTGACAACCGCTACGTGAAGTTCGGCCTCGAGCGGTCCAGGGCCACCGAACACTATGCTGACGATGCCATCGCCGCAGCTATCGCGGGCCGCAAACCAATGCCGGCAACAGGCAATATTGTTGGTTGCGCGATCATGAACTCCGGGGCACGTCCGTGAGGATGCATTGGACAGGTAGAGCGGTCATCGTGCTTTCAGCCTCTGGCGTCACCGCGATCCTGACAGGGATGCTTTCGCGGCCTCCGCGGGAAGTCTGCGCCGCGGAGCCACAGCTGAGCTGGAACCATGACATCGCTCCCTTTGTCTACGCGAACTGCACCAGCTGTCATCACACCGGCGGCGGCGCCCCGTTCGACCTGACAACGTATGCGCAGGCGAAGCGCTGGTCGAAGCAGATGGCTGTCGTTACAGCCTCGCGTTACATGCCTCCATGGCTGCCCGCAGCGGGACATGGTGACTTCGAAGGCAACCGCAGGCTGCGGCAGGACGACATTCAGCGGATCGCAGCATGGGTGAATCAAGGGGCTTCTGAAGGCGATGGCACTCCTCCAACGCCTCCCGTCTACTCGCGCGAGTGGTCAATGGGTGAGCCAGATCTTGTACTGACGATGCCTCAGCCCATTCCCGTCTCAGCGAGCGGTCAGGACGTCTTCATCAACTTCGTCCTGCCCAGTGGTCTTCACCGCACGCGGTGGGTGCGCGCCATGGAGATCAAGCCTGGGCCTACCGCACTCACGCACCACGCCAACGTTATCGTCGATCGCACGCAGTCGATGCGTCGTGCGCACCCTGCGACATGGCAGCAGGGCGTGCCCGGCATGGATCTCTTCGTCGACTCCGGCAACAGCTTCGATCCAGACTCGCACTTCCTCTTCTGGAAGCCCGATTCCACCGCACTCGTCGAACCTGAAGGCATGCCGTGGCGGCTCGATGCCGACAGCGACCTCATCCTTAACATGCACCTGAAGCCCACGGGCCGTCCGGAAGCGGTGCAAGCCCGCATAGGCCTGTACTTCACCGACAAGCCCGCGACGGAGCTTCCCATGCTGCTCCAGCTTGAGAACGATGCCGCGCTGGACATCCCCGCAGGCAACACGAGCTTCATCGTTTCCGATGAGTTGAAGCTGCCTGTCTCCGTCGATGTACTCGGCATCTATCCGCATGCGCACTACTTGGGCAAGCGAATGGAGGCCTGGGCCACGCTGCCCAATGGGGCCCGTCGCGACCTCATCCTCATCGAGGATTGGGACATTGACCGCCAGTCGGTCTACCGGTATGCGAATCCCGTGCCCCTACCGAAAGGCACCGTCCTGCACATGCGTTACGCATACGATAACTCGTCCGCAAACCTCCGCAATCCGAACTCTCCGCCGGTGCGTGTGCACGCGGGCAACAACGCTTCCGACGAGATGGCACATCTTTGGCTGCAGGTGCTCCCGCGCCCAGAGCGCGACGCGGCTGACGGCCGTACCCGCGACGCTGATCCGCGGCTGCTACTGGAGCAGACGTGGATGGGGCACCGTTTGAAAAAGAACCTGCACGACACCATCGCGCTCTATAACTTTGCGACGGCGACACTGGCCAAAGGCGATGCCGCAGGAGCGATCCATAGTCTCCGTGAACTTATCGCACTGACGCCACGCGATGTGCGCGCGCATATTGCACTCGGCTCCGCCCTTGAATCCCAGGGTGATGCACACAGCGCCGCGGCGGAATTCCACAATGCACTAACAATCGATCCCGGTAACTCCGACGCACGCTACGATCTAGCCTCACTGGAGGCTCGGCAAGGGAATAACGCGGCCGCAGAAAAGGACCTTCGCATCCTGCTTGCAACGCGTCCAAATGACGCAGGCGCGCAACACCTGATGGCAATGACGCTTGCAGCAGAAGGTGATGGCATGCAGGCCCTCGGGCATCTGCGTGCGTGGGTCAGGCTCGCACCAGCCGATGCCGAGCCACATCGTGCGCTCGCGCAGGTACTGGGCGCCATGGGCGACCATGAGGCCGCCCTGGCGGAGCAGCATCGCGTGGTCGAGCTAGAGCCCAAGAACTCTGGGGACTGGAACGATCTCGGAGTGATGGAGGCCCGCGCCGGCCAGAAGGAGCAGGCGCGACGTGACCTTGAACACGCATTGCAGCTCGATCCGAAGAACGAACAGGCGAAGAACAACCTCAGCAAGCTATAGCTGAAAGTTGCCCGCGATCTGGTTGTCACACAACGACCAGCTCGCGGGCTCCCGACGCTTTCGGAACTGAGGTTACCCGAGGTATCGCTTGAGGAACTCAAGGGAGCGCTCGTCAGCGAGATCGGCGGCGGCCGCAACGTAGCTGGGGCGATCCGGGTTTGCAAAGGCATGGCCCGCGCCATCGTAGAGATAGATCTCCGCATCCGGATGCGACGCACGCACCGCATCGCTCTGGTCCTTGCCGATGTGGTCATCGTCCGCCCCAAAATGCAGCAACGCCGGGCAAGAGGTAGCCTCGGCTGCCACGCTGCCGACACCACCAGCGTAGTAGCTCACGGTGCACACCGGCGTCATCCCCAGCGATGGGCCACGCGTGTTCGACAGCCAGGCCATCAAACCGCCATAGCAGAAGCCCAGCACGGCCGCGCCCTTGCCCATATCCTTCACGTACGAGAACGCCGCAGCGATATCCTTGAGCGCGTTGTCCTTGTCGAGCTTCGGGTAGTAGTTTTGGAACGCTTCCTTCAAGTCCTCAGGACCATAGCCAAGTTGAATGTTCTTGCCGAAGCGATCGAACAGCGCCGGCGCGATACCTACGTAACCATGCTTTGCATAATGGTCGGCGACGCGCTGGATCGACGAATTGACTCCGAAGATCTCCTGCACCACCACCACAGCCCCCTTGGCCTCGCCTTCAGGCTTTGCCACATACGCCGAAAGTTCGTGGCCATCCAGTGCCGTCAACTCTACCCATTCACTCATCGCTTCTTGTTTCCTTTTCGCTTAGCTAGGGACTTCGCTGGCTTAGATGCATCTGAACTGCCCGAAGCTTCAGGCACGGCCACCTTCTTCAGCATGGCCCAATCTTCTTCCGTTTTATTCGCATATTCATGAGCGAACTCATAGATGGCCCGGTCGAACTTGTCGCTGTCACCCAGGTAGGCTGCAATCGTAATGGGATCCCCGGAACGCGCATGTCCACGCGCAAAGATCTCGCCGCACAGGTCCGCATAGGCCGAGAGGCCGCGGGCATTGAGGCTGGTCAGATCAAGCCCCGCCTTATGATCGTTGAGCTGCCGCACCAGGAAGTCGCGACCCCCGATCATCGTATAGCCGAGGAATGGGTCCGAGGTGAACTGCATCGCACGCTGGCCATTGGCTACGCGATGTCCCTGGTTCGTTGGCGCATGAGGGCCTGCCGCGAGATAAGGCGCATAGGCGCTTTTCGGTTCCTCCTTGATCTGCAGGAAGAGCGGATCGAAGCCCGGGGCACTGGAGCTGTTCGAAAGCGATCCACGCTTGCCGGCGGCCAGATGCTGAGCCTCGAGGTACACGCAGTAGTCGCGTAGCCCGATCGACCCCGTGCCGACCACCTTGAACGCCACATCGATGGGCCGATACTGTGCTAGAAAGTGTCGCCGTTCCGGCTGCAGCGTCTGCGCATACGTCTCGATGGATGCGACGACGTTCTTCGCCTCGCGGCCTGTAACGCGGCGGAGGATCGGAGGCGACGTGCGGAACCGCCGCTGCCCATTCCTTCCTGTCGCGGGCTCAGTAAGCTTCTCGAGCGTATGGTGCACCGTCGCCTGCTTCGCTGCAGCGAAGATACCCTTCATCGGCTGCACGCGCGCCATACGGTGGATTTGGAAACGCCCGAGCTCCAGCACCGGCATTGCGGCGAACTGTCGCATCATCGCGCGGTAGGTTCCGACGAAGACTCGCACGGCATCGTTCCGCTCAGTTCGTGAGATCTGGGCAGCGCGTCCCGCGAGGATAAGACTCGTCGCCAACCTCTTCAGGTCCCACTCGAACGGGCCGTGCATCGACTCATCGAAATCGTTGATGTCGAAGACGAGCCGTCCCTCGAGCGAGGCGTAGGCGCCCAGGTTCAGCACATGCGCATCGCCGCAGAGCTGCGTGAAGATCCCCGTATGCGGATGGCTGGCAAGGTCCGCGGCCATGATGGGAACCGCGCCACGAAAGAAGGAGAACGGCGACTCTGCCATGCGCTGATGCTTCAGCTCAATCAGCGCAGGAATGCGCCCTTGCTCGGCCTTGAACAAAATCGGCAGCGGAGGAGCCGGGCAAACGATGCGATCCAGCCGAGCATGTTCGCTTCGCGTCAGCTGTTTTCTAGCACGGATTCCTGCGGCGAAGCGCTGTGCAGGGGTGGGAATGATGCTCATGTCTCTTGTTCCGATCTGCGGCAAGCATCTCGCGGCCGTTGAAACCTTCCGCGCATGAATGATGATAGAAGAGTTCCGGCAGCAGGCCGCGATAAGGAGCGTCGATCATGGGTGCAGCGGAAGATCTTACGATCATCGATCAGCAGGAAGCAGCGCTGCGTTTCAGCAGCTTCAACAGCGAGACCGCATGGCGGCTGGGCAACGCCATGCGCGCGCGGCTGCTGGCCAGTGGCACTGGCGGCACCATTGAGATTGAGATCTCCGGCCAGTTGCTCTTCGCCTGCTCGACCCCAGGCGCAACGCCCGGACAGTCCGACTGGATCCGCCGCAAGCGCAATACGGTGCGGCGCTTCGCGCGCAGTTCCTACGCTGTAGGCCGCATCCTGGAGCGCGACGGGCTGACGATGGAGGGTCGGCACGGCCTGCAGCTTGCCGACTACGCGGCGCATGGTGGCGGCTTCCCTATCCTCCTGGATGGAACAGGGGCCGTCGGCTCGGCCATCGTCAGCGGCCTGCCGCAACGCGAAGATCACGGGCTTGTCGTCAGTGCAATCTCAGAGGTTCTGGGAGTGCGCGTTCCGATGCTCGACTGACGTCTTGTGGTCCCCTCCGCAAGCCCGTCTTTACGGGTTCTCCACGGCCCTCCGGGCGTGATGCAACGGCCAAGCAGTAGGTATAGACTCAATGTTTTAGACCGCGCGCTGCTGCCCTTTTCCGGGCTCGCGCCACGCGGCGCAGGAGACACAGAGTCATGGCGCTCCAACAGGAAAACATGGCGCAAACGCCGGTTCCAGCGCACGCCCCTTCCAGCTCCATCCCCGTCACGCTGCACGGGCGCGAACTCATCCCCAACCGCCGCATCCCGCTCGACCTGAGCTGGGTGGAAGAGGTCCGCGTGAACACCTCCGCGGTCGAGCGCCGCGCCGCGTCCATCCCCGCGCGCCGCAGTGTGAAGAAGGACTATCAGGCCGCGTGGCTGTTGCGCGCGATCTCCTGCATGGACCTCACGACGCTCTCCGGCGACGACTCCGCTGAGCGCGTGAAGCGGCTCTGCGCGAAGGCGCGAAGGCCGTTGCAGGACCACCTCGTGAAATCGCTTGGCATCGAGGAGCTACACCTCACCGTCGGTGCGGTCTGTGTCTACCACGCCTTCGTCGAGACCGCCGTGAAGGCCCTCGAAGGCTCCGGCATCCCCGTCGCTGCAGTGTCCACCGGCTTCCCTGCTGGGCTCTCGCCGCTGGAGACGCGGGTAGAAGAGATTCGCCGCAGCGTGGACGCCGGCGCCAGCGAGATCGACATCGTCATCACCCGCGCGCACGTCTTCAACGGTGAGTGGAACGCGCTCTACGACGAAGTCGCAGCCTTCAAAGAAGCCTGCGGCCCCGCGCACATGAAGGCCATCCTCGGCACCGGCGACCTGCTAACGCTCCGCAACGTAGCCCGCGCCTCCTGGGTGGCGATGATGGCTGGCTCGGACTTCATCAAGACCTCGACAGGCAAAGAGGCAGTCAACGCCACGCTGCCAGTCTCCCTGGTCATGGTCCGCGCCATCCGCGAGTACGCCGAGCGCACCGGAATGTCCGTCGGCTATAAGCCAGCCGGTGGCATCAAGACCGCCAAACAGGCCCTCGACTGGATGGCCCTGATGAAGGACGAACTAGGCCGCCCCTGGCTCGAACCCACCCTCTTCCGCTACGGCGCCAGCTCCATGCTCGGCGACATCGAACGCCAGCTCGAGCATCATGTCACGGGAAGATACTCGGCAACATACCGGCATCCGGTGGCCTAATGGAACAATGTCGTCGACATGGTGACTAGCACCCCGGAGCCAGCGCCTTGGCCGTCAAACGTAGCGCTTTAGATCATTGATTTCCTTGGTATAGCGAGCGATCTGTTGTTGCTCGCTCTGAATCTGTTGATCGAAGTACCGTATTTTGGTCCTTTTCTCATTCTCGATTTGCGAGATCCTTGATGTGTGATTCCTAATCCGATTTTGAATGTCTTGGATTTTCTTCAACGACTCAGCGGCTTTTTGTTGATCGTTCATAAGACCTCAAATGTTCTTATTCAGCCCCATCTCTTGGCTTTGAAGCTTGAGTTTCCACTGCGACTCTCTGTCCAGGATTTCTTTCCATGAGAATGAGCTCCCCGCCACCTCGAGTATGCTGACCTGATAGTCGCTATACTCACGACTCTTCAATGCGACGTTTCCGCCATTGTTATTGACAACATACTGGTGCCAGCGCCCCCAAAATCCATCAGCCCCACAAGCCGAGCCGACGTACTGTTCCTTTGTCCTCGGGCAAGTTAGCAAATAGACTCCGCTAGCGGCCCTTAGGGCATCAACCCATCCACGGGGTAGGCGGTCAATCCTAGAAAGTGGCTCTCTGAAACGGAGGTATCCGGGGAAATCCGGCTCTTTGAAATCCGTCCACACCTCAAGTACGGGCTTATCCTGCTTATCGGCCCGCTGCACCCATGCCCGTACCCCATCACCCCAGTCAACAACTAATCTCCCGCGTAAGTCCAGGACTCGAGCGTCAAGTTGGAGGTGATAGAAATCGCTGCTACCTGCAAGAGCCACCTCATCGTTATGGGGATTGGGCACATCTTCGACAAGCACCCCACCGTACCGGGCTGAATATAGCCCAACGAACAGCGTTCGACCGTCGGGCATACCGACGAAGGAGGCCCAGTAGGGCGCGCGTGAGAACTTTGCTCTATTCTTTGTTCGCTGCACTCGTTGGTACACCTCAAACGCGTCTGCCTCATCGCGCCAGAGTTCGTATGGTGTCCGACCGCGCACAGCACTACCATCTTGGTGGCGGAGCAGTATGACCTCGACAGGCTCGATTTCATACTGCCGAAGTAGTGAGTTGAAATAGATTGGCATAATAATCTGGCTAAGTTTCCGTCGCTCAGATTGTACCCCTTAATCTGGATGCGATCCCCGGAGCCTTATCATCACGACAGGCACAGGAGTCCTCAAAATGTCTTCGACTATTATGGAGAAGTTCGAATCGATGGAGTACGGTCCAGCCCCCGAAAACCCCACGACATGCAAGCCAGCACTTGCTATCAGCTAGGATGAACCGTAGGAGGTGAAGCATGAGTTCGACCACGGAAGAAACTGTTGTCACCGAGGTGCGTAACGAAGGCGGTCGCCAGAGCGTCCTCCTGCCGGCGGAGTTCCACCTGACCAAGGATCGCGTGTTCCTTCGCCGCGATCCGACTACGGGCGTCGTCCAAATCTCCGAGCAGCCCTTCCAGCCAACGCTTCAGCAGGTCTTTCAGATGTTCGACGAACTCGACCTCTCGGGCTTCGAGATGGAGCGGGATCATTCCCTTCCGCGCGAAGTCGACCTCTAAGGGAAACGCCCCGTGTTCTTGCTCGACACCAACGCCACCTCCGACATCATCAAGGGCCGCTCGACTGCTGCCCGGCTCGCCCTGGCGGAGGCTCGCGCAAACAACATTCGCACCGGCATCTCGGTTCTGACCAAGGCGGAGATCCTCTTCGGACTCCGCAAACGGCCTGACGCCCAACGCTTTCGTGAAGCCTTCGACGCGTTCGGCCTGTACGTCGAAGTACTACCGTGGGACGACACCGCCGCACACTCCTATGCATATCTTCGCTCCGCCTTGGCGGAACGGAACCGAACCGTGGACACGATGGACCTGTTGATCGCCGCTCACGCCCACTCACTCGGTGCAGTTGTCATCACGCGCGACAAGGACTTTCGACACCTAGCCGACCTGATTGAGGTCGCAAACTGGGCAACCGACTTGGATCGCCCAAGTTAGAGGAAATACATGGCAAGTAGCATTATGGAGAAGTTTCAATCGATGGAGTACGGTCCCGCCCCCGAAGACGCGAGCGAGGTGAATCGCTGGCTTGACGCGCACGGGCGCTTGTTCGGCCACTACATCGACGGCGCGTTCACGAAGTCGTCCGCAGCAAAGTTCGAGTCGAGGAACCCTGCGACCGGAGAGTTACTCGCGAGCATCGCGCAGGGTGAGGCCGCCGACGTCGACCCTGCCGTGAAGGCTGCCCGCGCTGCCCTGCCCGCGTGGCAGGCGCTCAGCGGCCATCAGCGGGCGCGGTATCTCTATGCCTTTGCGCGGCAGGTGCAGAAGCATGCTCGCAGGCTTGCTGTGCTGGAGACGCTGGACAACGGCAAGAGCATCCGCGAGACGCGTGACATCGACATTCCGCTGGTTGCTCGGCACTTCTACTACCACGCGGGTTGGGCGCAGCTGCTCGGCGACCTTAGCGACGCAGGCTTTACCGGCGACACGGACCTCAAAGGCTACACTCCGGTTGGCGTTGTCGGTCAGATCATTCCGTGGAACTTCCCGCTGCTGATGTTCGCTTGGAAGGTCGCTCCGGCGCTGGCTACTGGCAACACCGTGGTGATCAAGCCAGCGGAGTTTACGCCGCTCACGGCCATCGCTCTGGCGGAGATCGCGGACGAGATTGGGCTGCCGAAGGGTGTGCTCAACGTCGTGAATGGCGATGGCGCGACAGGTGCGGCGATCGTTGCGCACGAGGGCATCGACAAGATCGCGTTCACCGGCTCGACCGAGGTGGGACGCATCATTCGCAAGGCCACAGCGAACACCACCAAGAAGCTGAGCCTGGAGCTGGGCGGCAAGAGTCCCTTCATCGTCTTTGACGATGCGGACCTCGACTCCGCCGTCGAAGGCCTCGTCGATGGCATCTGGTTCAACCAGGGCCAGGTGTGCTGCGCGGGCTCGCGCCTGCTGGTGCAGGAGCGCGTGGCCGAGCGGCTCTACGACAAGATCCGCTCGCGCATGGAGACGCTACGCATCGGCTCGCCGCTCGATAAGGCCATCGACATTGGCGCCATCGTGGACCAGGTGCAGCATGACCGCATTGCCAAGCTGGTTGCTATGGGTATCAGCGAAGGCGCGACCTGTTGGCAGCCGGACATTGCTGTTCCCGAGAAGGGCCTGTTCTACAAGCCGACGCTGCTGACCAATGTTCATCCCAGCTCGACCGTGGCTCAGGAGGAGATCTTTGGGCCGGTGCTGGCGGCGATGACCTTCCGCACGCCTGCTGAAGCGGTGGAGCTGGCGAACAACACGGCTTACGGCCTTGCGGCGTGCGTCTGGAGTGAGAACGTCAACGTCGCGCTCGATGTAGCCGCGCAGATGAAGGCTGGCGTGGTGTGGATCAATGCGACGAACGTCTTCGACGCTGCGGTTGGGTTCGGCGGCTACCGCGAGTCGGGTTATGGACGCGAAGGTGGCGTTGAGGGCCTGTACGAGTACCTTGAGCCGGCTTGGGTGAAGAGCGAGCCGAGGAGCGTGGTCAGTTCTCCGTTATCCATTCTCCGTGAAGGAGACGTTGCATCGACAGAGGACGGAGAACGGACAACGGAGAACGCGCTCTCCATTGATCGCACCATCAAAAACTACATCAATGGGAAGCAGGCTCGGCCGGATTCGGGGTATAGCTACCCGGTGCGTGACCGGAACGGCAGGGTTGTCGGCGAGGCGCCAGTGGGTAGCCGGAAGGATATCCGCAACGCCGTCGAGGCGGCGCGGGCGGCGAGCACGAAGTGGGGCAAGACTACGGCGCACGGGCGGGCGCAGATCCTGTACTACGTTGCCGAGAACCTGCTGCCGCGGCGGGCTGAGATCGTGGCGCGGCTGGCGGACTTTGTGGGGCCGGAGCAGGCCGCGGTGGAGTTCGATGCGGTGATCGAGCGGACGTTCAGCTATGCGGCGTGGACTGACAAGTACGAAGGCACGGTGCATAACCCTCCCTTCCGCATGGTGTCGGTGGCGATGAAGGAAGCTATCGGCACGGTGGGCATCCTGGCCCCGGACGATGCTCCGCTACTGGGGCTGATGTCGCTGATCCTGCCCGCTGTGGCGATGGGCAATGCGGTGATCGCGGTGCCGAGCGAGCGCTGCGCCACGCTGATGGGCGAGATCTACTCCGTGCTGGACACGAGCGATGTGCCTGCGGGTGTGATCAACCTGGTCGCGGGCAAGGCCAGCGAGCTGGGCAAGACGCTGGCGGAGCACGACGACGTCGATGCGGTGTGGAGCTTCCGAGATCAAAGCTCGAGCACGATGGTCAAGCTGGGATCGATTGGGAACCTGAAGCAGACCTGGACGAACGAAGGGCGCACGATTGACTGGTTCGATCCGGCGCGAGGCGAGGGACGATGGTTTCTCCGTCACGCCACGCAGGTGAAAAATATCTGGGTGCCTTATGGGGAGTGAGTAAAGGCAGTGAATAGTGAGTAGTGAGTAGTGAATAGTGCCTCGGCGGATTGGCGCTCCTGGAAGGGGCGTTGGCCCTCGATGGTGACAGGGTACCCCCCTCCCCCCTTTTTGCTCAAAGTCTTCATCGGAGAGACTTTAGCTCCGGACCGTGGTTTCTGGCGGGGTTAGGACGGCGGAAATGAGAAGCGGGCGGGGGTGGGGGGGGGGGGGGGGTGTCGGG
>NZ_JBMHYI010000069.1:0-2564 GCF_058498515.1 Bryocella sp.
GACCCCTACATGCGGCCCCTCTACGACGCGCTCTACGATCTGATCGATCCGATCAAGGTCGACAAGATGCTCGAAACCAATGTGATCGAGATTGCGCCACTCGCCTTCATGCGCGGGCGCACACTCTCGGAGGCCTTCATCATCATGGATGAGGCGCAGAACACCACCAACGAACAGATGAAGATGTTCCTCACCCGGCTCGGCAATGCCTCAAAGGCCGTCATCACCGGCGACCTCACGCAGATCGACCTGCCGAACCCGAAGAAGAGTGGCTTGCTGGAAGCTCTGCATGTGCTGGACGGCGTGGAAGGCATCAAGTTCTGCCACTTTGAGGATGTCGACGTAGTTCGTCATCAGCTGGTGCAGCGGATCGTCCGGGCGTACGACAGCCATGGCCGCGCCGAGCAGCTTCCCCTGGCAATCGACGGCAATCCGATGGCGCTGTCCACCGAGGAGCCTCGCAAACCTGCCCTGAAGCCGCAATAGCCAGTCGGCTTGCGATAGCATCAGAGCAATCATGATGACCTTGGAACCTCCGCGAGGGCAGGGAGCTGACGACGCAACTGACTCCGACAACTGGCGCGCGCTGGGCCTTTCACGCGGCGGTCTCAGCCGGTTCGTCGCCGCCGCGCAATCTGCTTTGGGTATGCGCGGCGAGGTCAGCGTGCTGCTCGCGGGGGATCGAACCTTGCGTCGGCTGAACCGCGAGTTCCGCGGCAAGGACAAGGCCACTGATGTGCTGAGCTTTCCCGCTGCGGAAGAGATGGTAGAAGAGTTTGCGGGCGACCTTGCGATATCGCTGGACACGGCGCGGCGTCAGGCGGCTGCGCACGGGCATACGCTGCGTGATGAAGTGCGCGTGCTGCTGCTGCACGGGTTGTTGCACTTGGATGGCATGGACCACGAAATCGACGACGGAGAGATGGCTGCGAAAGAGGCGGAACTGCGAACGCGACTGCGCCTGCCTAATAACTTGATCGCACGAGCAACAAAGACGCGGAAGTCCAGGGCGGTGGCATGAACTGGATCTTTGGATTGTCGATCGCCTTGCTGCTGTGCCTGCTCGCGCTATCGGCTTATATCGACCGAATCTACTTCGAGATGGGCAAGTTTCTCTCTCGCGAGTATGCAGAGAATATCGACGCATGGGAGCGTTGGGTTGAGCCAAAGCTGAGTCTCAGCCGTGAGTCGGCGACGATGTCGGCATCGGTGCTACGGCAGATTGCGCTCTGCGCTCTGGCCTTTCTGATGGCGATTCGGCTGCGCGGAAACGTCGGACATGATGCCGCCGAAATCGGCCGCACGGTATTTGAGCTACTGCTGGTGTTGGTTTTCTTCGACCGCCTGCTGCCGCAGCTGTTTTTCACGCGAACGCGTGGGCAGTGGATCGGGCGTGTCGCGTGGCTGATCCGCGGGCTGTTCTACATCATGCTTCCTGTAACGCTGGCGATTGGCTTGTTGCTGTCGATTGCGGGCCTCGCGGAGCCCGAAGCGGAAGAGCCGGAGCATCAGAATGGTGGCATGGACGCCCTGCTGGAGGCCGGCGAAGAAGAGGGAATCCTGGAAGAGAGCGACCGCGAGCTGGTGCGCAGCGTGGTCGAGTTTGGTGACAAGGTGGTGCGCGAGGTGATGACGCCGAGGCCGGAGATGTTCACAGTTCCGGGATCGATGTCGCTTGAAGAGTTTACGGCGCAGGTGAATGAGCACGGCTTCTCGCGCGTTCCGGTGTACGGCGAGTCGATCGACGACATTACGGGCATCGTGTTCGCGCGTGACATGCTTGGTGTGAAGGATACGGAGGCGGCGCGGCGGAAGGTGTCGCAGTTGCAGCGTCCGGCTGCGTTTGTGCCCGAGAGTAAGAAGGTCAACGAGTTGCTGCGCGAGATGCAGCGCCAGAAGCAGCATATGGGCGTGGTCATTGACGAGTATGGCGGCGTCGCCGGTCTGGTGACGATTGAGGACCTGCTCGAGGCAATCGTTGGCAACATCGAAGACGAGCATGATGCGCCAGTCGAGGATGAGCCCGTCGCCGAAGCGGATGGCGCCTTTGTGGTGCCTGGAAGCTTTGAAGTGAGCCGGTTGCGGGATTTGTTTGGTGAGAGTCTCCAAACAAACCGGGTGCCCGGCGATGAAGCTTCGTTTGAAGAGGACTCGCCGGTCGAGGATGTACTTCCGCAGCTGCTTACGGGGTATGAGGCGACTACGGTCGGCGGTTTGGTGAGCGAGATCGCCGGGCATATTCCGCTTCCCGGCGAGGTGATTGAGGACGGCCCGCTGCGGCTCGAGGTCATCGAATCGACTGACCGGCTGGTGGAGCGGGTGCGGCTTTCGCTGGCCGGGGTTGTGGCTTCGAGCGAGCCCGAGTGAGCCTGCGGCGTCTATAAGTGCGATCATAGACAGATGGCACTTCGTTCCGGATTCATTTCGATCGTCGGGCGGCCGAATGCAGGCAAGTCGACGCTGCTCAACGCGCTGCTCGGACAAAAGCTGGCGATCGTCACCCATAAACCGCAGACCACGCGCACGCGCATCCAGGGCGTGCTGGAGCTACCTGTACGCAAGAA
>NZ_JBMHYI010000070.1:0-356556 GCF_058498515.1 Bryocella sp.
GCGCGTGGGAGTGGATCACCCACCACCCTCCGCCCAACGAACAAGCCCTCCCCTGGCTCATCGCCTTCCACCCCACCTTCTGGTGGGGACTGCTCCTGCTCCTCTTCGGTGCCTTCTACACCTTGAAATACAGGCCGGGGAAAGGGTGAGGGACTAGATTGACGACGCCCCACTCCTTGAATGCGTTTGACCTGGCTGGGCTAACGGCTGTTGTCATTGGCGGCACCACTGGCATTGGGCACGCGCTGGCTCTCGGCCTTGCGGAGGCCGGCGCTGATGTCGTGGCATCGTCGCGTTCGCTGGAGGCGTCGGAGAAGGTTGCAGACGAGATTCGAGCGCTGGGCCGCTGTAGTCTTGTGGCGTCGGTGGATGTGCTGCAGCGCGCATCGATCGAAGAGCTTCACGCGAGGGTGCAGGGGGAGCTGGGGCCGGTCGATATCCTCGTGAACAGCGCGGGCATCACTCGCCGCATCCCAACGTTGGAGTGCAGCGAAGAGCTGTGGCAGCAGATCTTTGAGGTGAACCTCAACGGGACGCTGCGGGCCTGCCAGGTTTTCGGACGGGATATGGTGGCGCGGGGACGTGGCAGCATCGTGAACATCGCGTCGCTCTCCACCTTCGTAGCGTTTCAGGAGGTCGCAGCCTATGGGGCGAGCAAAGCTGCGGTGGGAGCGCTCACGCGTTCGCTGGCGGTGGAGTGGGCTCAGCACCATGTTGCGGTCAATGCGATTGCGCCGGGCATCTTCCCAACGGCGCTTAATGGTGCCATTCTGGATTCTGCGCGGGGACAGGAGCTGCGCATGCGAACGCCGATGGGAAGGTTTGGCAGGCCGGAGGAGTTGGTATCCACACTGCTGTACCTTGTCTCGCCACGCACCACCTTTACGACCGGACAGGTGATTGCAGTGGATGGCGGATTTCTCGCCAGCGGTGTGAACCAGTAAGCGATGACAGCAACGAAGCGTACGACCAAGCCCCGGAACCACGCAGTGCGCGACTTCGCTTATGTGGAGGTCGCGTCGAGTGAGTTGACGCGCGACATCAATCGGGACCTGGTGCTGGAACGCATTCGTGCGCTGCAGCCTATTGCGCGGGTGGACCTGGCGCGGGCAACGGGGTTGCAGCCGAGCACCGTCTCGTCCATCGTCGAGCAACTCGTGTCGGAGCGCTGGATCCGTGAAGGAGCCATCGTCAAGACTGCTCGTGGCCGGCGTCCGACGATGCTTTCGTTGAACGATGACCTTACCTTCCTGGTCGCAGACGTGCGTCCCGCGCAGGCTGTTGTGGCAGCGATCGACCTCAATGGCCGGTTCCTCTCAAGGATGGTGGTGCCAATGGGAAGCTCGCCGCGGCGCAGCGTCGGCGACCTTGCGGCTGCCATGATCCAGCTCCGCAGCGAGCATGTGGGACGGAGCTTCGAGGGCGTCGGTATCAGTCTGCCTGGTCGAGTGGACCCGGAGACGAACCGCCTGGTGATTGCGCCGAACCTTGGGTGGGAGGATTACGGCATACGCGAGGACATCGCGAACAGGCTGCAGCTGAGAACGGAGATGGAGAACGCGGCGAATGCGTGTCTGCTTTCGGAGCTGTGGTTTGGGAGGCTGGACCAGGTACGGAACGCTGTGCTCGTGACGGTATCAGAAGGCATCGGCACAGCGCTGTTAGCGGAAGGACGCCTGGTGAGCGGAAGGCAAGGTCTCGCGGGTGAGTTCGGGCATGTAGTGATGGACCCCGACGGGCTGCAGTGTGGCTGCGGTCAAAAGGGATGCTGGGAGGTCTTCGCGTCCTCTCGAGCTGCGCTTCGCTACTATGCGGAGCTGGTCCCGGGCGCGCCGAAGATGGGGATCCGCGAGCTGGTCTCGCTGGCGATGGATGGCAACCGCTCCGCGCTAAAGGCGCTGGAGAGGCAGGCGGTGGCCGTGGGCCGCGGTCTACGGATGCTGAATGCAGGCCTTGCCCCAGAGGTGATCCTGTTCGCGGGAGACATCACAAACTTCTGGAACATGTCGCACGCGACGATCGAGGCGGAGTGCTGCAAGGGGCTGAATTCGGGGTCCGCGCCACGAATTATTTCGCTGGGGGATGGAGAATTGGCTCGACTACGCGGGGCTGCGGCGCTGGTGCTGCAACGGCATTCTGGATACTATCGTGCGTCACATACGAAACCCGCGCGGCACGCGGGCTATGTCGGCGCGCTGGCTTCCACGGCATCCTGAGCGGAACTGGTTCCAGGTCCTCAGTACATCAGCGAAAAATTCTCCCGGGTCTCCTCTGGCGCACGATATCTTTCGCATGGTACATATAATTGTTCGCGCCGCCTCCTTTCTTCCGTTTTGTCACGGCCGGACGGCCTGCCGGAGTCACCTGATGCGTCTTCTGTTCTGCTCTGCCGTTGCTCTCGCGCTGATGCCCGCCGCTCTCGGTGCGCAGTCGGGGCTCCCTGGCTATCTCAATCCGGCGCTCACGCCGGAACAGCGCGCGCACGATCTGGTGTCGCGCATGACGCTCGAGGAGAAGGCGGCTCAGAGCATGAACACTGCGCCGGCGATACCGCGGCTCGGGGTTCCTGCGTTCGATTACTGGAGTGAAGGCCTGCACGGCGTAGCGCGCTCGGGTTACTCGACGCTATTTCCGCAGGCTATTGGTATGGCCGCGACGTGGGACGCTCCGCTGCTACATGGGATTGGCGATGTGGTTTCGACGGAGGCGCGCGCCAAGTTCAACGAGGCCGTGCGGCACGACATCCACAGTATTTACTACGGGCTCACGATCTGGTCGCCGAACATCAATATTTTTCGCGATCCGCGCTGGGGGCGCGGGCAGGAGACCTATGGCGAGGACCCGTTCCTTACCGGCACGCTGGGGCTGAACTTTGTGCGTGGCTTGCAGGGGCCGGATCCGTTGCATCCGCGCGTTGTGGCTACGCCAAAACACTTTGCTGTGCACAGTGGACCGGAGAGCGATCGGCATCGCTTCAACGTCGATCCGACGCCGCACGATCTGTGGGACACGTACCTCCCGCAATTCCGTATGGCGATTGTTGATGGCAAGGCTGACTCGATCATGTGCGCGTACAACGCCATTGATGGCAAGCCTGCATGTGCGAGCGATCTGCTGTTGAACGAGGCGTTGCGCAAGGCTTGGAAGTTTGATGGCTTTGTGACTTCGGACTGCGGAGCGGTGGATGACTTCTTCGAGGAGAAGGCACACCACACGTCGCCCGACAAGGAGCATGCGGCGGCAACCGCGGTACTGATGGGGACAGACACGAACTGCGGGTCGACGTACAAGGCGCTGCCTGCGGCAGTGAAGGCCGGGTTGTTGAAGGAGAGCGACCTCGATCGTGCGTTGGAGCGGCTGTTTGTGGCACGCATCCGGCTGGGGCTCTTTGATCCTCCCGCGACTGTTGCCTATGCTCAGATTCCGTTTTCGCAGGACCGCGCTCCGGAGCACCTTGCGCTTTCGCTGAAAGCCTCGCGCGAATCGATGGTGCTGCTGAAGAACGACGGCATCCTTCCTCTCGCGACGGTGAAGTACAAGCGTGTGGCTGTGATCGGGCCGAATGCGGCAGCTCTTGCAGCGCTTGAGGGCAACTACAACGCGATCCCGAAGGATCCGAAGATGCCCGTGGATGTGCTGCGAGAGACGTTGTCTGGAGCGCGGGTTACGTATGCGGAAGGCGCGCCGTATGCGGATGGTGTCGCACTGACCGCGCCGCGCACGCTCTTTCATCCGACAGCAGGCGATGCTCGCGAGGGCCTGAAGGCGATGTACTTTGCGAAGCCAGACTTCACGGAGCCTGTGGCGACGCGCGTTGACCCCGAGATCGACTTTGACTGGAACTCTGCGGCGCCCGTGGATGGGCAGAAGCAGGATGCCTTCAGTGTGCGCTGGACGGGAACGATCTCGGTGCCGCAGGCAGGCGACTTTGAGTTCAACATGCGGCTTGCTCACTGCTATCCGTGCGGCGATCACGAGCAGTTTCGCGTAATGCTCGACGGCAAAGAGGTGGGGCACTTCGGCACGAATAAGGGAGAGTTTCGCGAGAGCCTGACGCCGCGATTCACGATGCACTTCGTTGACACGAAGCCGCACGCGATCGTGGTGGAGTATGCGCATGAAGCGCCGCTGTTCGGCGGCGGGATCACGATGGAGTGGGTGCCACCGGCTGGCATGTTGCAGGCCGAAGCGGTGAAACTGGCAAAGGATGCAGATCTTGTGATCGCGATGGTGGGCCTCTCGCCTGAACTTGAGGGCGAGGAGATGAAGGTAAGTGCCGAAGGATTTGCGGGAGGCGATCGCACGGACATCGTGCTGCCGGCAAGTCAGCGAAAGATGCTGGAGGACGTAGCTGCGACCGGCAAGCCGATGATCGTTGTGCTGCTCAATGGGTCAGCGCTGGCGGTGAACTGGGCGAAGGATCATGCGAACGCGATCCTCGAAGCCTGGTACCCAGGAGAGTATGGTGGCGAGGCGATCGCGGAGACGCTGACGGGGAAGAACAATCCGGCAGGGCGTCTGCCCGTGACCTTCTACAAGTCCATTGCGGACCTTCCCGCTTTCACGGACTATGCGATGAAGAATCGCACGTATCGGTACTTCGATGGCAGCCCGCTGTATGGCTTCGGATACGGCCTGAGCTACACACACTTCACCTACTCGCGCCTCAAGCTATCTACGACAGACCTTGAAGCAGGGAACGATCTCATCGCGGAGGTTGATCTTCGCAACGATGGCAAGCATGAAGGTGATGAGGTTGCCGAGGTGTACCTCTTGCCTCCGGTAACGGGCAACGACGGCCTCTCGCCGAAGCAGCAGCTGATTGGTTTTCAGCGGGTCGCGCTCAAGGCGGGCGAGAGCCGTCATCTGCGCTTCACGCTCACGCCGCGCAACCTCTCCGAGGTGGATGGCAAGGGCGAGCGTTCGGTGCAGGCCGGCAATTACAAGCTCGCGATCGGGGGAGGACAGCCGGACGACGCATTGGCAGCGACTCCTGCGCAGACGCTGACATTCACGGTTCACGGATCTGCGCAGCTGCCGCGTTAGACATTATTTCTCCTCGAGGTTGATTGGGGCACCTATGAAGATCGTTGCAGCGAGGCTCATCGTGTGTTCCCCGGACCGCAACTTCGTCACGTTGCGGCTGGAGACGGACGAGGGCCTGTATGGTCTCGGCGATGCCACGCTGAACGGGCGGGAACTCGCTGTTGCGGCGTACCTCGAGGAGCATGTGCTGCCTTGCCTTATCGGACGGAATGCTTCGCAGATCGAGGACATCTGGCAATATCTTTATCGAGGAGCATACTGGCGTCGCGGGCCGGTGACGATGGCGGCGATCGCAGCGGTGGACATCGCGCTGTGGGACATCAAAGGAAAAGCGCTGAACACGCCGGTATACAACCTCCTCGGTGGAGCGAGCCGCCAGGGATGCATGGTCTATGCGCATGCGAACGGTGCGGATACTCATGAAGCCATCGACGCGGTGCAGGCGAAGATTGCTGCGGGATACCTCGCGGTGCGCGCGCAGGCCGGTGTGCTTGGAGTGGCTTCCAGCTACGGTGTGCCAAAGGGTGGCAAGTCTTATGAACCGGCTGAGCGCGGGCTGCCAAGCGAGAGCTTATGGTCTACCGAGCGATACCTCAACTTTGCGCCGCGGCTCTTCGAGGAGCTGCGGAAGTCGGTCGGGGAGGACGTACACCTGCTGCATGATGTGCATCATCGGCTTACGCCGATTGAGGCAGCACGACTGGGCAAGGCTCTGGAGCCGTATCACCTCTTCTGGATGGAAGACCCTGTGCCTGCGGAGTTACAGGAAGGGTTTGCGCTCATTCGTCAACATACGACGACGCCGATCGCCACGGGCGAGGTTTTCAATTCGCTGTGGGATTGCAAGGCGCTGATCGAGCGACAGCTTATCGACTACATCCGCATGACGCCGGTACATGGCGGTGGCATCACGCATGCGCGCAGGGTCACAGACTTTGCGGCGATCTACAACGTACGTACGGGCTATCACGGAGCAACGGACATGAGTCCCGTCGCGATGGCTGCGGCGTTACACCTCGGCCTTGCGATTCACAACTTTGGGATCCAGGAGCACATGGCTCACAGCGCGCCAACAGATGAGGTATTCCCGCACGCGTACCGCTTCGACGCGGGCTATATGCATCCCGGCGAAGCGCCCGGCCTTGGTGTCGAGATCAACGAGGAATTGGCGGCGCGCTATCCGTATCAACGAGCGTATCTGCCGATCGCGCGAAAGCTTGACGGCACGCTTACCGACTGGTGAGCCGAGACATTCGCGGACGGGAACAACGTTCCGCACAACACGAGATTCTCAGCAGCAGTTAAAGGAGAGGAAGTATGTCAGAAACCATCTTCAGTTCATTTCCTACCGTGAAGTACGAAGGGGCCGCGAGCGAGAACGAGCTTGCCTACCGTTACTATGATCCGGAGCGCGTGGTGCTTGGCAAGCCGTTGAAGGAGCATCTTCGCTTTGCCGTCGCGTACTGGCATTCGCTGGCGATGACGGGCTCCGACCCCTTCGGTGGGCCGACGATTGTTCGTCCATGGATGACAGCGGGCGATCCGATTGCGCAGGCGAAGGTGAAGGCCGATGCGGCCTTCGAGCTCTTCCGCGTGCTCGATCTGCCGTTTTTCTGCTGGCATGATGCGGACATCGCGCCTGCAGGAGATACGCTTGCCGAGACGTTGAAGAACTTCCATTCGCTCGTCGACTACCTGGAAGAGAAGATGCAGCGTTACTCCACGAAACTGTTGTGGGGTACGGCGAACCTCTTCTCGCACCCGCGCTTTATGGCGGGAGCTTCGACGAACCCTGATCCCGAGGTCTTTGCGTGGTCCGCAGCGACAGTGAAGAACTGCATGGACGCAACGAAGCGACTGGGTGGATCGAACTATGTGCTGTGGGGCGGACGCGAAGGCTATGAGACGCTGCTGAACACGGACATGAAGCAGGAGCTCGATCAGATGGGCCGCTTTCTTACGCTTGTGGTCGAGTACAAGCACAAGATCGGCTTCGAGGGGCAGATCCTCATCGAGCCCAAGCCCAAGGAGCCGACGTCGCACCAGTATGACTTCGATGTCGCGACGGTCTTCGGCTTCCTCAAGCGGTTCGGCCTCGAGAACGAGGTTCGCGTGAACATCGAAGCCAATCATGCGACACTTGCGGGCCACAGCTTCGAACATGAGATTGCGACGGCCGGTAGCCTTGGCATCCTTGGTTCGCTGGATATCAATCGCGGCGATGCGCTGCTGGGCTGGGATACGGATCAGTTTCCGAACGATCTATGGACGATGTCGATGAGCATGTATCACGTTATCAAGGCGGGAGGACTGGGCAAGGGCGGCTGCAACTTTGATGCGAAGGTGCGGCGGCAGAGCTTCACGCCAGAGGACTTGATCCAGGCGCATGTGGGTGGTGCGGACCTCTGCGCTCGCGCCTTTCTTACTGCGGCGAAACTCATCGAGGATGGCCGTTACGATGCAATGCTGGCGAATCGCTATGGGGGCTGGCAGGGTGAACAGGCCAAGGCCATGCTCGCAGGCAAGTTCTCGCTGGCGGAAGTGGAGCAAGCGGCACTTGCAGGTAACATCAACCCGCAACCTCGCTCGGGCGGCCAGGAGCATATCGAGAACTTCCTCGCGCGCATGATTTACTCGGACAAGCTGTAGACGCGAGGCTTGATGATTGCGCTTCGTGGAACCGGAATCGCGGCGCTGCTGTTGCTCCTCGGAGCTGTGGCAGCACCGCTTGGGTATTTCCGTGTCTTGGCGCCAGAAACGAAGAGCGCAGGAAGCGAGCGTCGCATGCGCAGTAGCATCTTCTTCTTAGGCACTGTATTTGCCGTATTGGTAACGGCGCGGACCGCTCTTGGTCTCGGCGAGACGAAGATTGTCACGCTGTCGGCACAGCCTGGGAGCTTCGCGGTAGTTGAGGGCGGGCACGCTGCTCCGATCATCGTTGGCGATGACGATTGGCCGGGGGTGGTGCGAGCTGTCGAGAGCTTCCGGCACGACGTGGCCAGTGTGAGCGGCGTTCTGCCAGAGAGGCAGCAGGACGCCACAGCGGCCTCGCATGACGTAATCCTTGTGGGGACCATTGGGCACAGCATTATCATTGATGGGCTCATTCGCGCAGGAAAGCTTGATGTTACAGGCGTGCGGGATGAGTGGGAGGCGGGCATCACTGCGGTGGTCGATAACCCGATGCCGGGAGTGCAGCATGCGCTGGTGATCGCGGGCAGTGATAAGCGAGGCACGATCTTCGGACTGTATACGCTATCCGAGCAGATAGGTGTGTCGCCGTGGGCGTGGTGGGCGGACGTTCGCATTGTTCACCATGATGAGCTCTATGTGCTTGCAGGCCTGCACCGGATGGCATCGCCTGTTGTGCGTTATCGAGGTATCTTTCTCAACGATGAGGCTCCTGCGTTGAGTGGCTGGGCGTATGAGACGTTCGGTGGGTTCAACCATCGTTTTTACGAGCACGTCTTCGAATTGCTGCTGCGGCTGCGTGCAAATTACTTATGGCCGGCGATGTGGGGAAGCGCATTCAATGAGGACGATCCCTTGAATGCGAAGCTGGCAGATGAGTATGGAATCGTGATGGGCACGAGCCATCATGAACCGATGCTGCGTGCGCAGCAGGAGTGGAAGCGGCACGGAACCGGGCCCTGGGACTATACGAAGAATGCGGCGGAACTTGACCGATTCTGGACCGAGGGGATTGCACGCAACAAGGAGTATGAGAGCACCATCACGGTTGGTATGCGCGGTGACGGCGATATGGCCATGAGCGCTACGGCGAACCTGACGCTGCTCGAACGCATTGTTGCGGACCAGCGCAAGATCATCGCGGCCAATGAAGATCCACAGCATCATCACCCGCAGATATGGGCACTCTACAAAGAGGTGCAGGAGTATTACGAAAAGGGCATGCGTGTCCCCGACGACGTCACGCTGCTGTGGAGTGATGACAACTTGGGCAACCTGCGCCGATTGCCAACCGCTGAAGAGCGAAGGCGAAGTGGTGGCGCGGGTATCTACTATCACTTTGACTATGTGGGCGACCCGCGATCATACAAGTGGCTGAACACGTACAGCATCACGAAGGTATGGGAGCAGATGCACCTGGCGGCCGAATATGGCGCTGATCGCGTGTGGATCGTCAATGTTGGAGACCTGAAGCCGATGGAGTTCCCCATCGAGTTCTTCCTCTCGATGGCACGCGATCCGAATCGTTGGGGCAAGGATGACCTTGGTGCCTACACAACAGCGTGGGCAACGCGGGAGTTCGGGGCCGAGCACGCGTCTGAAATTGCATCGCTGGTCGAGCGGTATACGCAATACAACAGCCGCCGCAAGCCGGAGATGCTGGAGCCAACGACTTACTCGCTTACGGAGGATCACGAGGCTGATCGCGTTGAGTGGGAGTGGAAGCAACTCGCGGTGGATGCGAAGCGAGTCAATGCTGCGTTGCCGGAGAATGAGCGAGCGTCGTTCTTCGAGCTTGTGATGTATCCGGTTGAGGCCTGCGCGAATCTTGGGAAAATGTACATCGCTGCCGGGCGCAATCGGCTTTATGCAAAGCAGGGACGGGCCAGCGCGAATCATTGGGCGGACGAGACGCGACGACTCTTCATGCGGGATGCGGAGTTGACGAGCCAATATCATGCATTACTCGGCGGTAAGTGGAATCACATGATGGACCAGACGCACATAGGCTACACATTCTGGAACGAGCCGCCCGTGAACGCGATGCCGGCTGTCCAGATGGTGCAGGTTGCGCATGGACACGAGCTTGGTGTGCTTGTGGAGGGCAGTGAGGATGGCTCGCAACGGCTGCCTGACTTCGATCCGGTGAACCGCCAGAGCAGGAGCTTCGAGTTGGCGCCTATCGGCGATTCACCTGTGACGGTCCGCGTTGAAAGCTCGGCGACTTGGCTTCATACGAGTCTTGCCAAGGCTACGATCACGCAGGACACGACGGTCACTGTGAGCATCGACTGGGAGAATGCCCCTGCGTTCCCGGCTGACGCGAGGATCGTCGTGCATCCTGAAGGCGGGACCCCGATCTCGATTGTGATGCATGTAAGCGCGTTGCCGCGAGGTGCTCGCGGGTTCGTAGAGAACGCGGGCATCGTTGCCATGGACGCTGAAGACGCGGAGGCGAACCGGCCGGCCGGTGGTTTGCACTGGGAGGTGCTTCCCGGGTTCGGGCTCACACGTTCCGGTATGGAGGCTTTCCCCGTTGGTGCAGCAAGCAGTGAGGCTGGGCAGCCGAGCGCTTGTCTTGATTACGACTTCACCGTGCTCACGTCGGCGGAGCGAACGCTCGAGCTGATCCTTGCACCCACACTGGCGTTTCAGCCTGGGCATGGGCTGCGGTACACAGTGCAGATAGATGCGCAGCCTGCACGCACGATCAACGCATGGGAGCATTTCACCGATGAGGCGTGGCGGAAAGTGGTTGGCGATGGCGTACATCGTGTCGATACGCCGCTCGG
Source organism: Bryocella sp. (assembly GCF_058498515.1). Lineage (NCBI taxonomy): Bacteria > Pseudomonadati > Acidobacteriota > Terriglobia > Terriglobales > Acidobacteriaceae > Bryocella > Bryocella sp. Next base: position 10,530 of record NZ_JBMHYI010000070.1, read on the forward strand.
CAAGGTGAGCGCCGGGCCACACGCGTTGCATGTTTGTCGCGTGGACGCGGGTGTCGTGTTGGAGCGTGTGCTGATCCTGTCTGTGCCATCGCATGAGTACCTGGGGCCGCCGGAGAGCGCACGCGCCGCGGTTGCAAAGGAATAGACCTGGTTCGGAGATTATGCGGCGACTTAGCGTTATCGAGCTATCTAGGAAGGGGCTCGGTTCCGCTGATCGTGAAGGGTGCCGAGACTGTCTGTGCCTCGGCTCCTGGCTGCGATGCTCCTACGTATAGTCGATAGTGCCCAGGGAGAATGGCTCGTTGACCGTTGGGTTTGACGATGCTGAGTTGGCGTGGCTCGATGCGCATGTGTTGCGTCGTCGCTGTACCGGCTTCGAGGTGCGTCTTCCAGAAACCCACGAGCGCAATGGGCGCTTCGCCCGGTTGCGTTTCTCCTGGTTCGGGTACAAGGTAGGTTTCAATCACGGCGTCTCCGGGGCGTTGTCCCGCGTTCGTGATGCGGACATCGAAGGAGAGAGCATTGCCTGCCGGTACGGTGTTGGAGGCGAGGTGAAGGTCGGCGTAGGTGAAGTGCGTGTAGCTGAGGCCATCGCCGAAGCGGAACAACGGCTCGCCTTGGAAGTAGCGATAGGTGCGGTCTTTCATCCCGTAGTCATCGAATGGCGGGAGCTGTGTTGTGGAGGCGAAGAACGTGATGGGTAATCGGGCGGATGGATTGTTCTGGCCGAAGAGAGTCTCTGCGATCGCGGTCCCACCATCCTGGCCCGGATACCAGGCTTCGAGGATGGCAGAGGACTCCTGCGCAGCGGCGCCGAGCGCGATAGCGCCGCCGTTCATCAGCACGAGGATGATGGGCTTCCTCGTCGCTGCGAGTGCGTGGATAAGCTGTTGCTGTGTTGCGGGCAGATCGATAGAGGTGCGGTCTCCGCCAGCGAAGCCTTCAACACTGATAGGCATCTCTTCGCCCTCGAGGTTCGGGCTGAGCCCGAGGAATGCGATGACGAGATCACTGCGGCGCGAAGCGGCTACTGCCTGTTCGCGAAGGGCGGTGGCGGGTGGGCTCCACTCGAAGGTGATGCCTGCACCGAAGTGGGGTGCTGAATGGACGTATTCGATGCGCAGAGCGTGTGGCTTTGTGTCAGGGAAGTTGAGCGTGAAACGTGGCGTGGGGGCGTGACGACCCTTTGTGGCTGCATGATCGAAGGCGTGGACGGGCGTGCCATCGAGCCAGACATGGATGCTTTCGGCGTCCTGACAGGTGCTGCAATGTGCGAGGGAGAAGCCGAACTGGAGAGGGCCGTTAACCGGGGAGGTGATGAAGCCGGTCCAGCGTACTGCGAAGCTCTGCGCGCTGAGTTGTGGCACAGGGCGTGCGCCGTTCCAGTCGAAGTCGATGTTGCGATCGATGCGTTCGACTGATGGTGCGCCGTTGAAGTTGTTGCCGGTGAAGTATTCGGCTCGAAGCCCGGTGACGCGATGGCCATGATCATCCGTGCTCAAGAGTGTTTCCGGTACCGGTAAAGGGAAGCCCTCTACGAAGCTGGAGCCTTGTGCGTATTCGATCCGGCCGCGTGTTTGTTCACGCAGCGCAGTCAGCGGCGTGACGGGGTGTGAGGCGACGGCGTTGTAGTTGCCTTCGAGAGAGGCGAGAGAGGCGGCGTTCGGTCCGATCACGGCGATGCGCTGCGCGTTCTTCGCGAGTGGGAGAATATCGTGCTCGTTCCTGAGCAGCACGAGTGAACTCTCGGCGGCTTCGAAAGAGAGGCGAGCGTGTTGCGGGGAATCGTTTTCCTGATAGGCGATGCGGTTGAAGGGCACCGACGCCGGTGGATCGAACATGCCGAGACGAAAGCGGATGGTGAAGAGCTTGCGGAGCGCCGCGTCCAGCTGAGCTTCGCTGACGAGGCCTTGCTTTACGGCACTGGAGAGAGCGGCATACTCATTGCCACAGCTCATGTCAGTTCCGGCCTTCACTCCGGCTGCCGCTGCGTGAGCCATGTCGGGTGCTGCGCGATGTCCCACCGCAACGTCGGTGATCGCGTTGCAGTCGGAGACGGTGTAGCCGGTGAAGTGCCAGTCGCGGCGCAGTGTCTGTTGCATCAGCAGATCGCTTGTGCATGCGGGTGAGCCGTCGATTGCGTTGTACGCACACATCACGCCGGCTACGTGGGCATCCACAACGAGGTCGCGAAACGCTGGGAGGTAGGTGTCTTCGAGGTCGTGTGGAGAGACCTGAACGTCGAAGGTGTGGCGTTCACTTTCGGGGCCGCTGTGCACCGCGAAGTGTTTGGCGGTTGCGGCGGTGCGAAGATACTGCGGGTCGTCGCTCTGCAGGCCGCGGACATAGGCTGAGCCTAACTGCCCGGTGAGAAAAGGATCTTCTCCGAGGGTTTCCTGGCCGCGGCCCCAACGTGGATCACGGTCGATGTTGATGTTCGGCGACCAGAGCGTGAGGCCGTAGAAGATGGCGTGATTATCCTCACGCAACGCCTGGTTGTACTTGGCGCGGGCCTCGATGGAGACTGCGTCGCCGATGCGCTGCATGAGCTTTTTGTCCCAGGTGGCGGCGAGACCGATGGCTTGCGGAAAGACCGTGGCGTAGCCGCTGCGGGCGACGCCGTGCAGCCCTTCGTTCCACCAGTTGTAGGCAGCGACATGCAGACGCGGGATGGCAGGCGCATCGTTCTGCATCTGCGCAATCTTTTCTTCGAGCGTCATGCGGGCGATGAGGTCATCGACACGCTTGCCGAGCGGCCCGCTGGGGTCGAGATAGACAGCGCGTGTTGCGTTGGGGCGGGCCTGAGGTGCGGACGGCGATGGCTGTTGCGCCTTCGAAGCGAACGCCGCTCCGAGGACCAGGCACAGGGGCAAGATCGAAAGAGTGAGGTTGCCAGATCGAGGAGTCATCATGCCTTCGCGTGCCGATCGAGGCCATCGCGCAAGGCGAAGAAGGCGGGCTTGGGGACGAAGTCGCGGTCGAAGGGAAGAGCGCGTTGCGGGCGGTTAGGCTGCTTGCGCTGGTGCGTTGGACCGTTGTTGAGCCAGGTGTAGCGGTCGGTGAATCCCCATGTGAGGACGGCATCTATGCCGGGTTGCTGCATGACGACCTCGAGATATTGGGCGTAGGTTTCAGCGATGATGAGGTCGCGCACGGTTGGGTCGTTGTCCTGGATATCGTCTTCGTTCACGTCGAGTTCGGTAATGTAGAGGCGAAGCTTCATCGCATGGATCGCGGACAGAAAGTCGCGAAGGCCGCTGCCGATGCGGTCCTTGGAGGCGGCCTTGATGTGCGACTGAATGCCGACGGCATCGAGCGGGACGCCACGTGAACGCATGCCTTCTAGGAGGGTGAGTATGTGCTTGCGGCGCTCCTCATCTTCATCGTTGTCATACTCCACGCCGTAGTCGTTGTAGGTAAGGATGGTGTGCGGATCGGAAGCACGCGCTGCGCGGAAGGCGATGTCGATGTAGGAGGGGCCGAGCAGGTCTAGCCACGGGGACTTGCGCAGGCCATCGAGGCGACCATCCTTCGGAAGGATGGCTTCGTTGACGACGTCCCAGGAGTGGATGTGTCCGCGGAAGTGGCGCACCACCGTGGTGACGTGTTCGGTGAGGAAGCGCGCGGCGTTCGAAGGTGTAACGGTCTTTGCGAACCATTCTGGGAGAGCTTCATGCCAGGCGAGGTTGTGGCCGCGAACTTTCATCCTGTGCTGGCGGGCAAAGGCGATAAGGGCGTCGCCGAGAGAGAAGTCGTAGCGGTCGGGGGAGGGGCGAAGAATATTCCATTTCATCTCGCGCTCGGCCACGACCATGTTGAACTGCTGGGCGGCGAGGTCGCGATAGACGGCTTCGCGCTGGAGGACGGCGACATCGATCGCAGAGCCGACGTAGAGTCCATGGGCGGCTGCATGGGCGCGGAGCGAGCCGGGGCCGGCGATCTGGCGATCGGCTGAGGGAAGCGATGGAGCGGTGATGTGGTCCTGATGCGCGCAGCCCATGAGCTGCGGTAGGAATGTCAAGGCCGGCGCGGCTGCCGCGGCGCGCAGGGTGTGGTCGAGAAATTGTCTTCGTGTCAGCATGGGTCCCGGCCATCCGCAAAGAGGTGAAGGACAGGCCACCGGGTTTGGCGATGGCCTGTCGCGGCGAAGGGTTGGGAGCTAGAACTCCAGCTTGAGCGAAAGTTGACCGATGCGGGGATCGCCATTGGTGCCGGTGATGCGGCCGAAGGCGGAGTTGGTCTGGGCGTTCTGAGGATCGCCAAAGTTGGTGTGGTTGAGGACGTTGAAGAACTCGGCGCGGAACTGCAACTCTGAGCGCTCGTAGACGTGGAAGGCGCGGATGACGCTTACATCCCACGAGGCGAACTGTGGACCGACGAAACTGCCCTTGACGATGTTGCCGTAGGTCAGCGCGAGATTGCTGGTGTAGGCCGGGTTGACCGAGAAGCTGGCCGGATTGAGCCACGAGCGGCAGGCCGAGGTAGTTCCCGCGCAGGCATTGGTACCGTACGGGTTCTGTCCATTCCACACCGCGCGGTCGCGTCCGAGGCCGGTGCCATCGACGTTGGATCCGGTGACGGTAAGAGCGTCGCCCGAGCGGAACGCGAAGATGCCGTTGGTCTGCCAGCCGTTGGTTACGTAGCGGATGACAGCGTTACTGCCGTGGAGCTTCGGCAGCGACCAGACATAGGAGAACGTCGCTACGTTGCGGTGATCGTAATCGGCCGGGCCGGTGTCGAGCCGCTTGTAGTTCGGCTCGTAGATGGGCAATACATAGCTGGAGCCTGGCACAACGGCGGTAACACCCTGCGCTCCCCATGGGTTGTTATCGAGGGCCTTGGACCACGTGTAGTTGAAGAACGCGGTGAGCGATGAAGCGATGTGGTCCTGCACGGAGAACTGCAGCGAGTTGTAGTTCGAGTTTCCGCCGGTATCCGTGGTGGCGATAGCGCTGGTGTAATTTTGCTGATTGTTGGCGGAGTAGTAGAGCCGGTGGCCGACCTGCGCAGTTGGACCCTGGTTCCAGATGGGGTTGATGTCGGTGGGGTTGATCTGGTGGCGCGCTTCCGAACCCACATAGGCCAGACGGCTGGAGAGTGTGTTCGTGATCTGCTGCTCGACCGCCAGGTTGAAGGAATAGGTGACCGGAACGCGGAACGTCACGGGGTTGAAGGTGGTGTAGCTGGCGTTCTGGTAATTCGTGGTCGTGAAGTAGTTGGCCGGGGGAGGCTGCGGTGCGGGGAAGGGATTACCGCCGGAGACGCTGGCATACGGATTGGTGAAGATTGCGGGCTTCGAGCCGGCAGTATTGGCGAAGGAAGCGTTGACCGCTGCGACGAAGGGAACGGCGTTGGCGAAGATGTTGTCCGCAACACCCGGCAGACGGGTGTCGTAGAACTGGCCACCGCCGCCGCGGATGCTCGTGTGGCCATTGCCGAAGACGTCATACGCGAAGCCGAAGCGCGGCATCACGTGCGTGTAGACAGGATGGACCATGTCCGGCACGAAGCCGGCGTCCCCAGGGAAAAGAAGCCCGGCGAGCGCGGTGGGATGCGTGGTGGAGATCGTGTTCGAGGCCCATGCGGACGGGCTGAACATGCCCTGGCGACCGAGGGCTTCGTGCTCCGGCGAAAATGGCTCGTAGCGCAGGCCGTAGTTGAGGGTCAGGCGGCGAGTGATCTTCCAGCTGTCCTGGGTGTAGTAGCCCTGCTCGTGGTACCGATTGGTGAAGTACTGTCCTGAGGCCTGAGCGAACGAGACGAGACCGCCGAGCAGGAAGTCGGCCATGGGGCTGGCATCGGTCACATTGCTATTGAAAGTGAACTGGCCAGGCTGCTCATAGTCGTTGGCAACGTCGACTTTCGCCAACTCGAGATGCACACCGAAGGCGAAGGCGTGCTTGCCATGCACCCAGTGCAGGTCATCGCCGAGGGTGTAGTTGTTTCGACGGAAAGTCGCGGCGGGGTTGTCGCCGATGGTGAAGAAATTGCCGAACGTGGAGTTACCAACCGTGATCTGGTTGATCTGGCTGAAGGCAGGCTGCCAGATGTTCACGCCGAGGGTTGCGACGCTGGGCGCACCCGCCAACGGCCCGCGCTCAGAGTCGTCGATCTGGTAGCTGAGGATGAAGTTATTCAGGAGGTTGGAGCTGAACGTGTGCGTTTCGGAGATGAGCGCGTTGTGATACCGGATTGACGCCTGGTCGCTATAGCTGAGCAGGTCCGTGAGATCCAGCACGGCCTTCTGGTCGTAGCGGTCCTGAAAGTAGCGCAGGGTCAGGTGGTCCTTCGACGTGAGCGCATGATCGCCGCGCGCCGTGTACTCGATGTAGTTCTGGCTACTTGGCTTGAGGAAGTTCACCGTTGGATTGGCATTGGTGACGGCGGGAAGGTACTTGAGCAGGGCGACGGAAGCCGGATTGAAGTCCGCGGGATTGACCTGGCAGGTAAAGGTGCCGCCGGTGGGCGTGCAGGGATACGGTGTCAGCGTGGTGGGGTTGAGGATCGCGGTGGCCGAGTTCAACCCGGTGAAGGTGCCGGCGATCTGGGACGGCGTGGGCAGGGTCGCTGTTCCGCCCGAAGCCAGGTTGCGGTAACGCGTGGCCTGCATGCCGAAGGAGAAGAACGTCTTGTCCGTGCCGTTGTAGAGGTGTGGAATGCGCACTGGACCGTTGAACGTGCCGCCGAACTGGTTGCGCTTGAGAAAGTCCCGCGTCTTCACACCATTGAGATAGGTGAAGTAGTTGGCTGCGTTGAAGACACGGTTGCGCACGTACTCAAAGGCGTCGCCATGGAACTTGTTGCCGCCGCCGCGGGTGATGATGTTCACCACGCCGCCGGCGTTCTGGCCATACTCCGCGTTGTAGTTGCTGGTCTCGACCGAAAACTCCTGGGTCACGTCCGGGAACGGAAACGGCGCGTTGACGTTGGTGTACTCGTCGACGTTGTTGCCGCCATCCAGCATGTAGTTCACCTGGTTGGCGCGTGTGCCATTGATTGTGACGGCGGCGACGACGGGAAACGTCTTTGTGGATCCCTGGTCGATGTTGGTGCTGGGCGAGACGACGACGCCGGGGACCAGCGTGGTCATCGTGGCGACATTGCGTCCATTCAGCGGAAGGTCGTTGACGCGCTTCTCGTCGATGACCTGCGAGAGGGTTCCGGTGGTGATATCCACCTGCGGCGGCTGTTCGGTGACGGTGACGGTCTCTGTCGCGGCGCCGACTTTGAGGGTGGCATTCACCGTAAGTGCCTGGTCGGCTTCGAGGATCGCACTGGTCTCCAGATAGGTGGAGAAGCCTGAGGCGGTGGCGGTCACAGAGTAGGCGGCAGGAGCGACTGACGGGAAGATATAGCTGCCGGAAGCGTCAGTAATCGCGGTCAGGGTCTCTCCCGTGGCGGCGCGCTTCAGTGTCACCTTCGCGTTGGGGATGGCGGCGCCGGAGCTGTCGGTGACGGTACCGCTGATGCGGCCGAGGCCTTGGCCGTGGGCCGTCAGCGAGAGGGCAAACGCCGCCACAAAGAGGATGGCGATGCAGACGGCGTGGCGAAGAGGACGGGTCATGCTGATCTCCTGAGAGTCGGTACAGTTCTATTCCGGTCTGCTGGCGCAGGTGGGGTTGTGGCCGGAATCACCCCCGCGGACTGCCAAGTTTCACGACGAGCGAACAAGGCATTCCGAAAGCGTGAGGATTTCTACAGACCGGAGGCACAGGTAGATAGACAGGTACCGTCCGTGACGGTCAGGAATTGAGATATGTGTTGTATTTTCAGTGTCTCCGGCGGGGGTTCGGAGAGACGAAGACCTTACTCGGACGAGACCGCGACGACCCTGGGGGGACCCGGGGTGCCGTCTGTCACGGTGGTCGCGAGCACGATCTGAACGTTGCTGTGGGGGTCGCCGAGCTTTGCTGCCTTGGAGACGGACTGCATCAGCGTCGGGTCGGTAAGGAACTCGCCGGCGGCTTCCGTGCCGTAGGTGTAGAGGCCGCCGATGACGACGACCACTCGGCCAGTGTCTGAATTCCAAATTCTGGAGATGAGGGCGTAGTCCTGCAGCGAGGGTGTGCCCGCTGCTCCCTGGTGATCGGTGGGCTGGTTGGTTCCCCAGGCCCAGTTGCGGGCCTCGGGGTGCAGGGAGTCCTTGATATAGATGAGGTGCTTTTCGGGGTCGAGGGCGAGGGAGTAGCGCAGGCGGCGGGTGAGGCGGAGGCTCCACTCGTTGTTGAAGGCTCCGATGAGGACCACCGGGCTCTCGCGGAGCTCGGAGAAGCTGCTCTGGCGCTCCTGCCGAATGACAACCTGCTTGCCGTGGACCTCCAGCGTGCCGAGGACTCGGGCGATGGTGACGGTGTCGGCGAAGGGAACCACAGCCGACGAGGCCGAGTGGACCATGGGAAGGGCGGGGGACTGGTCGGTAGCGCCGGTGGAGAGCGTTGGTGGGCCGTTGGGAGCGTCGCCGACTGCGAGAAGGACGGAGCCGGGGGTGTCGAGCACGGGCTTCCAGAAGAGTTCCTGCGCGGTGCGCGGTCGGACCCTGGTCCAACCCAAGGTTGCCACTGCGAGCAGAACGACGACCACCATCGCGGCGATCAGGGCCCAGTGCCGCGGAGCGAAGGCCGATGCAGGAGCGATCGGGGCGGACTCTGGATGCTGCCCCGCAGGGGGATGGGCTGGCGCATGTGCGGCCGCCTGCTCTTCGGTCTCGGGCAGCGAAAATTGCGGAACGTAGGAGCCTGGAACGAGGCTCATGACGAGTTCGTGACGGTGTTCCGGCTGGCCGTAGTAGATGGCGAGGCGCTTGCGGACCTCGATGGCGGCGGTGCGGACGACGTGATCGACGTTGGTGTCGTAGGAGGGGTTGCGGCCGAAGACCTCAATCCCGATGGTGCGTTCCTTGATCTGGTCGGCCTCGCCCTCGAGGGTGCGGTCGACGACGTATCGCAGGAATTGGACGGATCGCTTGCTGGCGCAGAAGATGCGGTCCTGCACCAGGTTTTCAAGCTGCTGCCGGATGACGGGAGGCGCGATCCCCGTGCAAGGCTCTTCCTGGACGGCTGTGGTCATGGTCTGCGACGTGGCCGGATTCTAACACCGCGCTAAGAGGATCGTCCCGGGGCGGACGAAGAGGCGTCAACGGGGCTGAAATCTGTCCCCGGTAAAATGGACGAGACGCTCGGCGCGAACGCCGAGAGCCAGAGGATTTTTCTTTCATGTCTGTGATTCTTGAAGATCTGCCCGTTGGCCAGAAGGTTGGCATTGCGTTTTCCGGCGGGCTCGACACGAGCGCTGCGCTGCACTGGATGAAGACGAAGGGGGCGGTGCCCTACGCCTACACGGCGAACCTCGGCCAGCCGGATGAAACCGACTATGAGGCGATTCCGCGCAAGGCGCTGGAGTATGGCGCCGAGGTGGCGCGGCTGATCGACTGCCGTGCGCAACTGGTTCGCGAGGGCATCGCAGCGCTGCAGGCCGGAGCGTTCCACATCTCGACGGCCGGCGTGACGTACTTCAACACAACGCCGATCGGGCGGGCTGTGACCGGTACGATGCTGGTGACGGCGATGAAGGAAGACGACGTCAACATCTGGGGCGACGGCTCGACCTTCAAAGGCAACGACATCGAGCGGTTCTATCGCTACGGCCTGCTGGTGAACCCGGAACTGAAGGTCTACAAGCCCTGGCTCGATGCGACGTTCATCGATGAGCTCGGCGGGCGCAAGGAGATGTCGGAGTTCCTGATCAAGAGCGGCTTCGACTACAAGATGTCGACGGAGAAGGCGTACTCCACGGACTCGAACATCCTGGGCGCGACGCACGAGGCGAAGGACCTGGAGCTGCTGAGCTCGTCGATCAAGATTGTGCAGCCGATCATGGGCGTGGCCAGTTGGCGCGACGATGTTGTGGTGAAGGCCGAAGAGGTGACGGTTCGCTTCGCGGAAGGCATGCCTGTCGCGCTCAATGGCGCCGAGTACACGGACCCTGTTGAACTGTTGCTGGAGGCGAATCGCATTGGCGGGCGTCATGGCCTGGGCATGAGCGATCAGATCGAGAACCGCATCATCGAGGCCAAGAGCCGCGGAATTTACGAGGCTCCAGGGCTGGCGCTGCTGTTCATCGCGTACGAGCGGCTGATCACCGGCATCCACAATGAGGACACGATCGAGCAGTATCGCGAGAACGGGCGCAAGCTGGGCCGGCTGCTGTACCAGGGGCGCTGGTTCGATTCGCAGGCGCTGATGTTGCGCGAGGCGGCACAACACTGGGTTGCGCGGCCGATCACGGGCGAGGTCACGTTGGAGTTGCGCAGGGGCAACGATTACTCAGTGCTCAATACTGAGTCGCCGAACCTTACGTTCAAGCCGGAGCGTCTAAGCATGGAGAAGACGGCATCGAGCTTCTCTCCGAAGGATCGCATTGGCCAGCTGACCATGCGCAACCTCGACATCACCGACACGCGTGAGAAGCTGCTTACGTATGCGAAGTCGGGATTAATTTCGCTGAGCAAAGGCACGGAGATGCCGCAGCTCAAGAGCGGCGACAAAGACGAGTAAGAGATTGTGGATCGATCAAGCGGGGCTGGCCATGGGCCGGCCCCTTGCTTTTAAGCAGTGGCTCAGGCGGTGGCTTCTGCGAGGCCGAAACACAGCGTGAACGTCGAGCCCTTACCTTCGTGGCTCTCGACACGGATCTCCGCGCGATGGCGGTCGGCGATCCACTTGGCAATGGAGAGGCCGAGGCCGATGCCTTCAACTTCAGCTCGTGAGGGATCGGCGCGGTAGAAGCGGTCGAAGACGCGCGGCAGGTCTGCAGCGGCGATCCCGATGCCGGTGTCTGCGACCTCGACCATCGCGACCTGCTTGATGCGGCGCATCGTCACGCGCACTTCGCCGGTGGCCGGCGTGTACTTGATGGCGTTATCGAGGAGGATCCAAAGCATGCGCCGCAGGCTGGGCGCGTGGCCGAGCACCATCATGGGCTCGTTGGACGAGCCGACCGAGTCGACGAACTCTATGAGCACGCCGCGCTGTGCGGCGAGCTTGCGGCCCATCGCACAGGTCTCTTCAACGAGGACGCTGAGTTCCACAGGCTCCAGCGAGATGTCGACGGGTTCGGCGTCAGCACGGGCGAGCTCGAGCATCTCTTCGAGCAGCGTTGCGGCTCGGATGGACTCGTCGGCGATCTCCTGAAACGAAGCTCGACTGGTGGCGTCGAGTTGAGGATTGCGCATCGCGACTTCGGCCACGAGGCGTGTGAGCGAGAGTGGTCCACGCAGCTCGTGCGAGGCATCGGCAGTGAACTGTTTGAGGCGGCGAACGGCGATTTCGAGCCGCTCCAGCATGTCGTTGCAGGTCTCGCTGAGCCGCTCGAGTTCGTCGCTGGTGCGGGTTACGGGGAGACGCTCGGAGAGATTGCGAATGCTGATGGAGCGCGCCTTCGCGGTGATGCGGTCGACGGGACTCAGTGCGCGGCGGCTGATCCAGTAGCCTCCGGCCATCGCAATGATCAGCAGCAGCGGCGCCGAGGTGACGAGGCCGTTCCAGAAGCGATCGAGGAGCAGGCGATTGCCAGCCTCCGGCGCCGCTGCGGCGAGGATAACGTCGACATCTCCCATGCGATACGGCCGCACCATGACCCAGTAGGGCTGGCCGTTGGTGGTGGCATGAAGGAACTGCTCTCCACTTCTGTAGTCTGCGCGAGGCCAGGAGAAGCCGTCTGCCGCGGCAGAGGGAGAGGGCCAGTACAACTCGCCGTCGACGTGAAAGACTTCGACGAGACCATTGCCTGTGGCCGAAGCGAAGTCATGGAAGTCGCTATAGCGGTCGTCGTTACTCTGCTGGGCGTCGCGCCTGAGCAAATCCTGCAGGCGATCAAGCCTGCGATCGAGTGTCTGGCGGCGCTCGCCGGTAAGCGTATGCTTCAGCGTGAACCACATCGCAGCGCCGAAGAGAAACCAGCCGGTGAGCAGGATAATGCCAAACCAGACGGTCAGACGCAACGAGATGGAGAGGGGACGACGCGGCATGAGGCTTCAGCTTTCGGCGCGGAGGCAGTAGCCTACGCCACGCACCGTGTGCAGGAGTTCAGGCTCGATGCCTTGTGTGATCTTGCCTCGCAGGGCCCGGATGAAGACGTAGAGGCTGTCGAAACTGACGTTGGCGTCCATGCCCCAGGCCTGCTCCAGCAGGATGCTGTGCGGCACGATGCCGGGCGAGCGGCGCATGAGAGTCTCAAGCAGAGCGCATTCGGTGCGGGTGAGTACGAATGTGCGCTCGCCGCGTTGCATCTCGAAGGTCTCCAACCGAAGTTCGAGATCGGCGATGCGCAGTGTCATGCCCGGAGCATGCGGGATGCGGCGCTCCGTGGCTCGCACTTTGGCGAGCAATACATCGAGGGCGAAGGGCTTGGTGAGGTAATCGTCGGCGCCGGCATCGAGGCCCTCCACGATGTCCTGCATGGAGTCACGGGCGGAGACGAGGATGGTTTGCGTGAGGAGACGATCGTTGCGGATGCGACGAATCACCTCGAAGCCATCCATACGCGGCAGCATCACGTCGAGCAGAATGAGATCGAAGTTCGCGGTGCGACCTAGGCGTAGGGCTTCGCTGCCGTCGGGCGCGAGTGTGACGCTGTGGCCTTCGATTTCGAGCGCACGGCCGATATGCAGCGCAAAGCTGCGCTTGTCTTCGGCGATAAGGATGCGCATGACAACGACCGTACGTACCTATTGTCAATATTCCGTGAAACGGACTTCGCGCCGCCGACTTATCAGATTCGCCTTAGATTGGTTTGCCAGACTGCACGCAGCGAATTGGTCGAGCCCTTTGGTGAACCCAGCGACGTTCGGCCGCGCGAAGGAGTCGTCATGTCTGTACGTTCGGAACGTCTCGCTGTCTCAACCCTGCGTTTCCCCTGCTTGCTTTTGTCCCTGCTGCTTCTTCTTGTATCGGTGTCGACCGCCTACGGCCAGACGGCGCCCAAGGGTAGCCTCGAAGGCGTCGTGCAGGACGCCGGCGGCGCTGCGGTGCCTGGCGCGCAGATTGTGCTTTCGCCGCTGAACATCAAGGCGGTGTCGGACGGGCAGGGAGGCTTTCGTATTGCGGAGATTCCGGTCGGTAAGTACACGGCGACGGTGTCGTATGTGGGCTTCGCTCCAGTGACTCAGGATGTTGAGGTAACCGCGGGCCAGCCAACGCCGGTCACGCTGCAACTCAAGGTTGCCAACGCCAGCGAGCAGATCCTCGTGGAGGCATCGCGCCCGCATGGCGAGGCTGAGGCCATCAACGAGACCCGTACAGCGGACAACCTCCTCGAAGTGATGCCGTCGGAGGTCATTCGCAGTCTGCCGAATGCGAACATCGCTGACGCGACTGGCCGCTTCCCAGGAGTGACGCTCTACCGCATCGAGGGCGAGGGCGTGTACATCCAGGTGCGAGGGACGGAGCCGCGGCTCACCAATGTTACGGTCGATGGGATTACGATTCCGGCGCCAGAACCCACGGTTCGTCAGGTACGGCTTGATGTGATCCCGTCGGATATGGTCGATGAAATTCAGATCAATAAGACGCTGCTCGCCAACATGGATGGCAATGGCATTGGGGCTTCGGTGAATCTGCGTACCAAGGAGGCCGGCGAGCGTCCCTCGCTTGACCTCTATGGTGACGGTGGACGGACGCCGATCCTGAACGGCCGCGGCATGTATGACTTTGGCGGCACGGTTGGGCGGCGCTTCGGAGCGAGCAAGCGCCTGGGCGTTGTCTTCAACTCGGTCTTCGACTATAACGGCCGCGGTATCGATAACATTCAGCCGGCGCTCGATCCACTTTCGACCAATGCAGTGCCGTTCTATGACAGCAACACCATTCGCGAGTATCGCTACTACCGTACGCGCTATGGCTTCGATGGAAGCGCGGACTATCGTGTGAACGACGCGACGAGCCTGTATGCGCACGGCTTTTATTCGGATCTGAAGGATTACGGGGACAAGTGGTATTACTCGCCGGTATCGGCGGCGATCACGGGAACGGCAACGAACCCGGTGTACCCCACGGCGACGACCAAGGGCTCCGCGCCGAAATTTTACACGTCGAACAAGCGCCCCAATGCGTCTGTCGGAACGCTGATCCTGGGTGGGCGCACAGTGGAAGGCTCTTCGCTGTTCACCTACCAGGTCTCTGCTTCGCGTGGATATGAGCTGGATTCTGCCGGCAATCCCAAGGCGGACTTCAGCTGGGTCGGCGCAACGAACTACTGCAACTACATCCCTTCGCAGCAGACCGATCTGTATCATCCGCACTTCGCCAACTGCGACAATACCAGCTCGTCGCCACTGCTGAACGCGGCAAACTGGCAGTTCAAGGATATTACGATCTCGAAAGGAACTAACGCGCAGTTGAATCTGGCGGCGCAGAGCACTTACGCGCGCTCCTATCGCTGGTGGGAGCACTCCGGAACCTTCGAGATGGGCTTCAAGTTTTCCAACAATCACCAGAGCCAGGATTCAACGGAGAAGGTCTACGATGGCTTCTCCAATGCTCCGCTGATGACGCAGTTGCTTAGTTCGTTCGTCAATACCGACTACTTCAATGGAACGTACTTCGGTGGACACTACGGTCAGGTGTCGGATTTCACCCAGGCCGAGAATTACACCTTACAGAACTTCCAGGGCAATCTCGACGGCCAGAAGACTGCGGCGGACATCTATCCCAACCTCTTCCATACCGTCGAGCAGATCACCGCGGGTTACCTGATGAATGCGGTGGACTTCGGTAAGCTGCACGTGAACACCGGTGTTCGCATCGAAGCCACGCGCGATATGACGTTCGGGTACAACCTCACGTTCTTCGGTACATACGTCCCGAAGACAGGTGCTTATAGTGGTGGAGCATCGAGTGTGCTCTGCGCCAACAATAGCGCGCCTGTCGCGCCTGCCGCCGGGAACTGCTACACGTATAACGGGGTCAACAATAATCCCGGTTATATCGATGTGCTGCCGAGCGTGCAACTGCGCTATGGGCTGAATAACGACTCTTCGCTGCGCGCGGTGTACTCCCGTGGTGTGGCGCGGCCAGATCCGTATCAGCTCGTGCCGTACATCACTGAAGACTCGACAGCAAGCCCCACCGCCGTGACCATTGGCAATCCCAGCCTTCGTCCCGAACATGCCAATAACTACGACCTTCTCTACGAGTACTATCTGCATCCACTTGGACTGGTGCAGGCTGGTTTCTTCTTCAAGCAGTTGACCGCACCGCAGGTTCAGGTGACGCTTCCGGGTGGGCTCAACCTGTCGAACTTCCCCAGTAATTACTTTCCGCCGTCGGTGGCGCAGGTGCTCGCGCAATATCCGGGCGACGCCATTACGCAGTACACCAACGGGCAGAATGCGTATCTCTATGGCTTTGAGCTGAGCTTCCAGCAGCACTTCAGCTATCTGCCGGGCGTGTTGCGTGGCCTGGGCGTGCAGGCAAACTACAGCTATACGGCCTCGCAGGAGAAGGGGCTCTCGCTGCGCAACGACCATCCGACAACGATCGATCAATCGCCCAACACGTGGAAGGTGAGTCCTACGTATGACACCAAGCGCTTCTCGGCGCGTGTCGGACTGGCCTATGACCAAGCGAGCCGCTTCTCCTATAACTATGTCTCTCCGACGTATGTAGCAGGCGCCGACCCCAGCGGCCTGGGGCCGAGTGGGCCCTCCGGCGACGTGTGGACGCTGACCCACTTCCAGGTGGATGCGCAGGCGAGTTACCGCTTCTGGAAGGGCTTCCGGGCGGTGGTCTCGGGCCTCAACCTGAACAACGAGGTCTTTGGCTACTACACCGGCAACACGAACTTCGTGAATCAGCGCGAATACTACAAGCCGACGTACAGTGGCGGCATTCGCTACTCGTTCTCCTCCGCACGATAACGTCTTAGCTCGCAGAGGGAGATCGATTTACTCATGCGTCCTGCTTCAAACCTGTTGTGCGCCGTGGTGCTCCTGTATTTGGGGAGCGCCGCGGCGCAGTCTCTTCCTGATGCCAAGCCAACTACTCGAGCGAGTGGCGAGCAGTTGGTTTATACCGTGGTGGTGGAGCGCCATGGTGTGCGGAGCCCGACGGGTAAAGCTTCACAGTACGATCGCTTCGCTGCCGCACCGTGGCCCACGTGGGATGTGCCGCCTGGCTACCTGACGGCTCATGGCTATGAGCTGATGAAGCTCTTCGGCGCGTATGATCGCGAGCACTGGGCGGCGCAAGGCCTGCTGGCGTTGCATGGATGCGAGGACGCGGCGCGAGTGTCCATCCATGCGGACTCCGATCAGCGCACGCGTGAGACGGCGAAGGCTCTGGCTGAGGGCATGTTTCCCGGCTGTGCGCAGCCGATGAAGGCTCTGGAAGAGGGGACGAACGATCCGCTGTTCCACCGTCCGGATACGGCGATCACGCCTGCGCAGTCCGCGCTCGGGACTGCAGCGTTGATGGGACGTATTGGCAACGATCCTTCTGCGGTTGCTGCCGCGTATCACGCACAGCTTGCGGAACTCGACCGCGTGCTTGCCGGCTGTGGGGCTTCGACGGTCGACAGCAAGCGGACTTCGATCTTCGATGTTCCGGCCGCTGTTGTGGCAGGTAATGGCGATCACATCGCGGAGATGCGCGGCCCTTTGAACACGGCCAGCACGCTGGCGGAGATCTTCCTGCTGGAGTACACCGACGGCAAGGATGCGAAGGATGTGGGATGGGGGTGCGTCGATGGGGCGAAGCTGCGCGAGCTGATCGACCTGCATACGGCGGCGTCGGAGCTGGCACAGCGCACCGAGGCGATCGCCGCACCGCAGTCGGCGGCGTTGTTGAAGGCTATTGCGTTGTCGCTGCAGCAGGCTGTTGCGGGTCACGCGGTCCCGGGAGCGGAAGGGCGCCCCGGCGACAAACTGCTGCTGCTGGTTGGGCACGACACGAACCTCAGTAATCTCTCGGGGGCGCTGCACCTGGATTGGCTGCTCGATGGCCGCCGCGACGATACGCCTCCGGGCTCGGCGCTGATATTCGAGCTGTGGCGGAAGGATGGTACCGCGCAGTACCAAGTGCGTACGTACTTCACGGCGCAGACACTGGAGCAGATGCGCAACGCTACTGTGCTGAGTGAAGAGCACGCGCCTGCACGTGTCCCAGTGTTCGTTCCGGGATGCAGCCACGCGGATGGAACGTGTGAGGCTTTGGCGCTGACACAACTCCTTCTACGCACCGCCCAGGCGCGATAGCTTGTCCTAAGCTTCGTCGACCCTGCGTCGTTGGTAGCGATGCAGGACGTCTTCCAGCGAGAGCACACCTTCCAGCACGCCGATGCCGGCGCGGCTGGAGACCGGCAGGATGGGCCAGCGCTGGAAGTGCGAGAGTGTACTGGAGAGGTACTGGTCGGGAAAAATGTGGGGCGTGCGCTCATCGCCGAGCAGCGACTCAAAGGGTTGTTGAGTGACCTCTTGCGTGGGGTCGTCGCCGATCCTCATGAAGATCTCGTCCAACTCCGCCTTGGAGGCGGCATACCACTCGCCGCGGGCGCAGCGCACGAGGATGGCAAGATGCTTGGCACTGTCCGGATGCTCGAGCATGGAGTTGCGTACCTCCCAGGCGGTTCGCGAGCCCTCGATGATGGGGACGGACGATGGGGTGAGCAGGTCTTCCAGGCGAAGGCGATTTTCTTCGCGCTCTTCTTCCATGGAAGGGAGATTGAGGCCATCCTGGTGGGTGAAGAGCTCGAAGATGGGGATGGGCTGAAGGCTGCGTGAGATCAGGTACGCGGTGGTGTTGGCCAGAATCACGGGGAGAATGATCGAGTAGTTGCCGCTGACTTCGAGCACCATGAAGACGGAGGTAAGTGGAGCTCGCAGGAACGCTGCGAAGAGCACACCCATGCCTACGAGTGCATACGATCCGATTGATCCAGTGAGATGCGGGAAGAAGATCTTCTCGAAGGAGCCGACGCCCGCGCCGAGCATGGCGCCGATGAATAGCGTGGGAGCGAACATGCCGCCGGGGGTTCCGCTGGAGAACGAGAGCGTTGTGGCAATGATCTTGAAGATGGCGAGCAGGAAGAGCATGCGGAAAGCAAACTGGCCGTGCATGGCCTGGTCCATCACACCGTAGCCTGCGCCCATCACCTGTGGCAGGCCGAAGTAGCCGATGGCTCCGACGAGGAGACCGGCGATGGCGGGCTGTAAGAGCTGTGCGTTCTGCGATTGGTTGCGCAGTCGTGGACGAAGCCAGCCGAGGGACTTGGCGAATACCAGGGACGCGACGCCGCCGATGATGCCAAGTACCCAGTAGGCCAGGAGTTCGCGTGGATCGCGCAGCGTGATGGACGGCACGCGGAACATGGGCTGGGCTCCCCAGAACCATCGCGCGACGACGACGCTGGATACGGCAGCGAGCACGGTGGCGCCCAACACGCCTGCAGTCCAGTTGCCGATGACCTCCTCGATGACGAACAGGATGGCGGAGATGGGAGCGTTGAAGGCGGCAGCGAGGCCGGCGGCGGCGCCTATCGGGGCGAGCAGTCGGAGGCGTTCTCGCGAGAGATTGATGCGGCGGCCGATCATGGAGGCCACGCCGGCGCCGATCTGCAACGAGGGATCTTCCGGGCCGAGCGAATGACCGCTACCGATGGCCAACGCCGAGAGGAAGAACTTGCCGATCACAGTGCGGAACGAGATATATCCGTTGTGGATATAGAAGGCGGCCTTGGTCTGGTTGACGCCGCTGCCGCGCACTCCGGGAAAGACAAACCGCGTGAGGATGGCGATGAACAGTCCGGCAACCGCGGGCACGATGAGCAGCCGAGGATCGTGCGGCACCCGGCGCGCGCCGAGCAGTAGGAGATTCAACCACTCGATGGCCATGCGAAAGGACACGACGAGAAGGCCAGAGATGATGCCGATGAAGATCGAGAGCAGAAGGAACAGGCGCTCTTCGCGTCCGGCAAGCTTCCCGAGGGCGGAGGACTGGGAGGGCTTCATTCGGGCGTCTCCTGCGGGTCGGGGGATTCGGTCCGCGTCAGCAGGAGCAGGAGCGCATCGTCACCGGACGGGGCGCCGCAGAGCTTCGCGGTCTGTGTTTCGGTGTCGAAGATGAGCTGCGTCATTCGGTCCTGGGTCGCTGCCTCGGAGAGGCCATCGCGGTGGACCGGCAGAGTCTCCTGCTTCCATCGAGCGAGGAGAGCCTGGATCTGCGCGGGCGCTGCGGCAGCAGGATTCTTTGACGTGTCGGCGACACATGCCGTGAGACGGTGACGTGCGATCTCCGAAGCGGTACGAAGATGGTTTTCACGCTCTTCGGCCGGCAGGGCGCGGCTCAGAGAAAGCTCGCGAAGGCGCTCGGCGTTGTCGCTCAAAGTCGTCAGCTCGTGGGCTGCCAGGGTATCGGGCTGCTTCTTCAGGGCCAGCTGCAGCAAGTGATGCGCTTCGGCGTAGTCACCCATGTCGTAAGCCTGCCGGCCCGCCTTCGATAGCGCCGTAACGTCGGCCGGGTCCAGGTGAACGGCCTTCTGATAGCTGGACAGCGCATCCTGCGGATCATTGGCTTTTTGAAACTCGTCGCCCAAGCGGAGAAAGATCGAGGACGACTCCGGGGCGTTGCCGGCGGCGGCGAGCAGCTCTGCCCGCGCGGGGCCCGGCCGGCCCAATTCGATCAGGTAGTCAGAGAATTCCAGCTGCACCTGCAGCCGTCTGGCGATGCCGTCGCCGTCCCAGAGGCCGAGTGTGGCGGAACGGTAGGAGTCGACGGCCCGGTCCGTGTTGGCGGCTTTGCGATAGAGCCTGGCGAGCTGGAGATTGACGAATCCGTCGGCGGGCTCGGTCTCGCGCAGCGCGGCGAAGTAGTTCATCGCCTCTGCGGTTCGGCCATCTTCGGCTAGTGCCTGGGCGAGTAGAAGGCGGCTCGTGCGATCGTCCGGGCCATACTCCAGCGAGGCCCGCAGGTCGTCGATTGCTGCTGCCGGTTGATGTTGCTGGAGCGCCTGCTTGCCCTGCTCGGCAAATTGCCTGGCAAGTTCGTCGCGCCGGCTGGTGAAGGAGCGGAAGAGGAGGGAAGTACCCGCAAAGAGAATCAGTGCCACCGTGGATAGGGCGAGGAAGGTCACACCATCGCGCAGGAGGTGATTCCTGGCGGCTGCCCGGTCGGTGGCGGTGTCCTGTTGCGCTGCAGGCGGAGAAGGTGGGATCACGTCTGGACTGCACCTCATGGAGGGTGGCGTTGACCTGGACAAGGGCCTGAGTGCCGTGGCACGACGACGAGCGGTCCTACGATCCAAATCGATGATGTGGTTTGATCTTCCAGAGCACCATTTATCGCTACACGATATGTGGGCCCTGCATTGATTCTACATGACTTGGAAGCGTCATCGGGGCTGTGAGGGGAGTGGCGTCGTGCGCCGGACGATCAGGAGCGGCCAAGCCGATCGAGTTTCCTCAGACCTGGGAAGAGACGCATCCATAGGATTGCGATGACGATGCTTCCGATGCCGCCAACGATGGTGGCTGGAATGAGGCCGAACCATGACGCGGTCAGGCCGGACTCGAATTCGCCGAGCTGGTTCGAGGTCCCGATGAAGAGTGAGTTGACCGCGCTGACGCGACCACGCATCTCGTTCGGCGTCTCCAACTGCACGAGGGAGGAACGCACCACCACGCTGACGACGTCCGCGCTGCCCAGGACCATCAAGATGGCCATGGAGAGCCAGAGCGAGCGCGAGAGCGCGAAGGCTATGGTCGCGAGACCGAAGACGATAACAGCGGTGAACATGCGCATGCCGGCGTAAGCCTTGATGGGACGATGTGCGAGCAGGACAGAAGTTGTCAGCGCGCCGACGGCGGGAGAGAGACGCAGCAGGCCGAGCCCCCAGGGGCCGGTGTGCAGGATGTCGCGCGTGTACGCGGGGAGCAGCGCGGTTGCGCCTCCGAGGAGTACGGCGAAGAGGTCAAGCGAGATCGCGCCGAGGATGTTGCGGTGTGCGCGGATGTAGTGAATGCCGGAGAAGATGGAGCTCGCGGTGGGCGTGGGTTTGGCTTCGGCCTTGCGCCACGGCCGGATGGTGACGGAGAGCGAGCAGGCGCAGAGATAGAGCGCCGTGCACGTCATGTACGGAACGTGCGCTCCCGCGATGTAGAGCAGACCGCCAAGCGCGGGGCCAAGGATGGAGGCTGTCTGGTTTGCGGACGACGACCAGGCGATGGCCTGCGGCACCATGTCCTCGGCTACGAGGGTTGGGACGAGGGCCTGAGTCGACGGGCTTTCGAAGGCTCGCGCGGCGCCGAGGAGTGCGACGCCGCAGAAGATTCCTGCCGGGCTAAGGTGATGCAGCAGCGTTGCGATGCCGAGTGCGGCTGCGGTGAGCGCTTCGATGGCCTGGCACACGGCGAGGATGGACTTGCGACTCACGCGGTCGGCGACGTGGCCCACCAGCAGCATGAGGATGAGCAAGGGAAGGAACTGCACGAGCCCGACCATACCCAGGGCGAAGGTGCTATGCGTCAGCGCGTACATCTGCCAGCCGACGGCGACGCCAATCATCTGATAGCTGACGGACGAGAATACGCGCGCTAGCCAGAAACGCGCGTAGGAACGCACCAGAAAGACCGAGCCTGAAGAAGGGGTCAGCGAGATTGCCACAGGTTCAAGCTATCAAACGGCAGCTAGAGGGGATCCCGAGTGAGGAGACATCTTGCGACGTTCGCACCACATCGCGGAGCGTTACGCGCCCCCCATTCGAGGGGCACACGAGACCCTAAAGCTGGCCTCCGAAAATGCCCCCGAAGATGGGCTGCGGTGAACATGGAACGGGGAGATAGTTCTTTGGGGGCAAACACCAGGGACGCCGTCGCCCACCCAGCTGGGAGGCAACGATGTCCAACGATGAGCTTGCAAGGACGCACTGGATCTTTGAGCTTGCTTCGCGCGAGCTTGCAGCCTATCTCGCCGCCACGTGCCACGTGCTCGGCCGCCGTGAACCGTTGATCAGTGGCAATCTCTGGATCGACACGATGTGCTCGCTCCGTTGGCCCGAGAATGGCTACGCCAGGTTCTTCCGCGCCGTTACGATTCTTGCGATCATGAGGATCGTGGAGGGCGCTGAGGCGTCGCGCTGGTCGTCACAGTATGACTCGAATGTCCTGCAGTAGCTCAACGCCGGACCAAAAGGAGAAGGTATGTCGAAGTTAGCGAATAAGATTGCGCTCGTTACGGGCGCTTCACGTGGGATCGGTGCGGCGATTGCGAAGCGGCTTGCTGCCGACGGCGCGGATGTTGCCATTACCTATGCCCGCGACGCGAAGGCCGCGGCCGAGGTGGTGAAGGCCATCGAGGCCGAGGGCGTGAAGGGTCTTGCGATCCAGGCGGATGCTGCCAATGCAGAGGCGATGACGGCTGCGGTCGAAAAGACCGTGGCTGCTTTTGGGCGCGTGGACATCCTCGTCAACAACGCGGGTACGGCCATTCCCAAGCCTTTCGAGCAGCAGACCCTCGAAGAGATCGACCAGATGCTCGGCCTGAACATCCGTGGCGTCTTCGTCGCTACGCAGGCGGCGCTGAAGCATATGCCGAAGGGCGGACGCATCATCTCCATCGGATCGTGCGTCGGCGAGCGTAACTTCACGCCGGGCCTTACGGCGTATGCGGCGACCAAGGGAGCGGTGAAGATGTTCACGCAGAGCCTTGCGCGCGAGGTGGGCGACCGCGCCATCACGGTGAACAATGTGCAGCCGGGGCCGATCGATACCGACCTCAATCCCGCGGCAGGAGACTGGGCCGCGCCGCTGATCGCGAACACTTCACTGAAACGCTACGGCCACGTGGATGAAGTGGCCGCACTGGTGTCGTTCGTCGCGGGTCCGGAGGCTTCGTACATCACTGGAGCGAATCTCACAGTCGATGGCGGCACGAACGCATAACTCGCGCCTGCGTTGCGGGCAGGAGGGTGTATGAAGCAGTTGGAAGGAAAGACTGCGCTGGTTACAGGCGCGTCCCGAGGGATCGGGCGCGCCATCTCCTTTGCGCTGGCTGAGGCCGGGGCGAAGGTGCTGGTGCACTACGGTCGTTCGATGGAGGAAGCAGACGCGGTCGTCGCTGCCATCCGGCAGAGCGGCGGCGAGGCAGAGGTGCTGGGCGCGGATCTCTCCGAACCGGAGTCTGCAGGCAAACTCGCCGAGAGGGTGAAGGAGCTCGTTGGGGACAAGCTCGATGTGCTGGTGCTCAATGCCGGTGTGAGCAAGGCTGCGCCGCTGGCGGCGTACACAGCGGAGGATCTCGATGCGCTGTTTGCGACCAACGTACGTGGGCCGTTTCTGCTGATGCAGCAGCTGGCGCCGTTGCTTGCGGAAGGGTCGAACGTCATTGCGGTGACGTCTGTCGTAGCGCGCTCCGTTGTGGGTAAGCCTGGCGTCGAGAATCCGAGCATTCTCGCGTATGCCTCGACCAAGGGGGCGCTGGAGACGCTGGTGAAGAACTGGGCGGCAATCCTGGGACCGAAGGGCGTTCGTGTAAACGCAGTTGCGCCCGGCGTCATCGACACGGACATGTCAAACTTTACGAAGACCGAGGCGGGGCGTGAAACTGCGCTGGCGATGCAGGCGCTGAAACGCATCGGCAAACCCGAGGATGTGGCGGACGTGGTAGCGTTCCTGGCGTCTGATAAGGCGCGCTGGATCACGGGCGCGAGTATCCCTGTGGATGGAGGATCGAAGCTGTGAGCGAAGACGCAAAGACCGAAGAGAAATCCAAACCGGTGAAGGTGGTCAAGATTCCCGGACCGGATCATCCGATCACCGTTGTTCCGGCAGAGGCGCATGTTCGTGTGCTGGTCGCTGACCATGTCATCGCGGATACAACGCACGCGTTGCGGCTGGAAGAGAAGGGATATCCGCCGGTGCTTTACATCCCTCGCGAGGATGCGGATATGTCGCTGCTGGAGCGCACGACGCACTACACCTACTGTCCGTACAAAGGGGATTGCACGTACTACAGCATCCCTCTTGGGGGATCGAAGTCGGAGTTTGCCGTGTGGACCTACGAGCAGCCGTACGAGGCTGTTGCTGCGATCCGGGGCCACCTCGCGTTCTATGCGACGCGCGTTGACTCGCTGGAGATTTCGCCGCTGCCGGCGGTGCCGCAAGCCAGCTGAGTTCCGGGGCCGTTCACGATCTTGAGGGGCGGGCGTTAGGCGGCCGGGAGTTCGATCGAGGACGGGAGATCGACGATGAAGGTGGTCGTGAAGGGGCTGCCGTCCGCTTCGGAACTAACGCGGATGGCGCCTCCGCACTTCTCGATCAACTCCCGCGTCACCCACAGGCCAATGCCGGTTCCGATCTCGTTCTTGGTGGTGAAGAACGGCTCGAAGATCCGATCGCGGTGTTCCGCAAGAATACCGGAGCCGGTGTCGCGGACTGTCACTCGAAGAGTGCCGGACAGTTGCTCGATGGAGACCTCCACGATGCCCCTGTTGTTCTCGAGCGCGTCGCAGGCGTTGGACAGCAGATTGGTCAGGATCTGGCGGAGTTCATCGGCGGGAACGAGGACACTTGCTTGTGCCGGTGCAATCAAACGGATGATTCCGCCACGTGAGCGGCAGCGACTCTGAAACATCGCTACCGCGCTGGTTGCGATGGGAACGGCGTCCGCTGGCCCTGTGTCCAAACGAGGGCGCACGAAGGTAAGTGTGTGGCGCGCGATGCTCTCCAGGCGCTGCAACTCGCCCTCTGCGGCGTCGAGGTAGCCACGAACCTCAGGTGAGAGCGAGTCTTCGCCGGCGATCAGGAAGTGGAGGTTGGTCAGCGCTTCGAGGGGATTGTTGATCTCGTGCGCCACGGTGGCGGAGAGTCGTCCCACGGCGGCGAGCTTTTCGGCCCGCAGCAGGGCGCTTTCCACCTTCTTGCGGCTCGTGATGTCCAGGACGAGGCCGCTCCACTGCGTCGTTCCGGGCGATAGGGTGCCTTGCGCTTCCAGCCAGCGAAGCTCCCCAGGAGACAGCAGTACACGGAACTCGATGCGAAAGGGGGAGCTGGATCGCTGCGCCGCCAGGATCTGGTCGATGAGGATGCGACGGTCCTCGGGATGGACAAAATTCAGCAGGGCGTCGAGCTTCCAGCATTCTTGCGCGGGAAGGCCGAAGATCTCGGTACCACCCTCGGCCCATCGCACCGCGTCGTCCTCGGGCACGAAGCTCCACGCGGCAGAATTGCTGGCGCGCTGGGCCTGGGCGAGTGCGGCGGTGCGTTCGCGCAGGCTCTCCAGCGCGGTGCGCAGCTGCAGGCTGATCACGCGTTGCCGATCGCAGAACAGCACGATGATCGTCCCAACCGCCGAGGCTACGGCCAGCCGGATGAGCGCGCCGGGGGCGTAGGGGGAAGAGCTCCCGGGCAGAAGGAACCGCACGTAGAGGATGGTGGCAGTCGCCGCGACGGAGGCGAGTCCAGGGCCCAGGCCGAACTCCGTCGTGATGAACGCTGCGACCGCGAAGCTGAGAGCGAGCGGCGTCTCTCGCAGCGCGTGGACGCGCATGCTGAGGTCCACGGTGAACCACGCACACGTCAGAGCGCAGACGTAGCCCAGGGAGGTCTTGAGCTGCTTCGAGTGTTTGATCCGGGACCGGAGTGGTGTCGCCGATGCCAAAGGGCCCTCTGGCCGGCTGGTCGAACGAAAGTGCGCCGGGGAGTGAAAATAAGTGCTCGACCATCTTCACACGTGCGGATGCCCGTCGGAATGAGCTTTCCGGGGTATGCCCAGAGGGCCGATGCCGCCGGGCCGCAGGCGGGACGAAGCAGCCAGGGACAGAGGCAGCTAGCCGCGGCGCAGTGTCAGCAGCGTTACCTCGGGTGGGGCGTTCAGGCGCATGGGGATGTGGATTGTGCCGAGTCCACGGTTCACGTACATGGTGAAGCCTTCGAGACTGAATCCGCCGTGCAGGAAGCGCTCTCCTTGTATGGCAGCGAAGTTTTTCGTGACGATGGGCAGATTGATCTGGCCGCCGTGGGTGTGCCCGGTGAGAAACAGGTCGCAGCGCAGGTTGTTTCGTTCGATGCCGCCGATGAGTTTGGTCGCGTAGCTCGGTTCATGGCCCAGCAGGATTACCGGTTGCTGGGCAACGGCCTGGGGAAGAGCCCCGATATCTCGAGGGAAGTCTGTGAGGCTATCGGCGATGCCACCGAGCCACATGGTCTCGCCACCCTGCTTGATGTTGACCTTCGCGTTGCGCAGAAGGGTGATGCCGTTGGCTCGGAGGCCGTCGGCCACGGAGCGCGGGGCGATCATGTCGTGGTTGCCATAGCTGGCGAAACGCAGCGGAGCCTTGATGCGGCGGAAGAGGTCGGTGCACTGGTGGGCTGCCGTGACGTTGGCCCTGGCGTCCTCATAGTTCGAGGTGATGAAGTCGCCGGTGAGTGCGACCATGCTGGGATTGAGGCTGTTGACGATATCGATGGCACGGTTGAGCAGGTCGCTCTCGTCGTGGAAGCCGAAGTGGAAGTCACTGAGCTGGGCGATGGTGAAGCCAACAAAGGCGTCGGGCAGATCCGGGATGTAGATGTCCTGGCGCAGGGTCGTCAGATGATGACGCCCGTGGGTGTAAGCGTCGAGCAGAGGCAGTGAGATTGCGACGAGGCTCCCGGAGCCGATTGCCAGAAACTTCCTTCGTGTGAGGGCCATGTCTGTTTCCATGATAGTGAAGCTGCGTAAATCGCCGGAAACACAAAGCCTCCCGGACGGTAACCGCGTGCTGCGGTAGGCTGGGAAGGAATCGCGGAACGTTGGACTGACGGGATAAATACAGGCGTGGCAGACACTTCGACAGCCGTTGCGACATCCCTGCCAGTGGATCCTGTCCGCGGGTTGGGTTATCGGGCGGACGTCGATGGGCTTCGCGGCGTTGCGATCCTTCTGGTGCTGCTGTTTCATGCCGGAGTGCCGTGGGTTCGGGGCGGCTACAGTGGCGTCGACATCTTCTTCGTCATCTCCGGTTACCTGATCGGCTTTCAGGTCGCGCGCGAGCTTCGGGACGGCCGCTTCGCGCTCGTACCGTTCTATGAGAAAAGGGTGCGGAGGATTCTTCCCGCCCTGTTCGCGGTCATCGCCTTCACACTGCTGGCCGGGTGGGTGCTGCTCGATGCACGTGAGCTTCGCGTTCTGGGAGAACAGGCGGGCCCTGCCGCGGTCTCGCTCTCCAATGTCTATTACTGGGCGACGACGAGCTACTTCTCGCCGAACTCGCATCTTCAGCCGCTGCTGATGACGTGGTCGCTGGGCATCGAGGTTCAGTTCTATCTGCTTCTGCCCCTGCTTGCGATTGTGGTGTACCGGTGGTCGAAGCGAGCATTCCCCTGGGTGCTGATGGTGACGCTGATTGCGTCGCTGGGATACACGATGCTGGGCCAGCATCGGGGCTGGCCTGGAACGTTCTACCTCCTCGGCGGCCGGTGGTGGGAGCTGGCCACAGGAGCCGTGCTGGGTGCTGCCGAGGCAAGGAAGACGGTCGGGGGCAGCTACGTTATAGGCTGGGGCGCGGAGGTGTGCGGCCTTCTGGGGCTTGCCGGGATAGTGGCGTCAGCCTTTCTGCCTGCACCCAGCGCACGCTACCCTGTGCCTCCAGTTCTGATTTCCGTGGCCGCCGGGATGCTGCTTTGCCTGAGTTCTTCGAGCTGGGTCAACCGCAGGCTGTTGGCTTCGGGGGCAATGTCCGCCTTCGGCCGACGCTCGTATTCGGTCTATCTGTGGCATTGGCCTCTGCTTAGTCTGGCCTACCTTTGCGGGGCAGGGTATCTCGCGCCGTGGGGACGCGCCATCCTGTTGGTGGCTACGTTGTTGGTTGCCGAGGCAAGCTACCGGTGTGTGGAGCTTCCATTTCGAAGGCCGCGGAGCCAATCGGCGGCGATGGGGGCGATCGCGGCTGCGGGAGTGGTGGTGCTGGTGGTCTCCGGAGTGTTCGTCGTCACGAGGGGAGTGCCGTCTCGAAACGCTAAGGCGGCTGCGATCGAAGCTTCGGTCCGGCACGGCGGTGTGGGGACGCGTTGCCTGTTGGAAGGCGGTGCCGGGGCTGGTAGCGTTCCCGAAGCGTGTTTCCCAGCCTCTGCGACGGTTGCGCTGCTCGGCGACAGCCATGCGGCGGCGATCGCGCCTGGGCTCGTCGCTGCGGAGGCGAATTCGGCGCTGCTGATGAAGGCTTCGTGTCCGCCGCTCATCGGGGTGACGATTCGGGATTCTGGTCCGGACGTTTGCTCGGCGTTTGAGCGCGAGGCGGTCGCGCGCGTGAAGGCGGATCCTTCTATTCGGACGGTACTGATCGCAGGATTTTGGCTCAACCCGGTCTACGACCCCGCACACGTCATCCGGTATGTTCGCAGCGATCACTTCGACGCAGGGACGAGCGAGGAGGAGAGTTGGGCCAACCTGCGGCAGGGCCTGCTGGACCTCTGTCTCGAGCTGCGCACGGCAGGGAAGAGTGTTGTGCTCCTCGACGACGTGCCATTCCTCCAATACGACCCGCATCTGCTGGCGGTCGGAGGCACGATTCCGTTGCGCGCGTCGCTCGGGAGATGGGCCTCCGGCGCGCTCTCTGGTGCGGAGAACGAGCCGCACCCCCGGACAAGCGCTGAGACGCGAGTCCGGTCGCTGCTGGAGGATGTCGCGGCTTCGACAGGCAGCCGCGTGGTGAGTCTGTACGACCCCTTGTGTGATGGGAGCAGCTGCCGTGTCCTCGACGGGGGGATGCCATTGTTCGAGGATCGGCAGCACCTGACGCCGCTAGGAGCAGAGCGAGCGGTTGGGCCGAGCGGCATCCGCACCGTGATTGCATCCGCTAAGGTCATACGAGGAGCAGAGGGAGTGGTGGTGCAACCGCAATGAACAGGACTACGCCAGTTTCAGGGCGCAACGGTAGCCTGCGGCCCGCGGTGTTTCTGGATCGCGATGGCGTGCTGGTGGCCAACGTTTTCTACGAAGACTCGGGCCTTTGGGAGGCACCTCGAACTCCCGATCGCTGCGTGGTGTACCCGTGGGTCGCAGAGGCGCTGCGGTTGTTTCGCGATGCGGGATATGAGCTGATCGTCGTCTCCAACCAGCCCAATGCTGCGCTGGGCAAGAGCACACGCGAGGAGATGGAAGAGACGCACCAGGCGATGGTGCAGGCGCTGAGCGAGCAGGGCGTCGCCCTGACCGGCAGCTACTACTGTCTCCATCATCCGAGAGCGCTGGATGCGGCTTTCAGTGTCTGTAGCTGCCGCAAGCCGTCTCCGCAGATGGTGCTCGATGCCGCTGCTGCCCATGCGATCGATCTTGCCCGTTCGTGGATCGTAGGCGACCGTTCCAGCGACATCGAATGCGGGCGGCGCGCGGGGCTTCGCACGCTTCGGATTGCGCCGGATCATCCGGTGGCGGCGCGGGAACTCGAAGCGATCGAGCCCGATGATCACGCGGAGAATTTGCTCGAAGCAGCACACCGTATCCTGAAGGTTTAGGGAACTACTGCGCCGCTGTGGACTCCCACTTGGTCTCGCTCTGCTTGAGCAGAGGATGCATGACGAGGCTATGCCATACGACGGCCTGAAAGGCTTCCGTATGGGGCGTGATGAGGTCGGTCGAGGTGGTGGGAATGATCACGCAGGCGTCGGCGGCCTTCGCGGTGTAGCCACCGTCGCGGCCCACGATGCCCAGGACGCATGCCCCTGCGGCTTTGGCGACGTCGATCGCCTGCACGATGTTGGTGCTGATATTTCTCTCGGGATCTCCGCCGCCGACGCTGAGGATGAGGATGGCATCCGTCGAGCGGATGCGGCTGCCGCGCAGCCAGGCGGCGAAGGTGGTGTCCCAGCCTTCGTCATTGGTCCGCGCCGTGAGTTCCGCAACATTGTCGGTGGGAGCATAGGCCTCGATGCCACAGATTTTGCGGAAGTCATTGACGGCATGGCTGGCGTTGGCCGCGCTGCCGCCTACCCCTAGCAGAAAAAGCCGGCCTCCCTGGTCACGGGTCTTCACCAGATGCGCCGCCACCTGGCTGATCGCGCCCAGATCGAGGCGATTGGCAATTTCGATCACATTAGAGAAGTAGCGCTTCAGAAACAGATCCATCATCCGTCCTTCGGAGAGCGAGCAGGGGTTTACCAATCACAGTGTTTTCTTCTTTGAGAGGCAATCGTTGTCAGTTTACCTTCCGCGCCACGGCTTAGCCTTTTCTGCGATGGCAGGTCAATGGCACGTATCAGATATCAAGCACATAGCGGCGAAGAAGAATGGGTGTTTCCAGTAGAGCCGCTGTTGCGAAGGGTCTCGTTCGCGCTATGTTGGTTGCAGCGTAGGGAGATGTCCTGGGAGTAGCCGGCAGCCGAATATCGTCAGAGTCTTTTCTCTGTCACTCACTTCGGCATCGGCTATTCCATTACTGTCGCAAAGACAGTGTTCGAGCCTTCACCTGAGGAGGGATTTGTTTGGCAGCTTCCGGTTCTCCTGATTTGGTCGTGGTTACTGGCGCCGGCCGGGGCATTGGCCGCGCGGTAGCGATGGATCAGGGACGTCGGACGCATGTCCTTTGCCTCAGCCGCTCCGGTCGAGCGGAAGATACGGCGGAGGCGATTCGCTCCGCGGGAGGCACGGCGGACGCGCTGATCGTCGACCTCGAACGTCCTGTGGAAGCAGAAGCGACCGTCTTTGAGTGGATTACGGATCGCAGCTTCCAGCGTATCGCCGCGGTGTTCGCGGCGGGTGTGCTGGGTCCGAAGGGACCTCTTGAGTCGACTCCGATCGAGGAGTGGGAGAGCACCTTCCGTGCGAATGTCTTCGGCAACCTGGCAATCGCCAAAGCGCTGTTGCCATCTCAGCGGGCGACCCGCTACGGACGCCTGTTATTCTTCGGCGGCGGTGGCGCGGCCTATGCCTATCCAGCGTTTCCGGTCTATGCGGCCTCGAAGGCGGCCCTGGTGCGGATCGTGGAAAACCTTCACGAAGATCTGAAATCCGCAGGGGATTTTGCCACTGCGATCCTGGCTCCCGGAGCGGTCGAGACCGACATGCTGGCGAGTATTCGTGCGTCGGGTGCGGAGATTCGGACCACCGTTGGGATCGAAGAGCCCGTGGCCTTTGCGCGCGCTTTCCTGGCAGCGGAGAGCTGCGGCTTCTCGGGCCGCTTCGTGCATGTTCGCGACCGGTGGCCGGAGTTGCTCGACGGTGGAGAGCCCTTGGCCGAGAACTTGTGGAAGCTGAGGCGGGTGGAGTGATACGAGTTGCAGTGATTGGAGCGGGCCTGATCGGGAGAGAGCGGCTGGATGCAGTCGCCGCCCTGCGGCGTGCGGGGCGCGAGGTGGAACTGGTTGGCGTGTTCGATGCGGATTCCGCGATCTGCCAGGCTGCGGCGGAGCGCTACGGGACTACGGCGCTCCCTTCTGTCGAGGCCGTGCTGGAAGCCCGGCCCGACTGGACGATGATTGCCCTGCCGCACGACATCGCGGTGACGGTGGCGGAGCAGGTCCTCGCTGCGGGCTTGCGCGTGCTGCTGGAAAAGCCTATGGGGCGTGATCTCGCCGAGGCCGAACGGCTGCTGCGCCTGGGAGGCGACCGGCTTCGGATTGGCTTCAACTACAGGTTCTACCGCGGCATCGAGAAGGCCGTGGCGGACGTTCGCTCGGGCAGGCTCGGGGAGATCATCTCAATCGAGTTCGAGCTTGGCCACGGTTGTGCTCCGGGACAGGAGAAGACCTGGAAACTGGATCCGGAGCGTGCGGGTGGTGGATGCCTGATCGATCCAGGCGTGCACCTGCTGGACCTCTGTCTCCGGCTGTCTCCGGGTGGCCTGAAGCCGATTGGCGGCGCGGCATGGAGCGGTTTCTGGAAAACCGGCATCGAAGAAGAGGTATCGCTCATTCTCGATGCAGGCAGCTTCTGCATGAAGATCCGGGTATCGGTGGTCGCATGGCGCAGCACGTTCCATATGCGCATCAACGGCACGGAAGGTTATGCGACGGTAGCTGGGCGGAACCGCAGCTATGGTCCTCAGACGTACGTGGTTGGCAAGCGCTGGGGCTGGCGGGACGCTCCCAGTCAGGCGGCATCTGAAGTGATGGAGATCAACGACGATGGGCTCGATGTCTTCGAACGCGAGACGGAGGCGCTGCTCTTTCCAGCGGCCGGCGATGCGACATGGCCTGCGATTGCGACGGCAGAAGATGGGTACGCCGTGATGAAGCTGCTCGACGACGTCAGATCGACACTGAATCTTCGTCGAAGTTATTGAGGTCTTTCACACCGGATTCGCACCTGGTGTACCAGTCTCAAGTCAATACGCATTGGCCGTGCCGTTGTGCATCAAAAAGGGGCAGGTGGAAGCCGAACAAGCCATCTGTTTTCCTTCTCGCTACGTATACTTGGTGCTACCCGGCACCTCTTGCTATCAAACCATCAACCGATTCGATCCGCATTGTCTTGTCTATGGCGAGTTTGTCTCAACTTCGAGTAAAGCTGTTTGCCGATGCCGCTGATCTTGCGAGCATCGAGCGGTACTGTGCGGATGTACGAATCAAGGGATTCACCACGAACCCCACGCTGATGCGCAAGGCTGGTATCGGAGACTACGTGGCCTTTGGCCGGCGGGTCCTCGATCTGGTACCAGAGCTGCCGGTGTCGTTCGAGGTGTTCTCAGACGAGTTCGCTGAGATGGAAGCGCAGGCGAGGAAGATTGCCGCCTGGGGTTCCAACGTCTACGTCAAGATCCCGATTACAAACGTCCGCGGAGAGTCCGCGATGCCTGTGGTGCGCACCCTGGCCGACGCGGGCATAGCGGTGAACGTGACCGCAATCCTTACGCTGGAACAGGTGGAGGCCGTGCGCAAGGTGTTGCGTCCGCAGGTGCCGGCGATCGTCTCCCTCTTCGCCGGACGCATCGCGGATACCGGAGTTGACCCCATGCCCATCATGCGCGAGGCACATGCGATGCTCGCCGAGCTGCCAAAGGCCGAGACGTTGTGGGCGAGTCCGCGGGAGTTGCTGAACGTCTTCCAGGCCGATGCCTGCGGGACAGACATCATCACGGCGACGCCGGACGTTCTCGCCAAGCTGCGCTTTGTGGGCAAGGATCTGACGCAGTTTTCGCTGGAGACCGTGGAGATGTTCCATCGTGATGCCGCGGCAGCGGGATATAGCCTGTAGCGTCAACCGGGTACAAGAACGACGTGGAGTGTGCCAGTGGCCGAGAGGCTTGATCGACGGTTTGTCATTGTGGGTGGGGCCGGCTTCATCGGAAGCCACTTTCTGGATGCATTGCTGGGCAGTGAGAGTACCGAACTTGTCACCATCTACGACAACTTCAGCTCCGGCCGCGAGTGGCACTTCGAGCATCATGGCAACGATTCGCGCTTCCGTGTGGTGCGCGGGGATGTCTCGGACCTTGCGGCCCTAACACAGGCAGTTTCTGGTCATGATGTCGTCATTCATCTGGCCTCGAACCCAGACATCGCGCGGGCGGCTACGGAGCCGGACATCGACTTCTATCAGGGAACGGTGCTGACCAACAACGTGGTCGAGGCGATGCGCCGCGCGGGTGTGCCACGGCTGTTGTATGCCTCGGGCTCTGGAGTGTATGGAGATGTGGGCCAGCATGAGGCGATGGAAGACGATGGCCCGCTGATTCCGATGTCGACCTATGGTGCCAGCAAGCTTGCAGGAGAGGCGCTGATTTCGAGCTACTGCTTCATGTTCGGGCTGTCGGCGTGTGCGTTCCGCTTCGGCAATGTGGTGGGACCACGGCAGACGCATGGCGTGGGCTTTGATTTCGTCCGCCGCCTTGCGCTGGATCCGATGCGGCTGCGCATCCTCGGCGATGGACGGCAGAGCAAGTCCTACATTCATGTCTCCGATGTTGTGGCGGCGGTGCTCCATGCGAACCGCGTCTCTACCGTGCCGTTCCAGGCGTTCAACGTTGCGACGGGCGACTACATTACCGTCACGGAGATTGCGGAGCTTGCGGTCGACGTGATGGAGCTTCCGGTGGCCCCCGTCTTCGAGTTCACTGGAGGCGACCGTGGATGGAAGGGCGATGTTCCGGTGGTTCGTTTGAACACGGATCGCATTCGCTCGACTGGCTGGCGGTGCCAGTTGAACACGCGCGCTGCGCTGAAGCGTTCGCTCGAGGAACTGGCGAGGGATGAGCGGATCCGTGCGTGAAGAAGCCCTGCCACCGATTGCCATCCTCTGCGGTGGGTTGGCAACGCGGCTTGGCACTCTCACGGCAGCGCTGCCGAAGTCGCTGCTGCCGATCGCGGGCGAACCGTTCCTTGCCCATCAGCTGAGGCTGCTGGTAGCGAGCGGCTTCACGGACGTTGTACTGCTATGCGGCCATCTCAGCGAGCCTATCCGCGCGTTTGCGGGAGATGGGTCGGCCTTTGGCTGCCGCATCCGTTACGCGGAGGATGGGCTGGTACTGCTTGGTACCGGTGGTGCTGTGCGTCACGCGCTGCCGCTGCTGGGCGAGCGTTTCATGCTCCTCTATGGCGACAGTTACTGCGTGACGGATTATCGCGCTATCGACCGAGCTTTTGTGGCCTCCGGCAAGCTGAGCCTGATGACCGTCTTCCACAACGGAAACCAGTTTGATTGCAGCAACGTCGAATATCGCGATGGGATGATCGTGCGCTATGACAAGCGCGCCGCGGATGAACGGCTCGAGTATATAGACTATGGGGTCAACGTATTTCGAGCAGAGGCTTTCGCTGGTCTAACGGAGGAAGCGTTTGATCTTGCTGCGCTGCAGGCCGAATTGTTGCGGAGGGGCGAGCTGGCGGGATTCGAGGTTCCCGAACGTTTCTACGAGATCGGGTCGGTCGCCGGCATCGAGAGCACAGAGACATTGTTACGGAGCCGGCAGGGATCGGCTTCATCGCACGCCACAGCTGAGAGGGACGAGGAATGATTATTACGCGCACGCCGCTGCGCATTTCGTTGGGAGGCGGGGGGACAGACCTGCCGTCCTACTACTTGCAGTTTGGTGGCTTCGTCCTTTCGGCAGCGATCAACAAGTACATCTATATCGCGGTGAACCGGCCATTCTTCTCCGGCTACTGGCTCAAGTATTCCGAGGTGGAGCACGCGCTGAGCGTGGATGAGATTCGTCACCGGCTCATTCGCGAGGCCCTGCGGATGTATCCCGTCGAAGGGCCGTTCGAGATGACGAGTATGGCGGATGTGCCCGGAGGCACAGGCCTCGGATCGTCTGGATCGTTCGCTGTCGGCCTGGTGCACGCGATCCTTGCCTATAACTTCCGCGCCGCGGACTCGGAGCTGCTGGCACGTTCCGCGGTGGAGATCGAGATGGAGCGGCTCAGGGATCCGGTGGGCAAGCAGGATCAGTACATCGCAGCATACGGCGGCCTGCTCTGCCAGGAGTATCACCAGGACAACACGGTGACGGTCTCGCGCATCATCCCGTCGCAGTCCGTGGTGCATGAGCTGCGGGACTCGCTGATGCTGTTCTTTGTCGGCAACACGCGTGCCGCTTCCACGCTGCTGGAGGACCAGCGCCGCGAGTCCGAGCAAGGGAGCAAGGACATGCTGAACAGTCTGCACTTTGCCAAGCAGACAGGCATAGCCATTCGCGACCTGCTGCAGGATGGGCGCATCTTCGAATATGGGCCGCTGATGCATGAACACTGGATGCGCAAGCGGGGGCGATCGAAGGGCATCAGCTCCGCCGCGATCGATGAGCTGTACGAGATTGGGCGAACCAAGGGCGGCGCACTGGGCGGCAAGCTGGTGGGTGCGGGCGGAGGAGGGTTCCTGCTCTTCCAGACAGAGGACCGCCGCAGGCTTCGCCAGGCAATGACCGAGGCCGGAGCGGAGGAGATGGACTTCTCCTTCGACTTCGATGGCTCGGTGGTTCTGGTACGTAATCGCGGCTAGAGGTATCGCGGCTCAACGGCTATCGAGAACTCGTTGATACGCGTTCTCGAGCTGCACATTGAGCTTGCGGATGTCGAAACGCTCGGCGGCCCAGGTACGTGCGCGGGTGCTGAATTGCTTCCATAGAGCGTCGTTCGTTAGCAACTCAACCAGGGCATCCGCGAGTGCAGGGATGTCCTTCTCCGGCGCGAGCAGACCGGTTTCGCCCTGCAACACGGCCTCGCCGATGCCTGCGGTGGCGAAGCTTACTGCCGGCGTTCCCATGCCGTGGGCTTCGACGAAGACGGCGGGTTGGCCTTCGGTGTTGCCGTCGCTGGCCGTCACGCTAGGCATGCAGAAGAGCCTCGCGCGGCCAAGCCAGTCGAGGACATCGTTGCCGGGTTCGGGGGTGAGCAACGGGCCGAGGAAGTTGGCGCGAACGCCAAGCTCCTTCGCCAACGCTTCCAGTTCCTCGCGCAGCGGGCCCTGGCCGATGATGGCGAGTTCAATCTGCGGGCAGCGTTGCGAGGCGAGTGCCGCAGCGCGCAGCAGGTAAGCGCACCCCTTTTTCTCCACGAGCCGGCCGATGTAGACGACGAGGTTCGGGTTGCGCTCGACCGCAGAGCGGTCGAACTTGGTCATCACGTGGCCGGAGTAGAGTGTCTCCATCTTGCTCGCAGGGAAGCCGCGCTCGATGGCACGCTGCTGGATGTAGTCGCAGCTGGTGAAGAAGTGCGCCGCGCGCTCGTATAGCTCGTTGCGGCGACGAAGATAGATGCGGCCGTCGGCATCCTTCGCGAGCTCCGCATCGTGGATCGTGACATCGTAGCCATGCAGCGTGGTGAGGAGAGGGATCTGGAGTTCGCGGGCGATCTCCATGGCGATGGTGGCGTCGAGTGCGAAGTGCGCATGGATCAATGCGGGCTCGAGGCGGGCGAGTTCGCGCAGAAAGTGGCGTCCGCCGAGGCCATATTCTTTGAATGCGCGACGCCGCAGCCGTGAGGCCAGCGAGTGGTCGTGCGTAAGCAGCACTGGAGGATGGCTCAAGTCCAGCGGCAGGGAATCACGGCGGGTGGGGAAGATGCCTGCGAAGGCAGGGCGATAGCGCTGGAGCGCCGCGGCCTGCGTGCAGATGAAGGTCGCACTGAAGGGCAGCAACTCGTTGTGGTAGACAAGAACGGTGGGGGCAGTCTGCATGGCGGGGTGGCCCTTGCCGGCGCCATGCTGCACGCCGTCGGCAACTCGATTGTAGAAGACTGCTTCTGTTCCAACGCATTTCCCACGAGGTTCTACGTTGCTGGCTTGCATCTCGAAGAACGATCGCGCTGAGCCTTTGTTTCGGGCTTTGGCCGCTCTCGTTCCAGGTACGGTGCAGCTGGGACGCATCGTGCCGTCGCGAGGGGCGAAGCTGCTGGGGGCTCTCACGTCGCTCTCGCCGAGCCTGGCGCAGACGCGTTCGGACATGGAGTTTTCGCCTGTGGTGGCGCGCGCGGCGCAACGGCTCAGCGAAGCCAGGATTGCCGCGCAGCCGGGCGTGACGCACGTGCTGCAGTGGGGCGCGATGTACGCTCCGGAGGCGAACGCGCGGTCGATACCGTACTCGATCATTACCGACGGGCCGTTCGATCCGGACGATTCGTCGTATCCGGTGGAGTGGAAGCCGCTGCGGTGGGCGAAGGAGTACTTCGCTCGCCAGCGCAGGGTCTATCGCGAGGCCAGATGCGTCTTCACGCTGTCGGAGTGGGCGCGACAGAAGCTATTGGCGCTGCACTCGCTGGAGCCGCAGCGTGTCGTGCGCATCGGCTGGGGACCGATGTTCGAGGCTGCACCTTCGCCGCTAGCAGCGCCGAGCAAGGTGTTCGTAAGTATCGGCAATGAGTGGCGTCGCAAGGGGATGGATCTTGTGTCGCGCGCGGGAGCGCTGCTGCATGCGGAAGACGCCGAGGTCGAGACGATCATTGCCGGCGATCCCGAAGGGATGGCGCTGCCGGAGGCTGCAGGCGTCACGCTGATGCCGCGGCGTCTGGCGTTGATGGAGGTGGAAGCGCTGCTGCGCCGAGCGCGGGTGCTGGTGGTGGCGTCGCGGTTCGATGCCAGTCCGCACATCCTCGCAGAGGCGCTGCAGCTTGGGGTGCCGGTGATCGGCAGCGAAGTCTGTGGCATCCCCGAAGCTGTGCAGGCGCCGCTGGGTGGGCTGATCGTGCCCGCGGATAGCGAAGATGCAGTGCTCACTGCGATGCGCGATGTGCTGCAGCAGGATCTTGTGTCGCAGCGAGCGAATGCGCTGGAGGCGTATGCGGCGATGGGCGGTTGGCCGGCGGTTGCTGCTCGGGTGGTCGATGGGATGCGCGCGAATGGGGCGCTCTAGTCGACGCAGGCTCGCACCATGAGCTATGCGGCGATAGAGTGGGGACGTGGAGTCCTCACCCATCGTCTCAGTAGTCATCCCCACACGCGGGCGGCCGGACGCGGTGCGCGTGGCCGCCGCGAGCGTGCTGGGCCAGAGTTTTGCTGAGCTTGAAGTGCTGGTGGTCGTCGATGGCGACGATCCTGCGACAACCGCGGTCCTGAGTACCATCGAGGATTCCAGGTTGCGCGTGATCGCTCTGCCGATGCCGGTGGGAGCGGCTGCGGCGCGCAATGCGGGAGTCGGCGCGGCTCTAGGCAAGTGGATTGCGTTCCTTGATGACGATGATGAATGGCTGCCGGAGAAGCTCGAGCTGCAGCTGGCTGCGGCGCAGGCCAGTAGCGTGGCCCTGCCGGTAGTTTGCGGAGCTTACTGGGCGAGGCAGAACGGGCGCGGGGCTTTGTGGGGTCGACGGAGGCCTGAGCCGGGCGAGCCAATCTCCGAGTACATGTTCTGCCGCAGAAGCCTGAGTTACGGAGAGAATGCGCTGGCGACTTCCGTGTTGCTGACGCCGCGTGAATTGATGGAGCGCGTGCCTTTCGATGCCGCGTTGCGCCGGCATCAGGACTGGGATTGGGCGCTTCGAGCGTTGGCCGTGCCAGGCGCGGGTCTTGTCTATGTCGAGCAGCCGACATCGATCTACAACATGCCTGACGGCACGGGCCGCATCAGTGCGTTGCCAGACTGGGAGGCAAGCCTAGAGTGGGTCGAAGGGCGGAGGGCTCTGCTAACGCGGAAAGCGTTCGCGGGTTTCCTCGCGACGGAGTGCGTGACCCGCGCAGTGCAGGCGCGCGCCAGCGCAAGGGAAGTGCTGAGCCTGATCCGGCTGATGTTCTCCGAAGGCGAGCCGGACGTGCGCTCGCTGGCCATGATTGCGAGTGTGTTGGTCCTGCCTCCGACGCTGCGCTCGAAGCTACGCGACCAGTTGCGCATGAAGAGACGCTGAGCTCGCATAGCGCGGGAACCTGGGACCCGCGGTGCGACTGGTCTGGGCCAATCGCATCAAGTATGCTGACGAGGGTCCATCGTATTACGGATGCGGCGCGTGTGATCGAAGACGGGCCTCATCGAGCCCCGGACATCATCGCGACAAGAACTGGGTTCCCGAGAGCGAGTCATCATGCCGAAGAGCATCGTCTTAGTCGTTCCTTGCTACAACGAGGCGAAGCGTCTGGATGTGGCCGCGTTCTCCGGGTTTCTTCGCGAGCACGCGGTGCGCATGGTCTTCGTGGACGATGGAAGCACGGACGATACGCTCAACGTGCTGGGCAGGCTGGCTGCCGAGTTTCCGGACGCGGTGTATGTGATCTCGATGCCCCAGAACGGTGGTAAGGCAGCCGCGGTGCGTCATGGCATGTTGTACGCCCTGGATCTTCCGGGAGCGGAGATCGTGGGCTACTGGGACGCGGACCTCGCGACGCCGCTGGACGCGGTGCTTCCCATGGCGAAGGAATTCGATCGCGGGCCACAGATCACGCTGGTGATGGGCGCGCGCGTCCGGCTGCTGGGCCGGGACATCCGGCGCAAGGCCCTGCGGCACTACCTGGGACGGATCTTCGCGACGGCGGTCTCCAACCTGCTGGACCTTCCCATCTACGACAGCCAGTGCGGGGCCAAGCTCTTCCGCGTGACGCCGGAGCTTCGCTCGGTGCTGGAGCGGCCGTTCCTTTCGCGCTGGATCTTCGATGTGGAGATTCTGTACCGGATGATGGTGCGGGACCCGCAGGGCCCGCGGGGGCTGGAGCACAGCCTGGTGGAGTATCCGCTAGCGTCGTGGCGCGACGTCGACGGATCGAAGGTCAAGTCGAACGACTTCCTGACGGCTGCGGTCGAACTGGCCCGGATCCATCGGTTCTATTGGCCGCAGCGGCCGAGAGACTAAGGTTCCAGAAATTCGAGTACAGCCGAGGCCGCCTGCTCGGGAGTGATATCCAGGATGCAGTGGGGCTCGGCGGCATCGCAGCCCTCCTCGCAACCGCGGCGGCCGTGAGCGGGACGAAGCAGCACCGCGCGGTCCGTGAATGGCCGGAACCGGTCGGGACTGTTGGAGTGCGCTGGATCGCCATCTTTGGGGTGCGGGGAGAGCGTGACCATCGCGCAGCCCACTGCCGATGCGATGTGACCCAGGCCCGTGTCTCCTCCAAGGAAGACCTTGCAGAGGGCAAGGGCAGCGGCGACCTCGGGCAGGCTGAGTCGCTCCAGGTGCAGAGCGTCGGGGACGGCGCGGCAGATCGTCTCTGCCGTGGAGCGGGTGGCCGCGTCGGAGAAGATCACGATTGACACGGGCCTCGTGCGGCGTATCGCCTGGATCGTCGCGAGGAAGGATTGCGCGGGCCAGCGGCGCTTCGGCTCTGCCGCAGGAAGGGCGATCGCGACGACGGGTAGGCCGGGGAATTCGGTCAGCAGATGGGTGAGGGCTGGTGGAGCATCGACTCCGGGGATGAGTCGCAGGGGCGGGAGCTCGCCGGTACATCCCAGGGGCCGGGCGAGTGCGGCAGAGCGCAGCGCCTCATGCAGCAGCGGCCCGGCTGGCAGTACCTGAGTGAAGGCGTGGTGGAAGCCACGATTGAAGCGCAGGCGATCGGACGAAGTAGCGTCCTCATACCCGATGCGGATGGGTGCGCCGCTGAGCACGGTGAGCAGTGTGGCCATGCTGACATCGACGTCCCAGCGCGGGCTGAGGGCTGCATCGAAGTGGCGGCCTTTGAGGTGCGTTCGGGCAAAGCGCAAGGCAGTGCGCGCAGCGGCTACGAGCTGCAGTCGCGCGCGGCGTTCGACGGGCGGCAGGGCGAGTACTTCATCGACAACGGGAGACATGAGGAAGACGCCGGCCTGTTCCTCTCGCGTGAGGACGGTGATGCGGGCCTCGGGCAGGCATCGGCGCAGGGACTCGAGCAAAGGCAGGGTGAGGACGGCATCGCCGATGCCGTCGAGTCGTACCACCAGAATGCTGCGGACGGGAGAGGGTGCAAGAACCGGCTTGCGGCGTGCGAGCCAAGCGGCCAGGAGCGTTGGAGCACGGAGGGCGAGCAAGATCTGTAGATCCTGCAGCCAGCGGCGTACGGCGGCTCCCGCCGGGTGTGGCTTTCGGCTCAGCATTTCCCTCGATCCAGGCGACTGCGTGATTTCAGCAGGCTGGAATGGGGAAGGCACGATCGAAGTGTCGCAGATGGTTCGGTGCTAGGCAAGTTTGCGCGGGCCACGCGCGGACGGGATAATGACGTCAAGGTCCAAGGGAGCGTTGCCGTGGGTGCGACAGAAACAGTCTCCATCCGGGAACGCCTGCGCAGCCTGAGTGGGAGCTCCAGGGGCAGCGCTGTGCTGAAGGGCACGGCCTCGGCGGCGGTGGCTCGGGTGCTCACCACGCTGGTGGGTTTTGTGAGCCTCCCGTTGTGCGTGCGCTACTTCGGCGCGGAGCGCTACGGCGTGTGGGTGACGATTCTGTCGACCTCGGCGTGGCTGGCGGTCTTCGAGTTCGGCCTCACCGACACCATCACCAACATGATCTCCGCGGCGCACGCGCATGATGACCGCGCGGCGGCAGGGCGCTATACGACCAACGCCGTGGCGATCGCTGCCTGCTTTGCGTTGCTACTGTTTGCGGTGGGTCTGGTGGTTTGGCCTCATATTGACTGGGCGCGGCTGCTGAACGTGCATGGCGCAGGGTTGCCGACGGAGGTCTCCCGTACCGTCGCGGTGGGCTGTGCGCTGGTGTTGCTGACCCCCATGTGCACGGTGGGGCTCAAGATTCTGTCTGGCTATCAGCAGACGCATGTGGCGAACCTCGCAACTTCGCTGGGGGCGCTGCTGTCGCTGGTGGGGCTGTTGATCGGGGTACATGCGAGGGCCTCGATGCCGGTGATCTTCCTGGCCTCGAATGGGGTCCTCACCGCCTGTGGTGTGCTGACGCTGGCATGGACGCTGGTCATTGCGAAGCCCTGGCTGCGGCCGCGGATGCATCACCTCAGCCCGGAAATTGCGCGCGGCCTGCTGGCAAGTGGGCTGCCGTACTTTCTCATCCGGCTGGCGGGCGTCGTGGTCTTCTCCACTGACAATGTGATCGTCAGCCACTACCTGGGCGCCGCGCAGGTGACGCCTTACAGCGTTGCGATGCGGGTGGTGATGTACGCGCAGCTGGCGCCGGCATTTGTCTTTCCCTCCCTGTGGGCGGCGTACGCGGAGGCAAACGCGCGCGGAGAATTCGACTGGATTCGCCGCAACTATCGCCGCACGCTGCGGGTAAGCACAGCCCTGACGGTTGCTCCGCTGATCGTGCTAGTGATCGCGGGCCGATGGATCATCCGCCAGTGGGCGGGCCCACAGGCCGTTCCTTCTGAGAGCCTTCTGCTGCTGATGGCGGTGTGGGCGGTCGTTTCAGGAGTGGCGGGTGTGCAATCGTGCCTGCTGGGCGCTGTACAGCGCAACCGAGTGCAGGCGGCGGTCAGCGTCGTCGCGGCGGTGGCCAATCTCGTGCTGTCCATTCTGTTGGTGCAGCGCAACGGGGTCATCGGGGCGGTAGAGGGGACGTTGCTCTCGTACGTGCTGATCGTCGGGCCTCAGACGTGGGAGGTACGGAGTTACTTCCGGGAGCACGCCCGGGGGTAAGGAACTGAAGCCTAAGGGGCGGTATACATGATGTACGTTGATTGGGTCGTGAAATGATAGTTTCCAGCCCTACCCTTGGCGTCTTCGTGAGCAGACCGGAAAGTCGATGGTAGTATCGACGGAAGAAGCCCGGACAGGTTTGCGGTTGCGCCTTCTAGCTCTTGCCGAACCTCGCATCGGTACGCGGTTGCCCGCTCCGAGCCCGGGTTCTCTGAGGATCAGCCTCGTAGACCATGTCGTATGACCCCCTCCAAGATGCAGCGCCCCGGTCGGCGCGTCCTGTCCGCCGCGGAGCTCTCCGCCGCGAGATGCACCTGACCGACGCCTTGGTGATCCTGCGTAAGAATCTGTGGCTGGTGCTTGGCTGCATGGTGCTCGGGGTGGCCCTTGCGGCGCTGCTTACCAGCCTGATGCAGCGTAGATATAGCTCCACAGTCACGATCGAGGTGCATAAAGAGGGCGGCACCAGCCTGAGCCTGGAGGACCTCTCCGGGGTCGGCCAGCAGATGATCGGCGGCGACCAGCTCAGCGTGGACCTGCTGACCCAGCAAGCGGTGATCGGCAACGAGAACATCGCTCTCAAGGTGCTAGAGGATCTCAATCTCACCGACGGCCAGCCATTCCTGGCGCTTCACCC
This sequence comes from Bryocella sp., assembly GCF_058498515.1. Lineage (NCBI taxonomy): Bacteria > Pseudomonadati > Acidobacteriota > Terriglobia > Terriglobales > Acidobacteriaceae > Bryocella > Bryocella sp. The sequence goes on from NZ_JBMHYI010000070.1 coordinate 54,058, forward strand.
GGCCGGAGCCGCAGCATCCGGCCGTTCCTTGCTCGAGTCGAATCCGTCCTATCGAGATTCCGCGGTGAGGCTGTTTCAGTCGCGGCTCAAGATCTCTCTGGTGAAGGGGACGCGGCTGGTCGGCGTCACGTATACGGACGCCGATCCGCAACAAGCCGCGCGCATCGCCAATGCTGTGGTCGAGGCATACCTGATCGCCTCTACGCAGCAGCGCTATGACGCGACCTCGAAGACCTCGGCGTGGCTCACCGACCAGCTCACAGACCTGAAGGACAAGGTAAGCAACAGTCAGCAGCGTGTAGATGACTTTCGGCAGAAGGTTGGCATCATCGGTGCGCCGACTATCTCCGGGACTGGCAGCAACCAGGTGGGCTCCGACCTGGGTAGCGTGGAACTGGCCCGGCTGAATGACCTCAACGGGCAGCTGACAAGCGCGGAGACCCAGAGGATCGCCGCTGAGGCTGTATTCCGCATGACGCAGTCACGCGATGCGGATGTTGTGCTGGGCATCGACAGTAGCCAGCTGAACGGAGCTTCCGCCAGCTTCGGGTCGCTCGACACGACACGGCTGCATCAACTGCGCGCGCAGGGCGGCCAGATTGAGGTTCAGATCTCGTCGGAGACACAGAAGTATGGTGCCCAGAACCCAGTGATCCTGGCTCTGCGCAGCCAGCTTGCCGAGGTGCAGCGGCAGACAAATGAAGAGATCGAGCGCATCGGCAAGCAGGCGCGCCGTAACCTGGAACTGGCGCAGAGCACGGAAGAGGGTCTGCGCCGTAGCGTCGAGCGCGAGAAGCAGCGGCTTGGACAGATGACCAGCAGTGCCGACCAGCTCCTCCTGCTGGAGCAGGAGGAGATCTCCAACCGGACGCTATATCAGGATTTATACGGCAAGCTGGAGGCGGCCAACATCCTGGCGGGCGCGAAGTCGTCCAACGTGACTATCGTGAATCCTGCCCGGGTTCCGTCAGGGCCTTCCCGGCCACAGCCGGTGCAGAACATTGCGTTGGGGCTGCTCGGAGGCCTCGCCACGGGGCTGTTCCTGGCATTCGCCATGGCATACCACAACGACGTACTGACCACTCCCGAGGATCTAGCCCCCTTGACGGGGCTGCCGTTACTGGGATTGGTTCCGCAGGCGGGTAAACGTCGCCGGTGGTCGTCGGCCTATCCGTACGGATCGAGCAAGACCGATGCTCCAGCAGAGGCCGAGGGCAGGTTTGCGTGGGTGCTGCGCTCGCCACGATCAGTGGTGGCTGAGGCCTGTCGCCAGATCCGCACGGCGATTCTTCTTAGCCGCGCGGAGCAACCGCGAACGCTGCTCTTCACGAGCTCCTTCAGCGGTGAGGGCAAATCGACCCTGACCTCGAATATGGCATTTGCCTTTGGGCTGCAGGGCAGCCGCGTCTTGCTCGTCGATGCGGACATGCGGCGTCCATCGCTGCACGCCAAGCTTGGCCTGCCGAACGCAGTGGGCCTCAGCCAGTGCCTGACCAGCGATATCGATCCGGCGACGGTGATTCAGTCCCACCCGGATATGGACACGGTACACGTGATGACCTCGGGGCCGGTCCCGCCTGCCCCCTCGGAGCTTCTGGGGTCGCCGCGATTCGCCGCGCTGCTGGACCGTATGAAGCGCGAGTACGACTATGTGTTCATCGATTCGCCGCCCGTGCTGCTGGTGACCGACGCCGTGCTGACCTCGACGCTGGTGGATGGTGTGATTCTGGTGGTACGCTCCGGCGTAACGCGGCGGGCTCCGCTGCGCCGTGCGCTGGAACAGCTGGCGCCCTCCCGCAAGAGGCTTCTCGGGCTGATCTTGAACGCTGCCGATATCCAGTCCAGTGAGTTTGGCGGTGGGTACAAGTATTACGGGGATAGCACCTACTATGAGAACTCCGATGAGTAGCCGCATGATGCTTCGCCTTGCAGAGTTTCGACTGCTGGTCGCAGCAGCGGTGCTGTGTGTGGCCAGCATGGCCGCGGCGCAGACGGGGGATGGTAGCGTCCCGGCGGATCCGGTGTCTCTGGTCCCGCGTCAGCACGCTGTGCAGCAGCTTCCCGAGGCAGGCGTGACGCTGGTGCCGCAGGACCTCGCGACCCTCAAGCTGGAGGCAGGAACGCTGCTTCGTTTCGGCGTGTATGACGCTCCCGAGATGGCCGCCTCCCTGCGTGTCGCTTCGGATGGCACGGTCGCGGTGCCGTTGGCGGGTTCGGTCCAGGTTGGGGGAATGACCCTACAGGAGGCGCGTCGGGCGATCGAGTCCGCGCTGCTCAAGGGGGAATACTTTGTCCGTCCGCAGGTGTCGCTGGATGTGACGCAGGTCGCTCCCGGCTACCTGACCATCGGCGGCGAGGTGCATGCGCCGGGGCGATTCCAGATCCTGGCTCCGATCTCGTTGCAGGAGGCGCTGGCACAGGCGGGCGGCGAGACTGACAGCGCGGGCGTTACGATCGACATCCATCGCGCTCAGACCCCACTGGACGCCTTGGAGCATGTCTCCAACACGCGCGCGGACCAAAGCCGCTTCGGGAACATCCGTGTGGCTCCGGGGGATTCGGTCGACGTCCATCGTGCGGGCATCATCTACGTGCTGGGGGCGGTCCACCGGCCAGGTGGCTACATGATGGTGAACCGCGGCTCGCTGGATGTGATGGAGGCCCTGGCGCTGGCGCAAGGGACGAGCCTCGAGGCCGCCACGGGCTCGATCCGTATCCTCCATCGCAATGGCGATACGCTGACCGAAGAAGCCTTCCAGCTCAATCCCTCCACCAAAGGCAAGAACCCGTCGCCGGCCCTGCACGATACGGACATTGTGTATGTGCCGCCGAGCTTCGTGAAGAACATCCTGATTAACGGGTCCTCGATCATCGGCGCTGCCACTTCGTCGATCATCTACCGTGTCTACTGAGAGCGGGATTGCCGCGCTTCTTGCCGCGCCGGCCTCTTCCGGGGAGCTTCCGCGGTTTGCGCTGGATCGTGCACCTGCGCCGTTTCCGGGCCGTGTGGCATTGCTGACGAACTTCCTTCCGCCCTACCGCATTCGCATGCTCGAGATGCTGTCTGTGGGGTTGCGCAAGCTGCGTATCTTCGTCTCCGTGCGGATGGAGGGAAACCGCGACTGGACTCCTGACTGGGGCATCCTGGAGGTCACGGTGCAGCGCAACCTCTCGTTTGCGAAGACCTTCGGCGGAGAGGGAAGCTTCCACGAGGAGACGACCGTTCATGTGCCATGGGACACGATCCCGCAGCTGGCTGCCTTCGATCCCGACGTCGTTGTTGCCGCTGAGTTCGGGATGCGCACGGTCCAGGCAGCGATGTACTGCTGGTTGTATGGAAAGCCTCTGATCGTGTGGGCTACGCTGAGCGAGGTGACCGAGCGGCATCGCGGACGAATGCGACACGCGTTGCGGCGGGTGCTGGTGCGCTTCGCCAGCCAGGTGCTGGTGAACGGATCGAGCGGCGCGCGGTATATTGCAGGTCTTGGATTTCCACGGGAGAGTGTCCATCTCGTCCCGCAAGCCACAGAGAATGCTTCCTTTGCTGGGCCCGCTGAGCGTATCCCCGGTCCCGAGACGCGGCTGCTGTACACGGGGCAGCTGATCGAGCGGAAGGGCCTCGATCGGATGCATGCGGCGCTGCTGCGATGGTGCGCTGCCCATCCGGAACGCCTTGTGCGCTGGACGATTGTGGGCGCAGGGCCGCTGCGGGAGACCATCGCAGGTTGGGAGCTTCCTGCGAACTACGAGGTGGAGTTGCTGGGAGCGTTACCCTTTGCTGAGCTTGCTGCGCAGTACCATGCAGCGGATCTGTACGTGCTCCCGACCCTGGCCGATGAGTGGGGCGTGGTGGTGAACGAGGCGATGATCGCGGGACTTCCGGTGCTGGGCAGCCTCGCGAGCCAGGCTGTGCTGGACATGGTGGTGGATGGAGTCAGTGGCTGGGCCTTCGATCCTGATCGGCCGGAAGAGCTGGACGCTGCGTTGGCTCGAGCGTTGGCCGCCACGCCTGCGGAACTCAACGCGATGCGCCGGGCGGCGATTGCCACCGCGACGCCGCTGGATCAGCGCAACATGGCGGACCGGATCCTGATGGCGCTGCATGCGGCGGCTCCGTCGCTTGCAGAGCCAATGATGGAGGCCAGGGGTTGAGCGGACGAACGCTCGCGCCTTCCACCAATCCCATGAACATTCTCGTCGTCCACAACCGATATGCCTACGCCGGCGGCGAGGACGAGGCCTGCGCCACCGAGATTGAACTGCTACGCAGCCACGGGCACACGGTGGTCACGCATGAGCAGGACAACCGCGTGATTGCGGACGTCTCGCGCAGCTCCGTGGTGCGGCGGGCGTTCTGGAGTTGGGATGACTACAAGGCTGTGCGCGGGCTGATCCGCGAGCATCGCGTGGACGTGATGTCGGTGCACAACTTCTTCCCGCTGATCTCGCCGGCGATCTTCTACGCCGCCGCCCGGGAGCGCGTGGCCAGTGTTCAGACGCTGCATAACTATCGTCTACTGTGCCCGGCGGGTACCTTCCTGCGCGAGGGCCGCGTGTGTGAGGAGTGCCTCGGGAAGGCGCTGCCGTGGCCGGCCGCAGTGTATCGGTGCTATCGCGGCAACCGTACGCAGAGCGCCGTCACGGCAGGCATGTTGTTCTCGCATCGTCTCTTGGGAACTTGGAGCCGCAAGGTGACACGGTACATTGCGCTGACTGAGTTCATGCGCGAGAAGATGATCGCCGGAGGACTGCCGGTGCGACACATCGTCGTGAAACCCAACAGCGTGGAAGAGACGGGCCTGGGCACAGGCGAGGGCGACGACTTCCTCTTCGTGGGCCGGTTTTCTCCCGAGAAGGGAGTCGATGTGCTGCTGCGCGCATGGGGGCAGCTGCGCGCGGACGGGCGCGTGGCGAGGCGGCTGCGCATCATTGGGACCGGACCCGAGGAGCTGGAGCTGCGGGCGATGGCCTGCCACTGGCCCGAGGTGACATTCCTCGGCCAGCTTCCTGGCGCCGCCGTGCGCGAGGAGATTGGCCGCGCCGCTGCGGTGGTCATGCCGTCGATCTGGTACGAGGGGCTGAGCCGAGTGATGACGGAGGCTTTCTCCAAGGGCACCCCGGTGATCGCGTCGGAGATTGGTCCTATTGGAGCGGCCGTTCGGCATGGGGAGAACGGCATCCTCTTCCGCGTGGGCGATGCGGCGGACCTTGCTGCGACGTTGGAGCGTTTCCCCCCACGGGGCGAGCAACTAGAGCGGTTGCGTAGCGGGGCTCGTGCGGACTTCGAGCGTCAGTATGCGAGCGAGGTGGTGTACGCGCGGTTGATGGAGATCTATTCCGACGCGTTGGCTGAGGTACGCGGCCGGCGTGAATGGCCTGTGCCGGAGACGCATCTATCCTGATGGCAGGACGCTTCGCCTCCTCGACCAGAAAACGGGTTGGATTCCCATCTGCCGAATCACCCTTTCCAGATCTTTACAATGAAACAAGGGCCCTATAGTGAGCCGCCGTACACGCGTGCGCAACACCATGCAAATCTATACTTTGAGAACATCTCCCATGGAATGAATACTTTGCCGAAGTCACTCCTTAACCGGTACTAATAGAGATGGCTAACCCAGCGGCTCAGGCCGGGCAACTTTCGGGAATTGATATTTTGGCAGGCGGTTTCGTGGCAGGGCTCCGGTGTTCTTTACTGAATTTCCATTATCACGACATCAAGAAAAACGACGCTCTGGCGTTTACATATCACTATTGGTGTGCAAGCATGATGTAGGCAGTTTTTAGGAATTTTATAAAACTGTCTTTTAGAGAGAGTGTCCTCGCGGGACCTCTTTTGAAGAGTGCTTTTCGCGGAGGCGCTTTTGAAACGGCAAAACAAAAGGCCCCATTTTGGGGCCGGCAAAATTTAGAGCGATGTTTTGGGTGTATGGACGCGGAGGGAATCGAACCCTCGGGACTTAGGTTTTGCGGACCCCTGCCCGACCAGTTCCGCGCCCGTGTAAGGCCCGGTCACAGTTTTACGACTGTGACCGGGGTTGTAAAGCAGAGTAGGAACCGGGAAAACGCCTCGAACTTGATCGGGACGGGCGAACTTCCCTTGATAGATCTACCCTCACGCGCAAGCTACTGTCCTAACTGTAGCTTGCGCTTCTGTGTCTTCTCTTCTTAGAGCAGACCATGCCGAAGATTGTATCAGTCCGGAGCTTGGAAAAAATGGCGAAGACCGAATCAATAGAGATGACACGATTCAATGACGCGCTGCGACAGGCCATGTCCGTCTCAAAGGCCGACCTCAATCGCCTTTTGGCTCAAGACAAGCTCACTCCTCTAGCTCCCCAGAAGCGCGGTCGCAAGCCTAAGTCTTCGGCTTCCGTCCCCGTTTCCCCCGATACGGATTAGGCTTGCGGTCTTTCCGTTTTCCCGGTCAATTCTGCGTAGGTAAGCCGCTTGTTTGTGACCTGAGATAGAGCGAGCAGGAAGCGGTCTGAGTCGTTCAGGGGGTTGTCTTTCGTGGCGCGATTGTTGAACCGGAAAACCTGCTCATCCAAATAGCGGTCAAGGTGGAACGGCTCTACCGCGACGTAGGTTCCGCCCAAAGTGCGCTTTGTGAGCGCCCAGAAGTTCTCCAGCCCGTTCGTGTGAACGCGGCCCTTGACGTAGGTGGTGGCGTGATTGACGGTGTCGTGGATATAGCGGCGGTGCAGAGTGTCGTAGGCTACGGCCTGATCGGTGTAGACCGAGGAGCCGTACTTCACGTTCTTTAGAATCTCTCCCTGCAAAGTCTCACGCTTGACGTTCGGCACAACCTGGGCGCGTACTTGCCGGGATTCACGATCAAGCATTCCGAGGACAGCCGTTTTGTTCTCGTGGTGGACGCGGTTCTCATAGCCCGCCGCTTGCTTCACCTTCTGCAAGCCGTTTGCCTTGCTGCGGTGCATGTTCTTCATCTTTCCGCCGATGAACGCCTCGTCTACCTCAACTTCGCCGCCGTCATTGCTACCCAATTTCGTTCCCATGTTCGGGGCCTTGATAACCAGCCGCAACCGATGAAGCATGAACCACGCTGTCTTTTGGCTCACGCCTAGATCGCGGTGCAGCTCATAGCTGGAGACGCCATTCTTGCAGTTCACTAGCAGCCACATCGCCGGGAGCCATTTGGTGAGCGAGATGGGAGAGTCTTCAAAGATGGTTCCGCGCTTGACAGAGAACTGAATCCGGCATTCCCGGCACTTCCAACGCTTCTGAGTCTTGAGGTAGTAGGGGTCGGCGGCATTGCACTCTGGGCAGGTCACGCCGTTTAGCCAACGCATCCCAGCAACAGCATCGATGCAAACCTGCTCATCGCTAAAGTGTTGAATTGCTTCGAGTAATGTCTTCGGGCTTCCCATGAAGCGAATATATGCGTTTGGCGTGGGTAAGTCAAGTCTATTATTACCCCTTAACCGAAACGTAATCAATACTTTACGGCGGAGGGGGGAGGGGGGAGGCGAGTTAGGCTACTGTCCTAACTCCTACATTCCGCGATTCAGCTATTCGCGATTCCGCTATTCAGCCGAGGATCATCCGATTTGGCATTCGACAGGCAAGTGCGGAGCTGGACGCGGCGGCGGCTGCTGAAGCGGGGAGTTCTCGCTGCGGCTGCTGCGGGATCGCCGCTGTGGGCCCAGACCGGCAAGGCGCTGCGCGAGATCGCAGCGGGCGGGCCATGGCTGATCGGTGGTGTGCTGGGCAATTCCACCGTGCAGAAGGATCACGAGTTTGTCGCCCGGCTGGTGCGGGAGTGCAATGCTGTGACTCCGGAAGGCGAGCTGAAGTGGACCGGCCTCTGCCCCAACTCCGAGGTCTACGACTTCACCCAGGCAGACGCCTTCGTCAGCTGGGCGGAGAGCCAGAAACTGACGATCCGCGGACACAATCTTCTGTGGCCGAACTACGGAACGCCCGAGTGGGTGCGGGGAAAGATCTCGGCGTCCAATGCGCGCTCAATGCTGGAGAACCATGTCCGCACGGTGGCTGGCCGCTATGCGGGCCGGCTGTACTCCTGGGACGTGCTGAACGAGGCGCTGAACGTCTGGGATAAGCGTGCCGATGGGCTGGCGACCTATCCCTGGGCGCAGTATCTTGGCCAGGAGTATGTGGACCTGGCCTTCCATGTGGCAGCCGAGGCGGATCCAAACGCACGGCTGATCTGGAATGAGCATTACCTCGAGTCGGACGATCATGGCGACCAGGTGGACCGCGACCTTTTCCTGACGCATCTGCGGCGTCTGCGGAAGGCGAACGTGCCGATTCATGGGATTGGGATTCAGTCCCACCTGTTTGCGAACAAGCCCGTGGCGACTTCCCGCATGCAGAGCTTTCTGGGCGAGGTTCGCTCTCTGGGCTACGAGGTGCAGCTCACGGAGATCGACGTAGACGACACCAGCCTGCCGGCCGATCCGGTTGCGCGTGATGCAGCGTGCGCCGATGTCCTGCGAAGATACCTCGATGTAGTGCTTCCTCTTGCCCAGCCGACGATGATTTCTTTCTGGACCTTGTCGGACCGCTACAACTGGCTGGACTGGGCGGGAGCCACACAGCCCAAGTACCGGCGGGTTGATGGGCAGAAACATCGTCCAGGGCTGCTGGATGCAAACCTGAATCCGAAACCGGAGTATGACGTGGTGGCCGCGGCGCTTGCTCGTTATAGTCGATCACCTTCGCCGCTGCCCCAAAGCGCTCCAACCGGGCGAAAGCACTGATACCAAAGTGCCTCGCAGCATACCGCTGTGTTCATCGGACGGGGGCATTGCAACGGTACACTAGATGCATCAAACGATCAGAGCGCGCTCGAAGGCGCCTTGCTCCACTGGGATAACTCATGTTTGATGTGCACCACCATCTTTTGTACGGGCTGGACGATGGCCCGAAGACGCTTGAGGACTCGATCGCGCAGGCCGAAGCTGCCGTAGCGGATGGCATCACGCATGTCGTCTGCACGCCTCACGCGAGTCATCGCTATGACTTTGTGCCTGAGGTCAACGCAGAGCGGCTTGCTGAGCTGCGGGCTGCGCTGGCGGAGCGCGGCATCCCGCTTACGCTCGCGCAGGGCTGCGACTTCCACATCACGTATGACAACGTGGAGGACGCGAAGAACAACCCCACGCGCTATACGATCAATGGCCATCAGTACATTCTGATCGAACTCCCCGAGCAATTTCTGCAGAACGCCGTATCGAACGCGCAGGCCGAGCTGATGTCGGCCAGATTGATTCCTGTCCTGACGCATCCGGAACGCAACATGAGCATCCAGCGCGATCCGGGGCGGATCCGCAACTGGATCGGCGACGGCATGCTGGTGCAGGTTACCGCAGGGGCGCTGCTAGGCGAGTTCGGCAAGACTGCGCGAGCGATCGCCAATCGCTATGTTCAGGACAACTGGGCGACGGTGGTGGCGACCGACGCGCATAACACCACCAGTCGGCCGCCCAACATGAGTCGCGCCTACGAGCATCTGCGCCAGAACTTTGGCGAAGAGACAGCGCGGCGGTTGTGTATTACCAACCCGCAGCGCATCTACGAGGGCGAGCCGCTTGGTCCGCAGCCCTATCCGCGGGGAATCGATGACGATCACGATTCAGAGCAGCGATCCGGGGTCGGTTTTTTTGCGCGACTCTTCGGCCGCTGAACTGTCACGGGTCCGGCGATGCTATTCCTCGGTCGTTTAGGCTGGAGGTAGCCAATGGATGCAACCATCAGTCAGCCAGGACAGGAGATCGGCGTAGCCGCGCCGCGCCGCGAGCGTGTGGCGGCTTTGCTTGCCTGCCACAACCGGCGCGATATCACGCTTCGCTGCCTCGCTGCGCTGTTTCAGCAGAGTCTGCCGGAGTGCGAGTTGCAGGTCTTCCTGATCGACGACGGCAGCACGGATGGGACGTCGGAGGCGGTCGCAGAGCAATTTCCCCAAGTGCGCATCGGCCGCGGTTCCGGCAAGCTGTTCTGGAACCGGGGCATGCACATGGCGTTTTCCATGGCGCTGGCGGAGGACTTCGACTACTACCTGTGGCTGAACGACGACACGATCCTGAACGAGGATGCGCTGGCGCTGGAGATCGATACCGCGCGGGAGCTGCGGGACCGCGGCATTGACGCGATTGTCACGGGAAGCACAAAAGACGCGGTCACCGGCGTCTTCACCTACGGGGGCTATGCACGCCACGGCCGCTGGCTTCCGCCGCTGTTCCTGCATCAGCATCCAGACCCCGAGGTCGCGCTGCCTTGTGTGACGATGAACGGCAACTGCACGCTCATCCCGCGCGCGGTCGCGAAGGTTGTGGGCAATATCGACCCGCACTACCAGCACAGCTTCGGCGACGTCGACTATGGCCTGCGGGCGACGGCTGCGGGCTTTGCCGTGTACGCTGTGCCCGGGTACATCGGGACCTGCAGCGAGAACAACTACGACGGTTCGTGGACGGACAAGCGTCTTCCGCTGCGACGCCGCTGGGAGCTGATGCAGTCCCCGAAGGGGTCTTCCTGGAGGGAGTGGTCGCATTTCTCGCGGCAGAACCTGGGGCCGCTGTGGCCGTTGTACGCGGTCTCGCCGTACATCCGCCTGGTGCTGACGTGTCTTGTGCGCGGCAAGATCTAGCCCGCGAACAGGATTAGAGCTGAGGCAGTGGCTCGAGGGTGGGATCGATAGGGTCGTCAACGGGCCTGTCCTCGGAGTCTTCGTCGAGGAAATCACTTTCCTGCTCGAGCGCAAATTCGTCCGACGTAAGGCCGTTGGCCATGGCTGCGAAGGCTACGATCTCCGCGGAAAAACAGTACGGAATACCGAAGGTGAAGACCGCTGCGGCCACGATGAGCCAGGCATTCGCGCCTGGGAAAAGGAGATCGTCGTCTCCGCCACGCCAGACCGCCCATATTGGCCGGAGCAGAATGGCCAGTAGTAAGAGCGTGCCAACGAGGCCGAGGCGGACGTACTGATTCACGAGTTCGTCGTGCGGTGGGGCCGTCGTGTAGGTGCCCGTATCGATGTCCAGGCGGGAGTATCCGGATCCCATCGGTTGGCCGATGAGCACCTCGATAAGACCCTCCTCCTGTTCGATCGAGCGCTGCGAGCTCTGCACCCTCCAGGTCAAGGTTCCACTGTTGGTCGCGCTCTCCTGGAGGTCTGCGACGAGGCGCGATCGCAGACCCGGTGATATTACAAGCACCAGCAGACCGGCGACAGCGGTGAGCCCGAGCGCCTTGAGGAACACTCGCAGGACGTCGCGGTCGATAAAGAGGGCCATCGCGAGGGTGACTGCCAACATGCCCCAGACGGTGCGATGCTGCAGGCCAACGACACATGTGGTGAACACGACGGTAGCTACGAACATCCACCGGCTTCCGCGCTCCTCCCAGGTCCACCAGAACGCAGCGAAGATAAGGGCGAGCTCGATCGAGCCCACGGCCGTGGCCTGGAGGGCGCGGTCGATTTTGATCGTGGGGTCAAGCGTCATGTCCACTCCAACGGGTAGCCCGGCATAATGGAGCACAACGATCAGGACCAGAAAGGCAGCGAACAGAATCATCGCGCGCACGACTTTGCGAATTACTTCGCGGTCATGCGGCACGGTGATGAAGTAGATCACCGCAACGATCTCGCCGATAAATCCACGCGCTTCAGGGCCAACGGTTGTGACTTCAAATTGCAGGAGGCCGCGGGTCATGCTGAGGACGAAGATTCCGACGTAGGCCATTACAGTCAGGCTGAGCGGACTGAAGCGGAGCTCCCAGACGCGCGAGCGGATGGCCCCGGCGGCGAGCAGGCAGAAATACAGCGCGTCGCTTGGGAAGATGTGGATCCCTGCGAACCTGGCGGAGTCTGCGCCGACAGCGTAGCCCAGGGCAGAAACGATCAGGAGCGCGTACCAGCCGGCGAGAAAACTCCGAGCGAACAGACGGACCACGGTGAACAGGACGATGAACGCTACGGGAGCAAGCACGAGGATCATGCTGAAGCCTCCATCGCGGGAAGCTGCCGCTCCAGCGGTTGCGCCCTGCTGCTGCGATCAGGTCTCTTCATGCGGATATAGAGGCCTCTCTCGGCGGCCATAGGAGCCGCCATATCGATCGATGATGGGGCCTCGCGCCTGCTAGAAGCATATCGCGAGCGTTTCGCCTCGGAGTCGTGCCGGACCGGGACCAATCGTACCGGCTCGCACTCTGATCTACTCTATTTGGGATGGGCCGCGACTTCGCACATCCAATTGCCGTCTAAACCGGACAGTTCCAAAGTTTATGTTTCTTCGCGAACCGAAAGGCGCGACTTACGCTCACCCTGCTCCCGGAGGCGGAGCTTCGGTGAAATGTTGTAATACAACAGCCGGCCACATCCAGGCCGACGGGAAACGCCGACGATCCGCAGTAGCGATCGCGGCAGGCATCGCGTGAATTCGAAGGGGCGGGCCGAGGACGTCCGGGAAAAGGGAGGGGCATGTCCATATTGACGGTGGGGCTGCCGGTGAACAGGGCCATGCCCTATCTGAGCGAGTCGATGGAGAGCTTGCTCGGCCAGACCCACGGGGATTTCCGCGTACTTGCCGTAGTGGGGGACGGCAGCGACGGAAGCCTGGACTACCTGTACAGCCTCCGGGACGAGCGGATCCAGATTGTCGAAAAGCCGGAACTACGCTTCAGCCGTACCCTGAATTACATGCTTGAGACGGCGGAGACGCCGTGGCTCATGCGGCACGATGCCGACGATATCGCCTATCCGCAGCGCGTGGAACGGACGCTGGAATACATCGGCCGGTACGGTGATGCAGGTTTGCTAGCAGCGATGGCCGAGTACTATCCGCCGGATCGGTCGATCGGAAGCTTTCGGGCCTCCCGCGGCACGCACCAGGAGCTTCGGGAGATTGTAGAGCGGGGATATCTGCTGAGCTTCTGCCATCCGGCGGCGACTCTCAATGTTGCGTGCGCGCTTAAGGTCGGCGGCTACCGTGAGACCCTCAATCGCGCCGAGGATGCAGACCTCTGGTGGCGCATCGCGCGCAGCGCCGAGATTCGCGTGATCCCCGAGGTGCTGGTTGGGTATCGCCAGCATGGGGGGCAGGCCACGACGCTGGCGATGAAACAGAACGCGGTCGATCTGCTCTACGTCCAATACCTTCTGCTCTCGGAGCTGTGGGGGCTCACGCCGCTTCCCGAAGCGGAGGTCGCGGGCGCTTTGGAGAGCATGGTGGTGGTACGGGACCTCATCGCCCAGGAGAGCCTACGCGGGATGAACATCCGAACCGCGGGAAGAGATCCCCTTGGCGCCATGCGGGATGGGTGGCGGGCCCTCTCCACATCCCCAGGCTATGTGTTCCGGCGGATCCTGGATGAGGTGGACAGATCCAGGGTGATCTGCAATGGGACCAAGCCGAAGAAGTTCCGAGCACGTCAGAAGGAGCTCTGGCCGGGCCAGGACGTAGGACGCAGAACGCTGTGAGTGGAAGCGGGTAGTCCCAGCCGTCTAGGCGTGGTCGACCGCAGCAGGACCTTCCTTGGCGTCGAGCTTGGTGCGCTGGACCCCAAGGCACTGGAGCAGGATGCGGTACACAAAGCGGGGATTGTTGGTCAGATATCGCCGCCAGAGGCGCCGGCGGTCCTGGGAGAGGCGATGCAGCCACTGCATACCGATCTTTTTCACCCAGCGCGGGGCATCCTTGATGCGGCCGGTGTGAAAGTCGAAGGCAGCCCCTACACCAACGAGCACGCTGACATTCAACCGGTCCACGAACTCGTCCATGAAGCGCTCCTGCTTGGGAGTGCTAAGGCCGATCCACATCACATCGGCGTTCGCCTGCTGGATGACGTCCTGCACTTCGGCGAGCTCGTCCTCATTCAACGGGCGGAAGGGCGGCGTGTACACGCCCACAATCTGCAGGCCAGGAATGCGTCGGCAGAGCGACTCGCGCAGCGCCTCGGCCACGCCGATATCTCCGCCATATAGGAAATGTCGTACTCCGCTCTCTACGCCTTCCTGGCAGAGGCGGAGCATGAAGTCCGGCCCGGAGACCTGCTCCATGGAAAAGCCCTGTTGGCGACCGACCCACACGGTAGGCATGCCATCCGGGAGGGTGAGAAAGGAACGATTCAGGATGGTACGAAGAGCCACATCCCGCTGGGCTTCCATGATTCCATGGACCCCGGTAACGCAGACATAGCCCTTGCGGCCAGAGCGGATCAGCTGCGTCACGCGGCGGACAGCATCCGCCATGCGCACCACGCTGATACCGATGCCCAGCACGTTGGCACGTGAAGGGCTGCTGTGCTCTGAGGCCATGCCTGGCGTCTCCATCAGTGTCTCTTCGCAAACCGAGCCCTTGGTAGCTACACAAGAATGCTTTTGCGAAGACCGATTCCAGTTCCTTGGATCATGGTGATCTCAACGGATCAAGGAGCGTGCGTCCTACCATCGGTAGCCGAAGTCTAGCATGAAACGGTTGCAGGTTCGTTGTATCGAGATGAGACGAAACCCTGTGTTACGTGTTATTTGCAACAGGTTGGGGATCTATGCAAGAGGGAAATTGTCTCGCGGGCGGAGGGACCGCGCAAAACCTGCGCGTTACTTCGGATGCTCGCACGAACCGTCCTCGCGGGCAAGATATCGGAGGTTTTCTTCCTGACGATGAGCTGGATGACTCGGATGAATTCGTTGTCATCTTTAGTCTTGGTACGTAGCCTGGCGTCCTGGAGACTTGCTACGACTCAACCATCGGGTGATACTCAAGTCAGCTCTTCTGCGCCCCTGCTAGCGTTCGATCTCCCTCCCACGAATCTTTGACTAACGACTCCGGAGCTGGATCCTGCCACCTTTCAGGCTGACCTTGAGACACCGCCGATTTTCCCGGATTCCATGCGTTTGGATCATGGCCCTTTGCCTCGGTCTGGCGTCGGCGGCTCATGCGTCCATGCCAGAGACGGGATCGGAAACCGTGAGCGGCGCGGACTCGGCAATCGCGGGAGATCCTGCTCCGGCGGCTGGCTCCGGGGTCGTCAGGGCTGTGCCTCCGCTGAATGCGCTTCCAGCCAGTCAGCTGCCGCGAGGCATGGAGCCCGAGGACGATCGAGTGGGCACGACCACTGTGCCGATGGACAGCTGGATCTACCCGGCCCTGGAGCGCCTGAGCAACTACGGCCTCATTCCTTCGCAGCAGACCGCGATCCGGCCATGGACACGCCTGGAGTGCCGCCGCCAGATCACCGAAGCCATGCTTCTGCTCCGGGAGACGGAGCTGCCGAATGGCTCCGATGGAGAGGCGCGCGAGCTGATCGCGGCCCTCGACGAGGAACTGCCGCGGCCTTCGGACGGCTTTGCGGTGGAGTCGGTCTACGCTCGCGTGGGCACGATTGCCGGCCCGGCGCTGGCGGACAGCTTCCACATTGGCCAGACCTGGTGGAACGACTATGGACGCCAACTCGGGCGGGGCTCGGACGCCATCACCGGAGTCTCGCTGCGCTGGACGCATGGGCGATTCTTCGTCTACGACCGGCAGGAGGGGCAGTACGGTCCTGGAGCCGCGGCCATCACGCCGTCGCAGGCGCAGCTCTTTACCCAGCTGGATACGCTGTCGGGGAACCCTCTGCCGTCGCCGGCCACCTTCTATCCGACGGCGGCTCAACCCTCGTATGTGCGGCAGCGGCCACTGGAGCTCTACGCTGGCGTCGCATTCGGAGGGAACGAGGTCTCGTTCGGCAAGCAAGAACTTTACTGGGGTCCAGGGACGATGGGCCCATGGTCGTTCTCCATGAACGCCGAGCCGACCTACAACCTGCGCTTCGAGGCGGAGCGTCCGCACTCATTTCCGTTCTTTCCCAACTGGGGCAGCTACCGCTTCTCTATCGTCTTCGGCAAGCTCTCCGGCCATCATTTTCCGGCGCGGCCGTACTTCAACGCCGAGAAGGCGGACTTCACGATCGGCCAGGGCAAGTACGTCGAGCTGAGCTTTACGCGCTGGTCGCTGCTGTGGGGAGTAGGTCATCCCATGACCCTCGCCAGCCTGTGGCACAACCTTGATAGCTCCTATTCCTCGGGATCGCAGTATGGGTATTACAACCGCACGGATCCCGGAGACCGCAAGAGCGACTTCGACATGCGGGTGCATGTGCCGGGCCTGACCAAGCTGCTGACGGTCTATGCCGATGCCTACGCCGACGACGAGGTCAATCCGATCGACGCCCCGCGGCGTGTGCCGTGGAACGTCGGCGCGTATCTGGCCAGCGTGCCTGGTTTGCCGAAGATGGATCTCCGTCTGGAGGCTGCTACCAGCGAGGAGTTGAGCCAGGACGAGGGTGGTCAGCGCTTCTTCATCAACAGCGTCTACCTCGACGCCAATACCAATAAGAGCTTCCTGTTGGGGAATGCTGTGGGTCGCGATGCTCGCGCGATCGAAGGCCGGGTTGGCTACTGGTTCACGGCGCGGACCCGCATCGAGGGCGGCTTCCGCCAGAACAAGGGGGGGCTGGAGTACCTGCCCGGCGGCGCCACCATCTCCGATGGCTTCGTCCGCGGGAGCTACTCGCTCACCCACGACACCACGCTGCAGTTCTTCTTCCAGCGAGAGCGATTCCTCATCCCTGCTTACACGGCCGATGCGCAGAACAATACCAGCGGCTGGTTCCAGGTGACCTGGACCTCGCACTAGAAGATGGCGGCCGCACTCGATCTCGGAATGCGTCGCGCGGGAATGAGACGATAGCGTTGTGGCTGAAGGCAGGCAAATTCCGCATCACGGCGAGGCGATTGTGCTGCGCACATGGCCGTTTCTCGAGGCGGACCTGCTGGTGTCGCTGTTCACGCGCGATCAGGGCAAGGTGAAGGGCGTGGCGCGGCACGCGATGCGGTCGCGGCGGCGGTTTGGTGGTGCGCTGGAGCCGGCGACGTACGTCCGGGCGCAGTACATGGAGCGGCCGAAGCAGGATCTGATGCGCCTGGATCAGTTCGAGATCCTGTGGTCGCCGATGACAGCTCCGGTGGACTGGCTGCGGGCGGCGGGCATGCAGATGGTTGTCGAGGTGCTGGATGAGGCGATGCCGGATCTGGCGGCGGAGGACAACGTGTTTCGGTTGGCGATGACCTGCCTGACTGCGATGGAGAATCCGGCAACGATCTGGATTGCGACAACGTACTTTGCACTGTGGATGAACCGGCTGATGGGCTGGATGCCGGACCTGGCGCACTGTGCGGCTTGCGGGCTGGATCTTCGTGCGCACACTGTGTGGTGGTCGCCGACGGCAGACGGCGTGAGCTGCCAGGACGATCGGTGGCCGAACAGTCATGCGTTGAGCGCGCAGTCGGTGGCAGAGAGCTACAGGATTGCGAGGACGCCGCTGGCAGGGCTGCTGGAAGAGGAGTGGCCGGCGAAGCGGGCGGGAGATCTGCGTGCGTTTGCGATTGCGGTGCTGGAGCGGCACCTGGAGAGAAGGATTCGGAGCGCGGCGGCGTTGGTCTGATGCGGGATCGTCTGGCGCATAATAAAACGACAATTGCAGAGTAGGAGGGGTTGTGAAACTCGCAGAAGCATTAGCGGAACGGGCCGATTGTCAGGTTCGTATTGAAGAGGTGAAGAAGCGGTTGTTGCGCGCGGCACGGGTGCAGGAGGGAGAGAATCCTCCTGAGGACACGGGTCAGTTGCTCGCCGAGGTGGACCGGCTATGTGCGAGACTCGAGCACCTGATCTCATCGATCAATCGAACGAACGCTCAGACCGCATTCGACAGTACGCGTAGCGTCTCGGACGCGATTGCTTCGCGCGACGTGCTGGCCAAGAAGCGCGATGTGCTGATAGCGGTGACTGATGCAGCGAGCACTCGGCAGGACCGTTACTCGAAGTCTGAGGTGAAGTTTGTTTCGACGGTTTCGATCGCCACGTTGCAGCAGCAGATCGACGCGTTGGCCAAGGCGTTCCGTGAGACGGATACGAAGCTGCAGGAACTGAATTGGAAGACGGAACTGCTTTAGAAGGCACGGCTCTCTGAGGAGTTGGTAGCCGTCGTTTCGTGGCGAGCACAACCCCACGCCAGCGGGGCAAAGCTGGCACTCTGGGTGGCCCTGATGGGCCAGGGCCTGGGGTTCGACTCCCTGTCATACGGCGCACGCCCTGTACGGATACATGCGCACCAGGCACAGTCATTGTTACTACCGCGTGCTGGACGAAGCGAAGGTGAGGGTGGGTACGGGGACACCTCAGAGTATGGGGATAAATCGAGTCACTATGCCGTCTCTTGGAGCGGAGTTCCCGCGGCGCGGGCTTTCATCCTTGCGATGGCTTTGAGGCCGTAGTGGCGGGATGGGGTTTCGATGGTGAGGTAGAGCACATGGGCCACCAGTGCGGCGAGGATGGAGGCTGCGGCTCCGACCAGCAGATGATCTCGGAAGGTGACGGGATAGTGCTTTGATTCGACTGCTCCGAGGCAGAGGCCGTGCACCAGGTACATCGAGTAGGAGCGCTTGCCGACCCACACGATGGCCTTACCGGAGAGGGCGCTGGCGAGCGGGCTGGGCTGCAGAAGGATGTGTGCGATGAGAAGGAGGATGGCGAACTGGAAGGCGATGATCCCGAAGCGCTGGAAGGAAAAGGCGACCGCGCCGGCGATGGCGAGCAGGGCCGGAACTGGCCAGGGGACCCGGCTGATCCAGCGTCGCATGGTATCCAGGCGGGACGAGTTCATGACGATCGCGAGCAAACAGCCGAGCAGCAGGCCGGCGTAGGAGTGCGAGAGCGCAAAGCCCTGGCCGACGTTGCGCACGAGAAACATCGCGGCCATGAGAAGAGCCCACGTGATTGCGGCCATCTGGAGGCGTTTGTTGACGAAGAGGACGAAGCAGAGCACGGGCCAGAGCAGATAGAACTTCTCCTCGACACCGAGCGACCAGGTGAACTGGAAGGGGCCGCTGGAGAACTCGTTGAGGAAGGTGAGGTCGTAGGGCAGGGCGGATTTCATCTCCGCCCAGTGGGGACCGCCGCGATGGGCGTTGAGGGCGACGTAGACGGCGAGGACGAACAAATAGATGGGAAGGATGCGGAAGGCGCGGCGAAGGTAGAAGGCGCGCAGATCGACGCGACCGGTGGTGTACTGCTCGCGCAGAAGAAGCGTGGTGATGAGAAAGCCGCTGAGGGCGAAGAAGATGTCCACACCGAGTCGACCGGGGATATAGGCCATCCAGCCCAGGTTGCCGTGGGTGTGGAAGTAGATCACCATCACGGCGCTGATGGCGCGCAGCCCGTCCAATGCAGGGAAGTACGGCCGGGAGTTGTCCGAGACCGGAGTGAAGGGCATCTGTTGGCGGCTTTTTGGGCCGGAGAGTGGAAGTCACCTGAGTATAGCGAACGGCGGCAGGGAAGGCGCGTGTTGCCAGCAGTTAGAATGGGTGTGACGAGATTCCGCAATCATTTCAGCAAGGCAATTCATGGCTTCGACCTCCCTTACGTTTCAAGAGCTCCTCTTCACCCTCCAGAAATTCTGGGCCGAGCACGGGTGCGTGCTGCAGCAGCCGTACGACCTCGAGGTCGGAGCGGGCACGATGTCCCCGGACACGTTTTTGCGTGTGCTGGGGCCGAAGCCTATTTCCATTGCGTATGCGCAGCCTTCGCGGCGTCCTGCCGATGGGCGGTATGGCGAGAACCCGAACCGGCTGTTCCGCCACACGCAGCTGCAGGTGATCCTGAAGCCGCCACCGGAGGACGTGCAGTCGCTGTACCTCGAGTCGTTGGTGGCGATTGGGATCGACCTGCGCCAGCACGACATCAAGTTCGAGGAAGACAACTGGGAGTGGCCGGTGGGCGGCGCGTGGGGCGTGGGCTGGCAGGTGATGCTCGACGGCCAGGAGATTACGCAGTACACGTACTTTCAGCAGTGCGGTGGCATGGACCTGGACCCGATCTCGGGCGAGATTACGTATGGGCTGGAGCGGATTGCGCAGTTCCTGCAGGACAAGGATTCGATCTACGACATCGTGTGGACACGGGATCGCCATGGGAAGGAATTGACCTATGGGCAGGTTCGTCTGCATGAAGAACAGCAGTTCTCGGCGTACGCGTTTGACTATGCGGATACGGCGAAGCTGTGGGAGCACCTGAATCTGTATGAGGCGGAGTGCAAGGCGTTGCTTGCGCAAGCGAGTGAGCGGGTGAGCGAGTCAGCGAATCAGCTGGACATGCTGCGGTTCCCGACGTTGGGAGCGTATGAGCTGGCGCTGAACTGCTCGCATACGTTCAATCTGCTGGATGCGCGTGGGGCGATCTCGGTGACGGAGCGCGTGGGAGTGATGGGGCGGATTCGTACACTGATCATTGGCGTGGCGAAGGTGTATGTGGAGCAGGGACGGCTGAAGGAACAACGGGTCAGCGAGTCGGCTGGTGAGCAAGCCAGCGTGGTGGGTGCATAAGTGGCAGAGTTTCTGTTTGAGATTGGGCTGGAAGAAGTTCCCGCGCGGATGATTGCCGCGGCGGAGGCGGAGTTGTTGCGTCGCACGCTGGCGTTGCTGGGCAAGGAAGCGTTACTGCCTGCGGGGTTCGATCCGCTCACGGATGCGAAGTCGTACTCGACGCCACGGCGGCTGGCTGTGCTGATCAGTGATGTGCTGGAGCGGCAGCCTGACCTGAGCGAAGAGGTGGTGGGGCCGTCGGCGAAGATTGCGTTCAAGGATGGTGTGCCTGGGCCGGCGGCGGAGTCGTTTGCGCGCAAGAACGGCGTGGAGGTGAGCGCGCTGCGCACGATCACTACGCCCAAGGGAGAGTACGTTGCGGTGACGGCGATGAAGGTGGGCCGCTCGGCTAGCGAGGTGATCGCGGAGCAGTTGCCCAAGGAGATCGCGGCGATCTACTGGCCAAAGAGCATGTACTGGCGTCCGGGCAAGCCGGAGAAGTTTGTGAGGCCTGTGCTGTGGATTGTTGCTCTGCTGGGTGACGACGTTGTGCCGGTAAGTTTCGGTGGGCGTACGGCGGGGCGCGCGAGCTTTGGGCATCGCGTGCTGTCGAGTGGAGAGGCGTTTGAGATGGAGACGCCGGCGAGTTATCTCGCGCAGTTAGAGGGCGAGTATGTAATCGCCGATGTGGAAGTGCGGCGGCACAAGATTCGCAAGGCGCTGGATCGGGTGACACGCGAGGTGCCGGGTGCGCGGTGGCGTGAGGATGAGGCGCTGGTCGATGGCGTGACGCACCTGACGGAGTGGCCGGATGTGATGCTGGGCAGCTTCGACGCGGCATATCTCGAGTTGCCCGAAGAGGTGCTGGTGACGGTGATGCGCGATCACCAGAAGTACTTTGCGGTGGAGAGTGCTGACGGAAAGCTGGCGTCGTACTTCCTGACCGTGACGAATATTGCGCTCGACGCGGAGAATGCGGCGATCATTCGGCAGGGCAATGAGCGCGTGCTGCGGGCGCGGTTCAACGATGCTCGGTTCTTCTATGACTTCGATCAGCGGACTCCGCTGGTGGAGCGTGTGAAGTTGCTGGAGAATGTGACGTTCCAGAAGGACCTGGGGAGTTATGCGGCGAAGACGGAGCGGGTGAAGGAGTTGGCGCTCAAGCTGGCGGAGATGGTGGTCCACCCGATATCGGAGGGACGCGGAGCCGGGCAGCCGGTTGATCTCGGAGCGCTGGAAGAGGCGGCGACGCTGGCGAAGACCGATCTGACGACCGAGCTCGTGAAGGAGTTTACCGAGCTTCAGGGTGTAATCGGTGGTTTGTATGCAAAGGCGCAGGGACTAAGCGAAGTTGCTGCTGGCGCTATCTATGACCAGTACCTTCCGGCCAGCATGGAGGACGGGATTCCACGGTCAGTGGAAGGCGCATTGCTTGGCATCGCCGATCGTCTGGACACCCTTACCGGGATGTTTGGGCTAGGGTTTGAGCCAACCGGATCTAAGGATCCATTTGCGTTGCGCCGGGCGGCGAATGGCATCGTGAAGATACTCGCAGAGCGGGAGTGGCCTCTCGACCTGGCGACGATCATCATGCTCTGCGTCAAGGATGAAGCGACTCGCGATAAGATGCTGGCGTTCTTCCGCGAGCGCGTCGCTTTCTACCTTCGTGAGGTGTGCGGGCATGCGTATGACGTTGTTGCTGCTGTGATTGGTTCGGAGCGCCAAGGCGGGTATTGTTTCGTGCGTGACACGGTTGCTCGTGCAGAGGCAGTCGCGGCGGCTCGTGGCAGCGAAGATTTCCTGGCGGTAAGTGCGGCGTTCAAGCGGATGAAAAATATTCTGGCGCAGGCGAACTATCAACCGGAGCCTGGCGGATATTTCTTTCCAGGTGCAGGTCAGGCGGAGGCGGCTCTTGCGGCTAAGGCGCTCGAAGTCGCTTCCGAATTGAACGATCTTCGCGCGCGGCGTGCATACGGCGAAGCATTGACAGCCATCGCCTCCATCCGGCCCGAGGTCGATGCGTTCTTTGAACAAGTGATGGTGATGGACCCAGAGATCCACCTTCGGAACCGCAGGCTGCTCTTGCTATCTACCATCGTGGAAAATTTCTCGGGTATCGCGGACTTTTCGGAGATTGTTACGGCTGGGTGATGGTGCGGACGCAAGTTAGAGACTTGATGCTGTCGAGGTGCGAGGTCTTCAGGTTTCGAGCTGCGAGGGCTTGAGGTGAACTCTTGTCGGGCGCTCGCTGCGGTTGTCGAGAAGCACATGCCTTGAGGAGATGACAGCCAAGGTGAGGCTGATTTCATTTGAGACGATTCGATCTTGGTCGAATCGTTTTCGTTTGGTGCCTCATCGTATCTTCCGAAAGCTCTTCAAGGAGATTGCCGAGTCATGCCTACGCTATTCGATCCGATTCAGGTTGGGGATCTGATGCTTCCCAACCGCATTTTCATGGCGCCGCTGACGCGGCTGCGTGGCACTCCCGATCATCTGCCGACGGCGATCCAGGCCGAGTACTACGCGCAGCGGGCGAGTGCGGGGCTGATTATCAGCGAAGGCATTCCGATTGATCCGATGGGCGTGGGGTATCCGCAGGTGCCGGGGCTTTGGTCCGATGAGCAGGCAGAGTTGTGGAAGCCGATCACCGACGCGGTGCACACGGCCGGCGGGCACATCTTTGCGCAGATCTGGCACGTAGGGCGGATCTCCGATCCTTCGTTCCTGAATGGCAAGCTGCCCATTGCGCCGAGCGCGATTGCACAGCATGGACGGTTGAGCCTGGTTCGTCCGGAGAAGGCGTATGACGTGCCGCGGGCGGTGGAGCTGGATGAGATTCCGGGGATCGTGGCAGCGTACAAGCACGGGGCGCAGCTGGCGAAGGCTGCGGGATTCGATGGCGTGGAGCTGCATGGAGCGAACGGCTATCTGCTGGACCAGTTCCTCTCCAGCAAGTCCAACCATCGCACAGACAAGTACGGCGGCAGTGTGGAGAACCGCGCGCGCCTGATGCTGGAGGCTGCGGATGCGGCGGCGGAGGTGTTCGGTCCTGGGCGCGTGGGCATGCATCTTTCGCCACGTTGCGACGGGCAGTGCCCGGGCGACGAGAAGCCGCTGGAGACATTTGGCTATGTGGCGCGAGAGCTGGGCAAGCGCGGTCTGGCGTTCCTGATGGCGCGCGAGCACGAGGGGCCGGATTGGATCGGCCCGCAGCTGAAGCAGGAGTTCGGCGGCGTGTACGTGGCCAACGAGGGCTTCACAAAGGAGAGCGCGGAGACTGCGCTGGAGCGCGGCGATGCGGATGCCGTCGCGTGGGGCAAGCTGTTCATCTCCAACCCGGATCTGCCCAAGCGCTTCGCTGAGAACGCCGGGCTGAACGCGCCGAATCCTGCGACGTTCTACATGACTGGAGCGACGGGCTACACGGACTATCCGGCGCTGCAGGAGCAGCTGGCGTAGCGCAGGACTGAAAGAACGTTTGGCGAAATGAAAGGGGAGGCCATGCCTCCCCTTTGGCTTTAACCGGGTGTTGACGTTGGAGGGCATCTATCGAATCGGCCCGGCCATCCCAGGCTTCGTCATCTCCGCACTCATCTCGATTTGAGGGATTGGACGAACCATGAGCGTAAATCGCAGGGACTTTCTCCGTAACGTGGCGGGCGTGGCGTCGGCTGCCGCGTTGGCTGTCACGGGTGAAGAAGCAGGCAAGGCGCAGCAGCTTCCCGACCCGGAAGCCTCCACGATCGAGCACATCATTGTGGTGATGATGGAGAATCGAAGCTTCGATCACCTGCTGGGATGGCTGCCGGGAGCTCATGGAAAGCAGGCGGGGCTCACGTTCACGGACAGCAATGGCGAGACGCATGAGACACAGCCGCTGAGCACCTATGTGGGCTGCGCGCATCCCGATCCCGACCACTCCTATGCGGGCGGCCGCAGCGAGGTGGATAACGGCGCGATGGACGGCTGGCTGCGTACGACGACCAACGATACCTTCAGCATCGGCTACTACACTGAGCCGCAGCTGCCATTCTTCGCCGCGCTGGCGCGAAACTTTACGACCTGCGACCATTACTTCGCGTCCATCCTCAGCTCCACCTTTCCCAATCGCATCTTCCAGCACGCGGCGCAGACGGACCGGCTCTCCAACACGCTAGACATTTCCACGCTGCCGACGATCTGGGACACGCTGGCGGAGGCGGGCATCAGCGCGAAGTACTACTACTCGAACGTGCCGTTTCTGGCGCTATGGGGAACGAAGTACCTGAACATCTCCGCGCCGTATGCGGAGTTTCTTCTGGATGCGGCGGCGGGGACGCTGCCGGCCGTGTCGTTCGTGGATCCGAAGTACACGATCCTGGACGATGGCGAGGGCAACGACGATCATCCGCACGCGGACCTGCGCTCGGGCGAGGCGTTCATGGGGCAGGTTTACCGCGCGGTGACGCAGGGGCCGAAGTGGGCGAACACGGTGCTGATCTTCAACCGCGATGAGTGGGGCGGGTTTTATGACACGATTGCTCCGCCGCGGGTGATTGCGCCGAACGCCATCGACACGGACCTGGTGAACGGACAGGCGCTGCTGGGATGCAGGGTGCCGACGATCGTGGTGTCACCGTTCTCGCAGGGTAGCAATCCGGCGACGCCACGGATCGATTCGAAGCTCTACGATCACACGTCGGTGCTGAAGCTGATCGAGTGGCGCTACAACCTCGCGCCGCTCACGTTACGCGATGCCTCGAACGAGGTGACGAACCTGGCGCATGCGCTGGACTTTGCGAACCCGGTGCTGACGCCGCCGTCGCTGCCGGTGATCACGCCGCCGATCCCGACGCCGTGTGGGCTGTTTGAGCTGGCCGGCGAGGTGGATAACGAGAGCTATGACTTCTACAAGCTGCTGCAGTCGGATCTGATGGCGGCGTGGAAGGCGCTGTAGGTTTGGGCTGCCGGACCTGAACGCGCGTGGCCCGCACCATTGTGCCTCTACTGCAGCGGCGGTTGCTGTAGAGGCGCGAGGGCTTCAGGTTTTCAGGGGCGGGGCAAGGATGAGCGCTTCGACTTGGGTGCTTAGAGCTGGAGTTCAAGGGAAGGTCTGATTAAGTCTCGAGCCTTCCCTCAGCGGCTAAAGCCGCGCTGCAATCGCTGCACTTACGGCGGGACTGAAGTCCCGCCCTGACAAAACCGGAACTTGTTCAGAGGTTCCCTAGTTGAGGCGCTGCAGGCGGGCGATGAGCTTTTCGGCGAGGGGCTCGCCGCTTTCGGTCCAGAGCAGGCGGGAGCTTATGCCGCAGTGCTTTTCGATGAGCAGGGTGAAGGCGAGCAGCTTTTCGATGTTCTGCTGGATCTTGGCTGCGTCCTCGCGGGTCATCTCGGCGTCTTCCTGGACCCAGGGGGTATCGAGGCCGAACTCGACGCGGACATGGCCGTTCTGATCGTAGGCGCCGACGTCGAACTCGGGGCCGAAGCCGGCGATGCGGACGCGGGCGGGTTCCAGCTTCCAGCGGGAAGTCTGGGCAGGTTGAGACGCGGGATGCATGGTGATGACGTTGGAGGGAAGATCGTCTTCGAGATCGGCGTCGTTGTTATCGGCCGATTCCGCGGACTTTTTGTCCGTTGGCTGCCATAGGAGCCAGCGCATCTCGAACTCGTAGGCCATGTCCTCGTGGAGGTGCTCGGTGGCCTCTGCAATGGCGTTTTCGATGATGGCGTCGTCGGTGTCCCCGGAGTCCTCAGAGCGGGTGTCATTGACGAAGACGCGCTGGTAAGTGGGTGACTCGGTCCAGTCGATGGGGTAGGCGCTGGCGGCCCACACGCGGCCGAAGAGGCTGCCGGGCTTGCCTTCGCCGGCCACGGTGGCGAACTGGCGCAGCACTCCGGTGAGGGCTCCGGGGAGCGACTCGAGTCGAAAGTTCGGATACCACAGGCTGAGATAGAGCTGATCGGACATCGTCTGCGTCATTCTACGTGTTGGCACTGCAAGATACGAGCCTCGATGTGGGACCGGTCTTGCGGGATGAGAGAATCGAGACAGGACTAAGGATGCGATTGTCGATCGAGCGGTTGCGGTGGTTCCTGTTGGCGGGCGCCGTCCTTTTCATCGCTTCGCTCATCGGCCTGGTGACGTACGGGCGGTACAGGGCCAAGAAGGTCTTCGGCTCTGCCGTGAAGCGTTTCCTGCAGACTCCCCACGAGACAAAAAACGTTACGTACTCTGACTCTTTGCTGGGGCATACGTCCTATACGTTGCATGCTGGGCGGGTGGTGCAGCATGGGGATGGGAAATATTCGCTGTTTGACGTAGCGGTAGAGCTGCACAGCAAGACCTCGACCGAGGTCGATCACATCTACGGCAACGAGATCGAGTACGACCAGAACACGGGTGTGGCGAAGGCTATCGGAGATGTGCGGATGGAACTCGAAGTGCCACAATCGGTGGCGGGCTCGCGGCATGGGACGCAGTCGCCCCCGACGGCGACGGTGACCTCGTCACCGCAGGTGGTGTTTGTGGAGACGTCAGGCGTGGTGTACGTGCGCAAGCTGGATGTGGCGGCTACCTCCGAGGAGGTTCGGTTCCGTTGGGGCAAGCTCTCGGCACGGGCCAAAGGTGCAGAGTTCAGTCCCAGCGCGAGCACGCTGCGGTTGCTGGCTGACGTGCACGCGGCGGGGACGCTGCATGGGCAGCAGCTGGACATGACCGCGGCCAATGCATTCATCGACCGGATCGGCAATATCGCCACCTTTGAGCGCCCCACGGCGCGGACGGGGGATCGGACAGGGCGGTCGGACGCGGCGGTGGTGTATCTGCGCAAGGATGGATCGATCGATCATGGATCGGCGAGCGGCAACGTGGTGCTGACCGAAGGAACTGCCCAGGTGATGGCGGTGCATCTCGATGCTGTACTGGGTGAGAATTCGGTGCTGCAGTCGGCGAAGCTGATGGGCGGCGTGACGATGGCCGATGCGAATCCTGCGCGGTCGACGCATGGTGCGGCACAGACGGTGGATTCGAACTTCGATAAGGACGGAGCGCCGACGGTGATCGTGGGGCGCGGAAAGGCGTCAGTATCGCTTGACGAGATTGGGACTGGCGGGCGCACGATGCATCGCGCGATGCATGGCGAGACGATCACCGCAAACATGGTGCATGAAGCCGCTCGTCCACACTCAAGTGCGGCGATCATCAAGGGGCTGCATGCGGTGGGGGCAGCGGAGGTTAGCGGAGACTCGGTGACGGCAGCGCGCGAGAAGCCTGGAGCGCCCGGCGCAGTCGCGGAACAAGTGAAGCGGAACACCGTGGATGCCGACGATCTGGTCGCAGCGTTTACGCAGAATGCCGGGGGCAAATCGCTGCTGCACACGATTGTGGGTACGGGGCACACGAAGCTGCGCCAGGACGGTGCGGACGGCGATCTCTCGGAGAGCAAGGCTGACCTGCTGAATGCGGAGTTTCTGCCCAGCGCGACCGGGACAGCGCAGCTTGCGACGGCGAAGCAAAGCGGGCACCTGACGATGATGAGCCGGTCGACGGGGAAGCCCGTGGCTGGAGGGACTGGCTCTGGAGGGCCGGGCTCAGGAGGCGCGAAGGGAAGTACCGCTGCGCAACCGACGGTGTCCACGGGAAGCGCGGCGGAGGGCACGTACGAAGCGGCTACGGACACGCTGACGCTTACTGGGGGAACGCACTTTAGCGATGGGCAGAACTCGCTGACCGCGGCCGAGGTGACGGTGCATGAGGGATCGGGAGACGCGGAGGCGCGCGGGAATGTGCTGGCGTCGATCGAGAACGAGCCCGAGGGCCAAGGCGGAAGCAAGGCTGCAAAACCTGATGGGCGCGCCCGTGAAGCGCAGGCCGTCATGCATATCGCATCGGCCGAAGCGAAGTTTGTGCGTACGGGAAAGATTGCTGACTTCCGCGGAACGGATGCCGCGCCAGCGCGGCTGTGGCAGGGTGGGTCGCAGGTGCAGGCTGCGGATCTGCTGTTCGATGGTGTGCGGCGATCGCTCACAGCGAGGCCTGTGGCTCCGGGAGCACAGGTACGGGCCGTGTTCGCCAGCCAGGGCGGAGCTCCGGGAACTTCGGCAGCGGGGAGCAAGAAGGCGGGCGCAGGCGAGAAAAAGACTGCCGCGACGATCATGCATGTCACCAGCCCGAGGCTGGATTACTCGGATCTGACGCGACAGGCGATCTTCGCTGGCGGGGTGAAGATCGAGGGAACGATGGGGCAGGTGGAGGCGCAGCGGGCGGTCGCGACGCTGAGCGCCGGGAAGCAGGCGACGACGGGCTCGCCGGCAGCGACTGCCTCGCCGGCGGCGCAGGCGAATCCGGTGGGTGGGACGTTGGAGAAGGTGGTCGTCCTGGGTGATGTACACATGCGGCAGCCGGGGCGATCGGGCACGGGAGAACAGCTGACCTATACGGCGGCAGACGACCAATATGTCCTGACGGGTAGCCCGACGCATCCACCACATATCGCTGATGCCCAACAGGGAAACGTAACCGGAGCCACCCTCGTCTTCTCTGGAGCGGGGAGTACGATCATCGTAGCGGGGAACCCCGGCCAGCCTGGCGGACGCGTTCGCACTGAGACAGAAGTGAGGCAATCGCATTGACGATGAGAACGCTGGCCACCGAAGAGCTGACTAAGGCTTATGGTGGGCGGCAGGTGGTGCGAGGGGTAAGCCTCCATATCCGGCAGGGCGAGGTGGTGGGTCTGCTGGGGCCGAACGGCGCCGGCAAGACGACGACCTTCTACATGACGGTGGGGCTGGTTCGGCCAGACTCGGGTCGCATCCTGACGGATAACTCGGACATCACGCGTACGCCGATGTACCTTCGCGCGCGGGAGTACGGGATCAGCTACCTCCCGCAGGAGCCTTCAGTCTTCCGCAAGCTGACTGTGGAAGAGAACATCCTGGCCGTGCTGGAGACGCTGCAGGTGAGCTGGGAGACGCGGCGCAAGCGGGCGGAGTCGCTGATCATGCAGCTGAATCTGGGGCACGTGCGGCGGACGCAGGGATATGCGCTCTCCGGCGGCGAGCGCCGGCGCGTGGAGATTGCGCGCTGCCTGGCAATCGATCCGGCGTTCATCCTGCTGGACGAGCCGTTTTCGGGCATCGATCCCATTGCAGTGCTGGAACTGCAGAAGATCATCCTGGATCTGAAGAACACGGGCATCGGGGTGTTGATCACCGACCATAACGTTGCCGAGACGTTGGCCGTGACGGACCGGGCGTACATCATCAGCGACGGACGGATCTTCTTTGCGGGAACACCGGGGGAGCTTGGGCGCAATCCTGAAGTCCGGCGGATCTATCTGGGTGAAAACTTCTCCATGTAGGGAAGGCCGCGCTCCACGATCTGGAAAGATGAGACGCGCAGCAATTCCATAGCCGCTGGTACCGAGAGGTACCTGGGTAGTTAAGACTATCCTCGGTCTTCCCCGTGCCCAGTGACAAAATTGCCTCTATCTTTAGGCAAATGGAATCCGTTTTCACGACTTCCAATTTGGGCCCTGGCGAGAGCTCGGACCGGTCGTAATCTTGGCAGCTTGCGGTTTCGGAGTACACTAGGCCCACGCCGGCCAGATTGCATAGGGCCGTCCGGCAGGCGCGGGCCAGACCGTGTTCGTCGGGCCGTCTCTGCGTTGGTGAGGTCGAAGAGTTGTTGCAACCACGTCTGAACGTTAAGCTGTCGCAGCGCCAGGTGCTCACGCCTGGGCTGGTGCAGATGGTGGGCGTCCTTGCGCTGACCAAGCTCGAGCTCAAGGACATGATCAACGGGGAGCTGATCGAGAACCCCGTGCTCGAAGAGATCGACGAGACCTCCGAAACGCTGGATGAGCGTTCCGGCAAGGAGGGCGATCTCGAGCGCAGCGTGGCGGATATTTCCGCCGAGAGTGAGCGACCCGAAAAAGATCCCTTTGACGAGATCGATTTCGGAAGCTACTTCCAGGATTACCTCGATCCCGGCTATCGGACCGCTGGAGCGCTTGAGGATTACGACAAACCGTCGTTCGAACACTTTCTCTCCGCTCCTTCGACACTGACCGACCACCTGGAATGGCAGCTGGGATCGTTGAGCCTGAGCCGCGAGATCCGGGCCGCTGCGGATGCGGTGATCGGCAACCTGAACGAGGACGGCTATTTGACGGCCACGGACGAAGAGATCGCTTCTTCGTTGGCCGCCTCGACGCCGGAACTTGAGCGGCTGACGAGCGTGGCCGAGGCGAGAGAGATCGTCTCGCAGCTGGATCCGGTGGGGATCGGCTCCCGCGAGCTGCGCGAATGCCTGGTGACGCAGATCCGGGCGCAGCAGCGTGAGGCACGCATCGCCGAGGAGCGGGCCACGCTGGGCGAGGAGCAAGTCGAGCATCTGCTGGCAGTGCTGGAACTGGCGGCTGTCATCATCGAGCAACACCTTGCATTGCTTCAGAAGCGCGACATGCGGGAGCTGAATCGGCTATGCCGGCAGCCTGCGGAGATGGTCAACGAGGCTGTTGATGTCATCCGAAGGCTCGATCCGCGGCCCGGTCAACGGTACAACCAGGCGGAGACGCGGCTGATCGAACCGGATGTGGCTTTTGTGCTGCGCGACGAAGAGTGGGTCGTGGTGATGAATGAGGAGGACATGCCAGCGCTGCGCCTCAATAACGCCTACCGCAAGATGCTGCGCGAGAAGACGGTGGAGCGGGACGTCAAGGAGTACGTCAAGGAGCGCTATAAGTCCGCGATTCAGCTGCTTCGGAACATCGAGCAACGGAAGAACACGATTGTGCGGACGTGCGATTCGATCGTGCGGCGGCAGCAGGAGTTCCTGGAGCGGGGTGTCGAGGGGCTGCGGCCGATGATGATCAAGGAGGTCGCCGAGGAGATCGGCGTTCATCCCAGTACGGTAAGCCGGGCGGTCGCGAATAAATATGTCCACACCCCACAGGGCGTTTATGAGCTACGATTCTTCTTCTCCGAGGCTGTAAATGGCCCGGAGGGTGGCGATCTTCCGCTGGTGTTGCTGAAGCGGAAGGTAAAGAAACTGATTGAGGAGGAGGATCCCCGCAAGCCGTGGACAGATGAGTATCTGGCCACGGAGCTGCAGCGCCAAGGCATCAAGGTAACGCGCCGCACTGTAGCGAAGTACAGGGAAGACATGCAGATTCCCTCTACGCATCAGCGCAGACAGCGCTGACCAGGGTATTTCTCCTGTCAGGGAATTTCCGGGAACGGCGCGCAATGACGTTTTCAATGCAGAAAACGCACATTGAGGTTGAATCTCTGAGGGACCCACAGGGAAGGTGCTCCAGCGTACTCTTCAGCTCCAGCCAAGGAGATATTTCATGACGATCGAGTTCACAGGCCGTCGCACGACGGTGACTTCCCAACTCAAAGCGCAGGTCGAAGCCGGGATGGAACGAATTTCCCGGGTCACCCGCAGATGTACCAGCGCGCACGTCATCCTCACTGAAGACAAGTACCGCCACATTGCCGAAATTCTGGTGAAGTGCCGCGGTGAAGAGCTGGTGGCTCGATGTGAGTCCACCGCTATGGAAGTGGCTCTGCATCATGCGCTGCAGACGGTGGAACGCCAAGCCGTGAAACACAAGCAGCGATTTGAGACGGTGCGCCAACGCCCGTCGCCACTTACCGCAACCGCCGCCGCTTAGGCACTCCCAACCCGCTGAACAGACCGCCGCGTCCTGCAGCCTTCGTGCTGTCCCATTGTCGTCGAAAGACGCAGGCGATTCGCGTTGGCCAGTGCTAGGATGCACGCATGGCGCGGCGGTCCCCAGCGAAGTCAGTTAAGTCGGAAGAGACACGGTCGAAAAAGACACGCAAGGTCAAGAAGAAGAGTTCGACGACGGTGAGCGGGCGGGAACTGGCGAACGTCCCGGACGGAGAGTCGCGCGATCTGGTGATCCTCACAGGGCTATCGGGCTCGGGCAAGATGTCGGCGGCGAAGGCGTTCGAGGACCTGGGGTACTACTCGGTCGACAACCTTCCGATGGAGCTCATCTCGAGCTTTGCGGAGCTGGTGCTGAGCTCGGCGGAGATTACTCATGCTCTGCTCGTGGTGGATGTGCGCGAGGGCAGCCGGCTGGACCGGTTTCCTTCGATCCTGAAGCAGGTGCGCAAGACGCTGCCGACGCGCGTGGTGTATCTCGAGGCCAGCGACGATGCACTGATCCGGCGCTTCTCGGAGACGCGGAGACCGCACCCGCTGCGGCGCGAGGAGACCGTGGTGGACTCGATCCGGGCGGAGCGCAAGCGGTTGGAACCGGTGCGTAATGTCGCAGACATCATCCTCGATACCACCAAGTTCAACGTGCATGAGCTGCGGGCGCACATCAACGCGCAGTTCGAGCGCGGCCATACCGACGGGCACGGACTTTCCCTGTCGGTGATGAGCTTTGGCTTCAAGAACGGGGTGCCTTCGCATGCGGACCTGGTCTTCGATGTGCGCTTCCTGCCGAACCCGCATTTCATTCCCAAGTTCCGCAACCTTACGGGCAAGGACAAGCGTGTCGCGAAGTATGTGATGGACTTTCCGCAGACGAAGGAGTTCCTGGACAAGGCGACGGACATGCTGACATTCCTGCTGCCGCATTACATCCAGGAAGGGAAGAGCTACCTCACGGTAGCGGTTGGCTGCACTGGCGGGCAGCACCGGTCGGTGATGATTGCGGAGGAGCTGCGCAAGCGGCTGGCCGAGGCCGGCTACCGAGCGAAGGCGGAGCATCGGGACATGCCACGGTAGGGACGGTATGGGCTCGACACGACGTACACTGACAGTTGATGGATCGTGCACGAATGAAATCGACAGGTAGCCGAGCATGAAGCGCATTCTTCGCCTGTTGGGCTACATGCGTCCGTATGCGCTGTACACCGTGGGCGCGCTGCTGCTGATGGTGGTCTTCGCGGTGATGCAGGCGCTCCGCGTGATGCTCATCAAGCCGATCATCGACAACGTGCTGAGCGCGAAGGCCTCGCCGGACAAGGTGCTGGTGTTTCCCGTCCCGCACACGGACATCGTGCTCAACCTGCAGTTCCTCATTCCGCATCACTTCCATAACGCATGGACGGTGGTGGCGGTGGCGCTGGTGGGATCGGCGATCTTCAAGTCTGTGGCCGACTACCTGGGCACATTGCTGGCGAACAAGTCGGGCTTCGGGATGATTACGGACCTGCGCAATGCGCTCTATGAGTCGATCCTGAAACGCTCGTCGGCGTTTTTTCAGCAGCACTCATCGGGCACGCTGATCTCGACGCTCATCAACGATGTGGAGCGGGTGCAGACGGCGATGGCCACGGTGCTCATCGACTTCTTCCAGCAGTTCTTCACGATGCTGGTGCTGATCGGTGTGGTGATTGTTACGGGCGGTTGGCTGGCTGTAGTGCTGCTGTTGTTCGTGCCGATCATCATCGTGTCGTCGCGCAAGGTGGGCAAGAGTGTGCGCAAGACGACGCGCAGTGGGCAGGACAAGCTCGCCGAGATTCAGAACATTGTGCAGGAGACGATTACCGGCAACGGTATCGTGAAAGCCTTCGGCATGGAGGCGTGGGAGATGAAGCGCTTCCGCCGCGCGGCCGACAAGCTGCTGCGCGCGAACATGCGCTCGGTCTCGGTGCAGGCGATCAGCTCGCCGCTAATGGATGCGCTGGGAGCAGTGCTGCTGGCGCTGCTGCTGTGGCTGGGGCGCACGGTCGTGCTGAAGGGCGCGTCGGAAGGGACCTTCATCACGTTCCTCGGGGCTGTGATCATGCTCTACGATCCGGTTCGCCGCATGCCGAGCTACTACAACAGCTTTCAGCAGGCCGTTGGAGCGAGCGACGAGATCTTTCGGTTCATCGATGAGCAGGATGAGGTGCGGGAGCGCAAGGGCGCGGTGGTGATCAAGGGCTTCGAGAAGGCTGTGGAATTCCGCGGCGTGCACTTTGGCTACGACCGCCAGGGCGAGACGCGCGAGGTGCTGCATGGTATCAACCTGACCGTCAGGCGTGGAGAGGTGATTGCGTTGGTGGGGCCGAGCGGTGCGGGCAAGTCGACGCTGGTGAATTTGCTACCTCGCTTCTACGACGTGACGGGTGGCGAGATCCTGGTGGATGGACTGGATGTGCGGGAACTCACGCTGGCCTCGCTGCGTGCGCAGATCGGCAAGGTGACGCAGGAGACCGTGCTGTTCAATGACACGGTGCGCAACAACATTGCGTATGGGCAGCCGCAGGTATCGATGGACGCGGTGAAGGCGGCGGCGAAGGCTGCACTGGCGGATGTGTTCATCGACCGATTGCCTGATGGGTATGACTCGGTGATCGGGGAGCGGGGCACGCGGCTATCGGGCGGCGAGCGGCAGCGGCTGGCGATTGCGCGAGCGTTGTTGAAGGATGCTCCGATCTTGATCCTGGATGAAGCGACCTCGGCGCTGGATACGGAGAGCGAAGCGGCGGTGCAGGCGGCGCTCGCAAACCTGATGCAGGGGCGGACGACGCTGGTGATTGCGCATCGGCTGTCGACGGTCCGCCGGGCTGACCGCATTGCGGTGCTGGAACAGGGAATGATCACCGAGCTTGGATCGCACGAAGAACTGCTGGCGGCCAACGGGACGTATGCGAGGCTCTATCGCCTGCAGTTTGGTGCGGAGGCCGACGAGGTCGCTGCTCCGGAGCTTGCTGCCGGGGCGGGTGTCGAGGGAATCGCGTAGAGAGGAGCGGCACAGATGGCATTGAAGTTCACGCAGTCTTATCTCGAGGATTCCATCGAGCTGATGCGCTACTACAAGCGGCTGGCTGACGGCGCGCTGGCGCAGACGGCGGACCAGTACCTTTACGTTGTTCTCGATCCTGAGACGAACTCCATCGCGGTCATCATGAAGCATATGGCCGGGAATATGTGCTCCCGGTTTTCGGACTTTCTCACGACCGATGGCGAGAAGGCCACGCGGAATCGCGACGGTGAGTTCGAAGCTCCTCCGGCGACTCGCGAGGAGTTGCTGGCGATGTGGGAGCGGGGATGGGCCTGCGTGCTGGGGACGCTGGAGTCGCTGACGGAAGCGGACCTCGGCCGGACGGTGACGATTCGCGGCGAGGCGCATTCTGTGATGCAGGCGATCAACCGGCAGCTGGCCCACTATCCGCATCATGTGGGGCAGATCGTTTTGCTCGCAAAGCATTTTTCCGGGGAGAACTGGCGGTCGCTGAGCGTTCCTCGCGGCGGCTCGACGGAGTTCAATCAGCGGGTGGCTGCTGGCGAGCTCAGCCAGCGCTAGGCTCCGCTACACTATGTTCAAGCAAGATGGCTGGCCTTCTCTTCATCATTTCGGCTCCCAGCGGGAGCGGCAAGTCGACCCTCGTGAGCGAGGTGCGGCGACTTGTCTCCGGGCTGGAGTTCTCGGTTTCGTACACGACGCGCGCGCCGCGCGGCAGTGAGGAAGACGGGCGGGAATACCACTTCGTCTCTCGAGAGCGTTTCGAGGAGATGATTGCGAACGACGAGCTGTTCGAGTGGGCGCAGGTCTTCGGCAAGGATTACTACGGCACTGCCCGCTCCGCGTTGACGCATGCGGAGCAGCAGGGGCACGATCTGCTGCTGGACATCGACGTGCAGGGTGCCCTGCAGGTGATGGAGAAGATGCCGGAGGCGGTATCGATCTTCATCCTGCCTCCAAGTCCGCAGGTGCTGGAGCTGCGGCTGCGGAATCGCAGCCAGGCTGAGGGAGTGACGCAGGAAGAGGTCATCGAGCGGCGGCTCAATCAAGCACGCACGGAGCTGAGCCAGATCGAGCGCTACCGGTATGCGCTGGTGAATGACGTCCTGGACCAGGCTGCGAGTGAAATGCGTGCGATCGTGCTGACGGCTCGCGGCGAGGGCTCGGAGGAGGATGCTCACCTTGCCGAGGCTTGCCAGACAGATGCCGGGTCGGCACGATTGGGAGCTGCACTGGCGAGCTTTGGTGTGTCGGTGGGCGACGGGGTTGATGTCCTGAATCTGCGCTGATTCTCGAAATTCCCAAAAGGACTCTGTTCGCGTTCAGCGTTACTATGGACAGCAATCCCCGGAGGTCCCGAAATGCCCGAGAGTTCTTCTCTCTTTAACAAGTATTCGCTTGTCAAGGGCGCAGCTCGCCGTGCCCGTCAGCTTCAGTCCGGTGCGCCTTCTCTTGGTGTCTCGAAGTCGATGAAGGCCTGCCGCGTGGCGCAGGATGAGATCCGCGTCGGGAAGGTGACCTACACCGTGAACGCGACGAAGCCGATCTCCACAGGCGTTCTGTAGCTGTTCCCCGGCGGCTGGGCCTTAAGATAGAGATCGTTATGGGAGTCACACC
Organism: Bryocella sp.; assembly: GCF_058498515.1. Classification (NCBI taxonomy): domain Bacteria; kingdom Pseudomonadati; phylum Acidobacteriota; class Terriglobia; order Terriglobales; family Acidobacteriaceae; genus Bryocella; species Bryocella sp. Next base: position 90,757 of record NZ_JBMHYI010000070.1, read on the forward strand.
CGCGCAGCAGCTGCGTGCGTACGTCGAGTACCTGCGCGAGCTTGGGCTGTACGATCTTTATCGCCGTGCCGAGCCGTCGATCGCGTTGAGTGACGCGATGCGTCAGGTGCTTGTGCCTGCGGCAACGTTGACCGCTGGGCGGGCCACAGTTCCTGCAGCTGGAATGCAGCGGTCTGCAGTGGCAAGCGTGCCTCAAGCCCCGGCTGCGCCTCGTTCCGCACCCTCCGCGCCTTCTCCGTTCGCACGATCCAACGCGGCCAACGCGCCGACTCCCTCCAGCCCATCGCAGCCACCTGTGGCTGCGGCCTCCACACCTTCAGCCTTTCCGGATCCGACGGAAGGCCTCGCCGCACCTATGCCCAAGCCGAAGTCTTTTGATGAGCTCGCTCCGCCGCTTGCGGAGAGCATTCCTCCTGCACACCGAGTCGCCGCTCTGGCTGCGATCCAGGCCGACATTGGCGATTGCACGCGCTGTCCGCTGGCCTATGGCGGGCGGCACAAAATTGTCTTCGCCGATGGCGACCCTAATGCGACGCTGATGTTCGTGGGCGAAGGCCCAGGCGCCGATGAGGATGCGCAGGGACTGCCGTTTGTGGGCAAGGCCGGCCAGTTGCTGAACAACATGATCACGGCGATGGGGATCGGCCGCGAGCTGGTGTACATCGCGAACATCGTGAAGTGCCGGCCGCCGGCGAACCGGACACCGGAGTATGTGGAGGCCACGACGTGCTCGCAATTCCTGCTGCGGCAGATCGATGTCGTGAAGCCGCAGGTAATCGTAGCGCTGGGGTCGACGGCCGCGACATACCTGCTGGGCGTGCGGCAGTCGTTGAGCTCGCTGAGGGGGAAGTGGTTCTCCTCGCGGGGAGCAAAGGTGGCTGTCACGTACCATCCCGCATTCCTGCTGCGCGATCCGCGCATGAAGGGGGAGGCGTGGAAGGATCTGCAGCGCGTGATGGGAGAGCTGGGGCTGAAACCGCCGATAAAGAAGTGAGGCAGAGGGTAGGGACTGGTTAGGAAGCAAAGGCGCGACTTTCGTCGCGCCTTTGCTGTTGGGAATCCTGAATTCAGAAGCTAGTTGGAGGAGTCGTCGTAGCCTCCACTATCGTCGCTCGATGAGTCGTCGAAGCCAGAGTCATCGTTCGAGCTGGTGTCGTCGAAGCCCTGTGCGTCGCCGGTATCGGTGTTGTCGCCGGTTGCGTCATTGGACGCGAAGCCACGGCGGTCCTCGATGTCGGGCGATAGATCCTGCCGGCTTGCATCGTTCGCGGCGTTGTAGAAGCTGGAGTCGTCACTGCCGGCTTCGCGGTGCTCGTGGGACTCGGGCCGATCATTGTCGTAGTAGTTGTTGTTGATGACCTCGGGGTGCTCGCCGTAGCCTCCGCCTTCATGGCCGAAGCCGCGGAACATGTCCTCCATGCCCTGAAAGACCAGTTCGCCAGCTGCGACGCCGGCAGCAGTCTGCAGCGCGCCACGCAGGAAGCCTCCGCCGCCCATACTGGCACCCAGGCCATAGCCCATCGGCTGGACTGGAACGGCCTGGACGTAACCTGACTGGCCATAGCCCTGCTGACCGTAGCCGGGCTGGCCATAGGGTGGAGGAGGCGGGGCAGGGTAGCCCGCGTTCACCGGCTGATAGCCCTGCGGCGACGCCTGCTGCTGCGGGGCGTCCGTGCCGAAGAGATGGCCGAGGAAGCTGCCGGATTTCTGGGGCTGCTGGGCCTGCGCGCGGGCCTGGTCGAGCTGCGTCTGCAGATCGTCCACCTGCTGCTGTGCTGCCTGGAGTTGCTGCTGGGCGTTCTGCAGGCCGTATTGCTGCACCAGGACAGTCTGCGAGAGAACGTATAGCGCATCGGGAACGCTGTCGAGGTTCTGGTGAAGATACTTGTCGGCGTCAACATCCTTGTCCGTGGCCGGAGTGGAACGGATGCGGCTGATGAGGCCATCGATGAGCTGTTGCTCCTGCGGGGTCATACAAGATCCTCCGTGTATCCAGAACGTGGGATGCAGCCGGAAAGTTCCGCGCTGTGCGCTCGAGTCCGATTCGCATCGCCAGGGATTGGACGCCTACGGGTCACCTTCGTTGCAGCGCGGGCCGCAGCGGCCGGCGTGGCCGTAGTTTCCTGAGGCGCAATTGGAGGGCTGGTAGATCTCTGGTAGACTGAGTCTCGAAGCAGGAAGGCTGCGCGCCAGTTTGGCGGGCCCGGACTGCGCTCTCGTGGGGCTGTAGCTCAGCTGGGAGAGCGCCTCGTTCGCAACGAGGAGGTCAGCGGTTCGATCCCGCTCAGCTCCACCAATATTTTATCTCCGGTCTATAGACACCAAAACTCGGTGTCTTTTAGAGCCTCTCCGCCGTCGAGATCCGACATTGGCGGTCAGCAAACAGTCCTATCCCGCTAGGCAAACCGTGCAAGGGGATTCGTGGTCAAGCCAGGGTCGCTTATCGCCTGGATCGTGGACAGACAGGTATAGAGACCTTGTCCATCGTGCTCAGTGGCCAGTGGAGCCGTTTGGAGATTTCGCGCCGCATGCGGTTCCCGTTTCTACCTTTTGTTTGCTATGAGATGTGTGAACGCTTTTCGTGAGGGCAACTTGTGCGCCGTCGCGGGGTTTTCGGTTTCAACGGTCTTTGCTACTGGGAGGGCCGTGGTAGATTTAACCAAACACCGCGTTTGATAAATCGAGACGTACGAACATCGGTTGTCTCGAGTCGTCTAGGATCAAACTCGTCTTCCACAGTCTTTCACTTCCGGGAGGAACGTGTGCTTCGTGGGCTTGTAGAGGCAAGATTTGCCCAGGCAAAGATTGAGCCGGCTTTTGGCGCGAATCAAAGGGCCGATGGTTTTGTTGATCCGGGCCAGGTACTTTCGCTGAATCTGGTGCGGTCCGCAAAGGCGAGGACCTCATCATTCGGGTACGAGTTCCTCAAGAGAGCGGTCGATGTGACTTGCTGCGTGGTGCTGATGCCGGCACTCTTACCCGTCCTTTTGGCACTGGCGCTTGCCGTTCGGTTGAGCTCTCCAGGACCCGTGTTCTATCGCGAGCAGCGAGTAGGCAGGGCTGGAAAGCTGTTCACTATTTTCAAGTTTCGTTCCATGTACACCAAGGAGCACCTGCGCGACGTTCTTCGGTATACGGAATGCGAAGTGATTCAGTTGCGGCGGCGCCAGGATCAGAAACACATCCACGATCCGCGCGTCACCTCTGTCGGGCGTTATCTTCGGAAGCTTAGCCTGGACGAACTTCCACAGCTCATCAATGTACTGCGCGGGGAGATGTCACTTGTGGGCCCGCGGCCTGTTGTTGTGGCCGAGTTGCAGCGCTACGGCGCCCGCGCGTACTTTTACAAACTGACGGTTCCGGGGGTGACAGGCCTCTGGCAGGTATCCGGCCGTAACGATGTCAGCTATGAGCACCGGGTGCAGCTGGATGTGGCGTATTGCAGCGAGTGGAGTCCGTGGCTAGACACGAAGATCTTCTTCCGGACTGTTCCGGCTGTGCTAAAGGGCAAGGGGGCGTACTAGCCGCAATCCTGAGCAATTGAGCACGAGGATTCATGAAAGTCCTGAAGACTGCGGTTGACGTCAACCCCGAAGACGTGTCGATGATGCTGGGGCGGAACCGGCGTGTCGCCATCGATTGCGATAGTAATTCGCGACAGGGCCGACACCCAGGGGTGCGGTCGTCGCTCAAAGTGTGTGTCCTCCCGAATACCGGATATCAATCGTTTCAAACGCGCGAATCGTTAGATTGGGTGGTCCCATTTGCGGAGTGAGCCGCATCATCGCATCCGGGAAGCGGTCTGCCTTCGATGAAGGGGATCTCCGTCCCTGCACGAGGCATCATTCCAAGCTCATTGTCGGCATGCGTTGCCTAGCGCTCGTGTGAAGACTTGACGACGCCCGAGCCGCGGAGGCGGAGATCAGCCCCGGTCGAGCTGCTCTTGGGTTGATCGAGGTAGTCAGTTCTTCTGCCGCATCAACTCTTCCTGGGTTCGAGCCAGCTACAGTCGGGGCCGTTGCGTGCGACGCGGGCGTGCAGGATTGGACTGAACTGTGCCAAGCAGCGAACAGGCGAATCTTCCCGGTCGGGGCCAATCCAGCCTTTCCGAGAGACGATCCGCTACCATCCATAAGGGAGCTTGGGCCGACTATCGTCGAAGGAAGCTCCAAGTGGAGAGATCACTAGGACAGGGTCTATTCGGATTGTGTTAAGGGCAGCATGATGATTACTTCAATAAGGTTGGATGGAATGGGAATGGCACCAGTGAGAGACGAGCGCTTCAGCATGGATCTACTGGACTTGCTGCTGGCGATAGCGCTACGAAAACGAATGATCGGAGCTTGGATTCTGGGTGCAGGGGCTGTCGCTACAATTATGGTGCTGTTGTTGAGAAATAGCTATTCCTCGACGGCGGTCATTCTTCCGCCACACCAGGACGCGTCGATGAGCATGCTGCTCTCTGGCCAGATGGGGGCTTTGTCTTCGCTGAGCGGTATGGGAGGCCTTGCGTCGGGTGGTCTGAGTCTAAAAAATCCAAACGATATCTACGTCGGACTGCTGGAGTCGAGAACAGTCACGAGTTATCTCGTTGACCGATTTGACCTCCGGAGGGTATTTAAGTCGAAGACTATAGAAGACGCACTGAAGTCGTTGGCTTCGCACACCATAATCGAGGTGGGCAAGGACAACCTGATTCGAGTCACTGTGACAACGCATGACGCGGTGTTCTCGAGCCAGTTGGCAAATGCGTATGTTGAGCAGTTACACGACCTGAACACCAAGCTCGCGCTCACCGACTCGTCGCAGCGGAGAATGTTTTACGAGCAGCAGCTTGACGAAGAGCAGGAGAAACTAGCTGAGGCAGAGACGGCCCTTCGTGATGTGCAGCAGAAGACTGGAATGATGCAACCTGCGGGACAGGCGGATATGATATCCCGCAACATTGCGACGATCCGCGCCCAGCTTACAGGCCGGCTAGCCGCGCTTCAATCAATCCGTGCCTTCGCTTCGGAGAGTAATCCCGACTATATCCGGGCGAAGCAGCAAGTGGACTCGCTCCTGGAGCAATTACGCCAGGCCGAAGACAGTCAAAGGAAGATGGAGCCTGGGGATATCGAGGTTCCCACATCGAAGTTACCCAACGTCACGCTCGAGTACACACGCACGTATCGCCAAGTGAAGCTGCATGAGGCTGTGTATGAGGCACTCGTCAGGCAATTTGAAGCTGCCAAGCTCGATGAAGCGAAGACCGCACCCATGATCCAGATCGTCGATATGGCGGTGCCGGCGGAAAAGAGATCGGGACCGTTCCGGTCACTCATTGTGCTTGCAGCGATGTTGATTGCTTTCTTTTTTGCCAGTGCATGGACGGTCGTCTCGCACGGATTTCGAATGATCGAGCACGATGAAACGACCGCTGCGAAGCTACAGCGGCTGCGGAGAGAGCTCAGGATAGGGAACTAGACCAGAGATAGCTTCTTCACCTGTAGTGGCGCGTACTAGCATGGCGAGGAGGAACACCAGACTGAACGCGGAGATGGACGTGTTGTAGAAGTAGACGGCGAGGAACGTGCTCCAGAATGCCGCGATCGCAATGGCGAACGGCGAGCCGGAGGTGCATGCGCGTTCGTAGACCCAGATCCAAATCTTCCACTGCAACCAAAAGATCAGGATGACTCCCACGAGCCCGACCTGCATGAGGACGGCGAGGAATTCACTGTCGATCGGAAACAGGACGTCGTTGGAAGCGTTCGTGTTCTGGATGATGCCCATGCCGAACAGTTGCTGGACGTGTGTCGCTGCGCGATATGTATCAGTATAGTACTTCCATTCTGCGAGCCGCATGAGGGTCGACAGGTTCGAGGTGAGTGCCGAGTCGGAATCGCTCGAGGTGACGCCGGCCACCGCGATGATCATCGCAAGGATGAGGAATATAAACGGGGTATATCGGATCCACCGTCGCAGCGAGGGTCGTGATAGGCAGAAGACGACGACAAGACTGAAGAGGATCTGTGTGTAGCAGTTTCGCGTCAGCGTGGTGTAACAGGCAAGAATGGACCCAAGAAGCATCGCGAGATAATTCCCCGACCGGTTGCCATTGAGTAGACGGGCCGCCGCAAGTGCAGCGACGAGGCAGCAGAAGGTGCCATAGCCGAGTGCCGACGTAAAAAAGGAAAAGACCCGAACGCTTCCATCCACTGCTTCCCATGCGAGCACCTGGAAGCTGCCGTCTGTGCTTTCCGTGTGCAGAATTGGCCTGTGCGTCAGGTATTGGATGGCACCCATCAGGAAGCACACCCAGAAGATGGCACCAAGGACACGATAGGCCGAGGCTTCCGAGAGTTCGCCGGCCAAAAAGATTGCCAAAGGGGCCATCAAGAAGAGTGCGTAGTAGGCGTTGTAACCAATCAAGACATCGAGTGGAGAGACATTCTCGTGGTAGAAGAGAAACGGAACATCCGCTGCGAGATAGAATGCTGCTACAAGCCAGAGGAATAGGAACGGAGTTAGCCGGATCTTTGACCATTGCCACAGCGTCGAAATGAATAGGCTAGCGGCCAGCGCCACCTTGACCAGAACCGTCGGAAGAACCAGATGACCTCCGAGCAGCGTCATCTGTATCTGGGGTAGAAGCCCATCTATCATAGCCAGCATTCCGAGCCAGAAGCAAATCCAGGCCATAGATCGGCTAGTGAGCGAAAGATCGATGGGCGAAGGGGTTTTCACAATTTCCTGTTAGCGCTATGCGGTGGCGCAATGCGCTGAAGTCAGGATACCAAGAGCGCCACGATGGAGCGTCGTAAGAATCAGAGAGCAACGGAAAGCTCCAGCCTGCGCGTGATCTCCCCTCGGACGACAGCTCAAGGTTCGCCCCGGCGGGTACCTTCTAGATGTGAAAGCGGGGGTCCTGTCCGGGGAACAAGTTTGCAACCCACATGGCGGCTGTCTGTGCTCGCTTCTTCAATCTTTCAGCTGTCGTCATGCGGCGATAGCAAGCTCCTTCGGCTCCTTCATGTCGATATTGGACACCCATGTAAGTTCCACGAAGGCGGTGATGAACGCGCATATAGGCGTCCACGCGTTGCTCGAAGACGGGGCTCTGGTAGGAGAGAGGATAGCGCCAACTGATTGGTGTGCTGCAGCGATAGATCGGCAGCGCAAACTCCTCACGGCGCAGCAAGTAAAGCTGGTCGGAGAACCCATAGCCGAGCGCGAAATCGTCCGACCGTTCCCGCAGTTCACGCTGCAAGGTTGAGGGTATCCACTCAGGATTGGTTACTGCGACTCGAGCATCTTGCTGCATGAGAGCGAGCGAGGGTGTGATCCAATCCTGAGGCTCGGTGAGCCAGACATCGGTGTCGCAGTACAGCAGGTAGGGACTCCCTTGAAGGAAAACAGCGACCAGCGAACAGTCGGTGTAGTGCAGGGTTTGCGCGATGTCGGCGCGAGTAAGGCCAGCAGCCTGAAGAGCATCCTCCAGCCGATCTGCCACGAAGTGAATGTCCGTGATCTCTCCGCCTGCCCTTAGCTGCTCTGCCATGGCCAACGCCGCGTCGCGGTCATCGACGTTGTTGATGAGGACAACGATCCGTCGGAACGCGAACCGGTGCTGTGTGGTTCGCTCGCGGATGCACCCAGACCTGAGCACTTCACGGTAGGTGCGCTCGAAGACATTGATCACAAAGTCTACATCGGTCATGGCCGCGTGGCCTCTCTAGTTGAGTCTGTGACGGCCCTGGCGGCCTCGTCGTTATAGAGCTTCTGGATCTGTTCTCTCGTTCCCACCTCGTATAGCTCCTGCACGCGCGCCCAGATGGTTAACCGGTAGAAGCCCATCGCAAGAGAGACATATAGACCACGCCAACCGTCGCGGTATCCCTTCTTTCGAAGGTAGCGATTGAAGAACTCCCATCCCATCCTGAGTATCGTCTTGGCCAGGGTGTAGTTGGCTCGGGCGTCTGGCTTATGCGCTTCCATCTCGGTATACCTGCCGAACTTCATCAGGTAATTAGAGATGTCGACGTAATTAAAGTGCAGTATGGCACCATCCTGCGGGTAGGAAAGCCTCTTGAGGCGGCTTCCGGAAATTACTACGGGTTGCAGGTGTAGGAGTGGCGAAACCTCCACCGCTCCCTTCTTGAAGAAGCGGATCTGCCGATCATCGTTTGCGCCCATTAGGGCGCCGTGCATCGGCTTACCAAATAGATAGTTGAACCTTGGAAGCTCAACGACGTCTGCTTCGTCCTGGAGGGCAATTCGCAGAAGCGTCGAGCCTAGCTTGGGTGAGATAACCTCATCCGCGTCGAACATGAGGACCCAGTCTCCAGATGCCCGTGCAACTGCCTCGGGTCGTATGGGTTCCTGTCCGACAGCGGGCTCTACATGGATCACGACAGCACCAAATCGTTCCGCGATGCGGCTTGTGCCGTCGCTGCTGTCCATGTCATAGAAGATGATTTCGTCGACGAGCGGACGCACAGATTCCAACGCGTATTCGACCTTGTCGGCTTCATTGCGGGCGACGATGACGCCAGAGATCCTGGGTTTTTGGGGAGCTTTGCTCAGCATTGAAGGCGGATTAGGCATTTGCTCGGGTTCGCACGACCGCCAAGACTTGGCGAATATCTGCGCCGTGCCAATACAGCATACCGAAGCCGTACGCGGTGAATGCCACCAAGAAGGAGGCTGCGAGTGCTTGAATGGAGTGGATAGGATACATCCGTGTGGCCTGCCAGAGGATGAGGCCAATGATCGCAGCGAGAATCCATCCTGGGGCGGCACCGGGCAGGAGCGTGAGGTCCAGCTTGCGCTTTGCGATCCAGAACAGTGCGAGATTCGATAGCTGTACGCAGACGTTTGCCCATGCGAGCCCCGCGGCCCCCATTCGAAAGACGAGCGGAACGCCAATTGCCCAGGTCAGCGCCACCCAGAGCACGGTAAATCCAAAGGCGATACGGGAAAATCCGAGAGCATTCAGTAATCCCAGCAATGGGGTCGCGGTGGGCGAGAACAGATTCGTCATCCAGAAGAGCACATAGAGCGGTATCGCAGTGTACCATTTTTCTCCGTATACGATGCCCGTGATGGGATAGATTAGCGCGAGTGTGAAGACAGCAATAGGCGCGGCCACTGCGTTCGTTGCTAGGACCACCTTTTCCACGAAGCGAGCCAACGCGGCGGGTTGATGCAGCAGACGGGCGAACACTGGCATATAGACGCGCTGCAGGATCATCAGCGACAACACTGGATAACTCGCTAGCATACTGGCCCAACTGGTATAGCCTACGCTGGCAGCACCTAGTAGCAGGCCCAGCAGCAGTGGGGCGATTGCGTCTTTGATCAGAGAGAGGATCTGAGAAAACTGGTAGTAGATACCAAACGAGAGATGCTTCCGCACCATGGCGACGTTCCAATGCCAGCGGGGCTTCCAGGGCTCGATTATGTAGATCGCAATGACTCCGGTGAGTGCGCGTGCGATCAGTGCGACGGCGAAGGACAAACCTCCGAGACCTTTCCAGGCCAAACCGACAGCGGCAAGGTTGAAGATGACCGCCTGCCAGACCTCTGCGACGGCAAGTTTGGAGAATGCGAGCTCCCGCTCCAGCTTGATCTGCGGAATGACACCGAACGAGGTAACGAACAGGGACACTGCCGCCAACCAGAATAGCCAAACATAAGAGCTTTGCAGATGATAGATTCTCGTAAGCTGTGGCGACAGGACAACAAGAATGCAGGTGATAACGCAGAGTACGACCTGCTGCGCGAAGAAGACGGCTGAATACTCTTCCTCTGTGGGGGGGGCCACAGAACGGATCAGATTGCTCGCAAGTCCAGTTCCTCCAAATGTCCCGAGGAACGCAATGAGGAAGATCACCACGGCATAAACGCCAAAGTCCGTGGGCGAAAGTAGCCGCGCTAGCATGATGTTGCCGAGCAGGTTGAGGCCATGAACCAGAACCTGGCGACCGCCGAGCACAAGTATCCCGAAAGCGGCTTTCGCTGCCACTTCGCGAGGCTTCGGGAGTTTCTGACGCATTCTAAGACCTTACCTTGACAGGCGACTCCATCGCAGGTTGCGATGGAGGAAAAGCAACAGGAGTGGAGACCGGGTTTCAGGGAAGATTCCAGAAGCGTCTCAACGCTTCATCCAATGCGCACGCCATACGTTGACGGCTGAATGAGCAAGCATGGTTTCGTGCCCTTTCGAGCACATCTTGGGTAATGTTCGGCAGCGCGTCGAACGCCGTCTGCCATGAGCTGCTCTTCGTTGGAGCGATATACAGGGCGTGTTCTCCGTAGAGTTCACGAAAGACCGGGATGTCGGAAACGATGACCGGTCTTGCATGCGCCATGGCTTCCAAGGGGGGAATGCCGAAGCCCTCCATGATGGACGGTGCGACGAGGGCTGTGCAATTCGCATAGAGATGGCGCAAATCTTCTGCTGACACGTTCTCCAAGAATTGGACCTGGGATGCAATCCCGAGGCTGTGCGCTTGGGTGGCTAGATGATCTCGATATTGACCCGCACCAGCAACAATCTTTAGTCGGTATCGTCGCGACCAATGCTTGTGCTGATGCAGAAGCGATTCGATGTTCTTGTGTGGCCAGGAGGCCCCGACGGCCAGGAGGTATGGGGATTTTGGGTCGGTTTGTGCGCCAAATCCGGGGTTCTCCAGTGGTTCTTCTGGCGCGGAGATCACATTTGGCACTACGGCGATCCGGTCAACGGAGATGCCGTAGACTTCCGCAATGAGGTTGCGGCTGGTCTCGGAGACGGTGATGATTCCGTCACAGCGCCTCAACGCCTTCGGCAGCACCTTCTGGAAGTAGAAGCCCTGCATCGGGTTATCAGGGTAAAAATACGGCCTGAGATCGTGTACCGTCACGATCTGCGCACCTCGGCCTGGCAGTACATGGTGCGTAGTGCAAAACACGCGCTGCGTCGACGCTATCGGAAATCGAAAGCGGCTGTATGCGAGCCAGCGCAGCGGGCGGAGCCATGAGATGTTGGAAGCTCCTGCGAGTGACGTGGGAGTGCGAAAGACTTCAGCTCCGCGGGGTGCTTCCATACCTGTGGGTAGGACAACCTTCACCGCGTAACCGAGGAGAACCAGCGCCGATATGACTTCTTCAGAGAACGTGCGGAGACCCCCTTGAAGAGTAATGCGGCTGCAATTGAGGGTAATCTTCGGTTCTTTCGAGTTCGGCGCAAGTGTCATACTGTCGAGATTGGCTCCGATATCTAGAGCGGCATTCCCGCCGCGATCCGGAGGAAGGCAACGGGGATGAGTGATGAAGCCGGCATGGGAAGGTGTGCTTCTCAAGATTCTTCGTTCAGAAAAGGTTGCCACATTCGAGGTTATCACCGGTGCGCCTGCGCTCAATCGCGCTTGAGACACTTTCGTCGCGATGTAAACGGCAGGGTTGACTCCCTTGAGAGAGGATTTACACTGAGTCGACGTGGGTTCATAACGGTTGAATCTTTTTGGATGCGCCGGCGATATTTGCCGGTTTCATTTCGCGATCGGGGTGCCCGGGGCCGACATGGAAGAAATGCGGGTCGTAAGGCAGGATCGGTTCTCATCTCGGTCAGGGTTGATCACTAGCGGATTCCTGATTTCGGAAACCGGTTAAGACGCGATGTTTCAGACGCGACCACAGGTGTAAATTGCAAAGCGTGGAACTCCTCGAGAATTTTGGGCGCGGCAAGGTGGGTATAGCGACCGTGCTCTTCGAGAGTGGACGGGTTCTTCCGGATTTTCTCGAGTCGCTGCGGAATCAAACGTATACCAACTGGATGGTGTACGCCGTAGATAACGCCTCCTCTGATGATTGCGCTGAGATGTGCCGCGCGGAAGGGGAACGTTTTGTAGTCACCCGAAACGACTCGAATACAGGGTTTGCATGGGCTACGAATCAAGGGATCCGGCAGGCCATTGAGGGGGGCTGCGAGTATGTTCTCCTGTTGAACAACGATGTGCTGTTTCGGGAGGATTTCCTGACGGAGCTGTTATCGGGATTGCGGCGCACCGGAGCCGATCTGGTGGCACCCCTCACTTATTACTTCGATGATCCCAATGTGATCTGGGCAGCCGGGGGGAAGCTCCAGAGGCTACTCGGAAACCGCCCCGTTCATCTGGGGCAGGACGAAGTGGACTGCCGTCAGTTCTCCTCGGACCGTCCGATTGAGTTTGCTCCGGGATCTGCGATTCTGGTGAAGCGTGAGGTATTTGTTCGTGTCGGTCTGTTGGACGAGGTCTACTTCACCTACTGGGAAGACACGGATTTTGCTCTCAGGACATTTCGGGCTGGCCTAAGAACATTTCTCATTCCATCAGCGAAGATGTGGCATAAGGTCAGCAGCCTGGCAGGAAAAGGCTCCGCGTTTCAGCGATATTATGCGGTGCGGAACCATGCGCTCTATATTCGAAAGCACTGCACTCCGTTTGCGGCGGCGATGTTGAGTTTCATCTACCTGAGCGTCTATCGAACTACAGCCCTGCTGGGAATCGGAGATCCAGCACGAGTCCGGCACTGGAACGAGGGCTTGCGTTTAGGGGCGGGCAGAAGGAATGTTTAGGGTGTAACTCTCCGCCCCCGCGTCTGTTATGAGAACCCGAGTTTAGAGTCACCGAGAACAATGAGCCACTTGATGCAACCTCACTGCCACGTACGACTTCTCAACGAAGATCGATCAACTGGAACTGGACGGCATTCACGGCGCCTTTCCGCAGGCCGAATCGTGTCGATAGGTGTGCTCAGTGCCGCAAGCGTGATGGCGCTTGCGGTTCAGGGGCAGGTTGTCAATCCTCAGATCGACCCGCAGACCGGCTGGGGAGATACGGATCCTTCCCAGACGTCCAAGACAGCCCTGGGGGATGCTCTGGACGGGGACCAAATGGGAGTTTCATCTTGCGCTGCCTATCCGAGCACAGAGCAAGAACAGTGCAACGCAGGCGCAGGTAAGGGAGTCACCAACGGGCGGGTGCCTGTGTATACAGATAGAGCAGGAATCAGGCAGAACAGTGCGGATTCGGCGCGGCGCGGCGCCTCCGACGGTCGGGTGCAGCTGCAGGAACGGGAGTATAGCGATTTTCAGCGGCTCACACAGGTCAATACCGGAGATTTGCTGCGAGTGTACGGGAGTGATCTTTTCCTTCGCCCACCCTCAACGTTTGCACCCGTAGATCGAATTCCCGCCAGCAACGAATACGTTATTGGCCCGGGCGACGAGATCCTTCTTCGGATGTCCGGAGCTCAGAATCTCAATACCGCCCTCACAGTGGATCGCGCGGGCACCATTTACCTACCGCAGGTCGGAGCTGTGCAGGTTGCAGGCCTGCGCTATGACCAATTGCAGAAGCATCTGGAAACCGAAATTGGGCGCATCTTCCGGAACTTCTCGATCTCAGTGAACCTTGGTCAGCTGCGACCGATCCAAGTCTACGTTGTGGGGGAGGCCCGGCAGCCCGGCTCCTATACCGTAGGAGCCTTCAGCTCGCTTCTAAGCGCTCTATTTGCTTCCGGTGGTCCGAATATCCGTGGCTCCTTGCGGCAGGTTCAGCTGTTGCGCGGTGGCCGCATCGTAACGGAGCTTGATCTTTACGATTTCATCCTGCATGGCGACAAGAGCAAAGACGTTCGTCTTGAGCAAGGGGATGTCATCGCGATCCCGCCACACGGCCCGCAGGTGGCGCTTGCAGGAAAGGTGTTGCATCCTGCGATCTATGAGCTTCGTGGTACGACAACGGCGGGCGATTTGCTGTCCTACGCCGGAGGATTGCTTTCCGTCGCAGACAGGGGGCATTTGACACTGGAACGCATTGGCAAAAGCCAACAACGTACCGAAGCCGTTCTCTCTCTGGACGATGCAACGAAGGCAATGCCTCTTGAGGACGGGGACATTCTCTTGGTAAACAGCGCGTCGCTCGGGTTTCAGAACACGGTGACGGTCCGTGGGAATCTAATGAACCCGGGACGATTTGCCTGGAAGCCGGGCATGAGACTGACCGACATCATTCCGGACCGGATGTCATTACTAACCAGCGATTATTGGAAGCAGCGAAACTCGCTCGGCGCCCCGTCGCCTCTATTTGAGCCATTGGCGGACCAACGCAATGGGTTGTCTTCGCCTGGTGTCAGTGCACCGGGTGCAGTCTCCGGTACACAGACGACGGCGAATTTTCCCAGCACACGCCCTCAGTCTGTGGAGCCGGTGCCGCAGCAGTCGACTTCAGGCTCGCAAGCTCTTCTGGACGAAAGCGCTGAACAGAGACGCATGGGAGCAACTGCAAGGTCCCTCGCGACTCAAAGTGCGCAACTGGCAGGAGCCGGATTGGCCAATGACGACAACCCCCAGGATCAGACGATCAGTCCACAGGATCCCAATACTCCGCTGTTGAAGAACTTTCATCGAGTGCAAATCCCAGTACCTGAGATTGACTGGTCGTATGCCGTGATCGAGCGTTTGAATCCGGAAACATTGAAGAGTGTTCTGATCCCATTCAATCTGGGGAAACTCGTGATGGACCATGATCCTACCCAGAATCTCGAACTGCAGCCCGGCGACATCGTCACGATTCTTTCTCAGGCCGATATCCCTGTTTCCGTCGCCGAGCAGACTAAATTTGTGCGGCTAGAAGGCGAATTTGGGAGTGCCGGTGTCTATAGCGTCAAGCCCGGGGAGACCCTCGCGGACCTAGTAAGGCGCGCCGGGGGAATTTCATCGAATGCATACCTCTATGGAAGCAGCTTTATCCGTGAGTCTGCTCGGATCGCTCAGCAGCAGCGGCTAAATGAGTACATCGCTCAGGTCTCCAAGGAGATCACGCGGAGTGCAATCGAGCTGTCGGTGAACGAGACCAGCGGCTCTGCGGCTACGGGGTCCAACGTTCAACAGGAGCAGCAACTGATCGACCAGTTGCGGAAGCAGAGGGCGACGGGACGGATCGTACTCGAATTCAAACCAGAGAGTGCCTCGGTGGACTCGATACCTGCGATCCCGCTGGAGAATGGCGATGTCTTCCGCATACCTCCGCGGCCCCTCACCGTTAGTGTGCTCGGTTCCGTCTACGGACAGAACATTTTCCTCTACAATCCTGATCGCAAACTCGTGGATTATGTTGATCTCGCTGGAAAGCCGAACCGAATCGCCGATTCGAAGCACGCGTTCATCATCCGGGCCGACGGTTCGGTCTACAGCCGAGCCCTGGCGCAGGGAACGTTCTCGAACCGTTTCGATTCGGCGAAGATTTACCCCGGGGACGCCA
The DNA here is from genome assembly GCF_058498515.1 of Bryocella sp. Lineage (NCBI taxonomy): Bacteria > Pseudomonadati > Acidobacteriota > Terriglobia > Terriglobales > Acidobacteriaceae > Bryocella > Bryocella sp. Next base: position 106,029 of record NZ_JBMHYI010000070.1, read on the forward strand.
TCGTGATTCCAGAGAAGCCGATCAAACCGAGCGGTCTGCGCATGATTCTTGATTACAGTCAGATTTTCTCCTCGCTCGGCCTGACCGCGGCGGCTATCAGTGCGCTCAAGTAAGCGATTCGCGGCCTCGGTCGTATTGCTGTCTGCGGTGCTGGGAGGGCTACGCCTCTATGCCCAGGATGGTACGTTCCCGGACGCGCCTGAGGTGAGCCTGGGGCACGAACCTATAGGCGCGCCCTGGGTGGATTCACCACCGCGGCAGACGGCGGTTTCCAAGGCGCAATCGGCCTCCGGGACACAGACCGCTTCTCCAAGTGCCTCTCGGGATAACGAGAAGGCATCGGTTGATTCCGATCGGAGCGGATCGTCTTATGTCCCGATGGACAGCTGGGTCTACCCGACGCTCGAGCGTCTGGCCGCGCTCGGTCTTATCCCATCGCAGGGTCTGTCCATTCGGCCGTGGACACGGCAGGAGTGCCGGCGCCAAGTGCGTGAGGTCGAAGATCAGCTGCATGGCTTTGGGAGCCTTGACGAGACCACGCGGCCAGGAATTCGCACTGAGGCCGAGCGCTTATTGCCCGACCTGGAAAACTATCTGGTAGAACCCGATGACAGCGCTCAGGTAGTGCTTGAGTCAGCGTACGCACGCTTCGGATCGATTGTTGGCCCTGCATTGATGGACGGGTTCCACTTCGGCCAGACGTGGTGGAACGACTTTGGCAGACCGCTTGGTCGTGGTGGCAGCCTGATTGCGGGATACGCGGTGCGCTGGTCCTCAGGACGTTTTTTCGTCTACGACCGGCAGGAACTGCAGACGGATCCTGGATTACCGGCTGTAACGCAGCAACAGTCCAATTTCATAAGCCAGCTGGATAACACGCCCTTCGGATCTACTCCGCCGGGATTCTCGGTGGTCGCCCCGGCGCAGCCCGCGTATGTCAGGCAGCGACCACTGGACCTTTATGCGGGGATCGCGTTTGCTGGCAACGAACTCAGCTTCGGCAAGCAGGAGATCTACTGGGGCCCTACGACCATGGGACCGTTCGCGTTCTCCAGCAATGCGGAGCCCACATACAATTTGCAGTTCGTGTCGGCCCGACCGCACAGCATTCCATTCTTTCCATCCCTAGGCAGCTATCGCTTTGACTTCGTGGCGGGAAAGCTCTCCGGACAGCATTACCCGAACCGGCCATACTTCAACGGTGGCAAGGTCGAGTTGATCTTCGGACAACACGTGGAGGTAAGCTTCACGCGCTGGTCGATCTTTCTTGGGCAAGGCCATCCGATGACGATCGGCGCGGTCTACCATAACCTCTTCAGTAGCAACTCGACGGGCACGGGTGCGTACGGAGATCGTACTGATCCCGGCGACCGGAAGAGCGACTTCGATTTCCGGCTTCATGTTCCGGGACTTCGTGACCTGCTGACGATCTATGCGGATGCCTATGCAGACGATGAGGTGAATCCCATCGATGCTCCGCGTCGCGTCGCCTGGAACCCTGGCATGTATCTTGCGCGGCTGCCATGGCAGCCGCACATGGACTTCCGCTTCGAGATGACGAGTTCTGAGGAACTGGCGCGGGATGAGGGAGGCACGCGCTTCTTCATAAATAATCAGTACCGCAACGGAAATACGAACAAGGGGTTCCTGCTCGGAAACGCTACGGGGCGGGATGCCAGAGCCTTCGAGGGGCGTCTCGGATACTGGGTGTCACCGCGGACGCGTCTGGAGGTGGGCTACCGACAAAGCAAGATCAGCGAGAACTTTCTTCTTGGAGGCGGGACGGTCTCAGATGGATTTGTAAAGGCATCCTGGGCTTTCCGCAAGGATTGGACCGCTGACGTCTTTGGTCAGTACGAGAGATTCCTGATCCCATCCATGACAGTGGGCGGACAAGATAACGGAAGTGCGCGCCTGCAGATCACATGGACGCCGCGGGCGCTGACAATCAAACCGAAGAGTAAGACGTTTTAGGGCACGCCTGTGAGCGATTACTTCGTGTGTTGAAGACTGCACGGGAGTGAACGATCGGGACAGTTAGCCGGGCGGATTGCAGCCGTGGCATTCCATGAGGGAAGCCTTCGTGGGGGATCGGTCGGCACCTGCCCGACTTACACGCGACCCTGATCCGCAGCCCGGACCTATGACTGTAGGTTTTTGTTCCCGGAGAGTTTCCGCTTGATCGCCAAGGGGAGTTTCGACTCCATTCGGCCCAGTCGATAGGCCAAAAGCTTGGCGGCCGTGCGGACCAAAACCTCTGGGACCCGATATGGTGCGTATTTCGCGACGTACCTTAGCTCCGACTTCACGAAACGGGAACCTTCGCTGTTCGCTGTGCTGAAGGTCTCCAGCAGCCACATCTCTCTGTCGTGGAACATGCCAACGGTGAAGTAGCGGCGAAATTCCTCGACCACCGATAGAGGGTGGGAGTGAACGACGACCGCATCCGAGCAATATCTCAGCTTCCAGCCGGCCATCAGGAGCTTGGCTGCCACATACGCATCTTCGCCGAAGATCACGTGCCGGGGGAAGCCACCGACCTCTTGCAAAGCGCTGCGGCGATACACGGCGAAGCTGTTGGAGCAAAAGAACGACTTCATCCCATAACGCTTGCGGCTCTCGAAGTCCCGCTCATAGGATTGGCCCGGGTAGTTGAACGACCTCGCATGGCGTTCAATGGGATTCGCGTTCGCGCGGGGGAGTTGGCGGCCGAACGCTACGCCCACTCCTGGATCCGATAGGGCGCTGAAGAGATTCAGCGCCGACACCGGTGACGCCAGGATAGCATCCTGCGTCATGAAGAGCAGCGCTTCGGCATCCGGGAAATAGCCCCACGCCGATTGTCGGGTGGCGCCGTGATTGAAGTCAGCTTGCTGTATGCGCACGACTCTATAGCCGCTGTCGCGCGCCAGCGATTCGGTCCCATCCACCGAGGACGAGTCGATCACCAGGACCTGTTGGGGTGGAATGCCTTGAGACTCGATGGAAGTCTGCAGCGCAGCCCAATCGCCGGCGGCATTGCGAGTGGGAATTACGATTCCTTTTCCCGACCACTCCGAGTGGTGTGGCTGGAACCTAATATCTTGCTCCGCAGCTAGAAACATTTTGTTGCGCCTTACCACATAGTTTACGTCGCATCGATCCAGATGCACAAAGCGTCAAGCGACCTGCGATCTAGAACTCCTCATAGGATAAACGCACCGTATGTCTCAAGCGACACATCCCGCACTGTGGATCTGCTCGGCGTGTGGCACTTTTGAACGAAGACTGAGCTGGCGTCCGTGTCCCGCAGGAACGTCATGGAATGTGGACTGAACGCGGAATCCCAGAGCCTTGCCCGGGGGAACGTTTCAGGAGGCGGCTGGTAGGTCCAACATTTCCCGGACGCGCTGGCGCAGGGCACGGAGGGAGAACGGTTTCTGGAGGTGCGAGGCCATGCCTGTGGCGGGGTCGACCTCGACGGATTCCGCGCCGTAGCCTGTTGTGTACAGCACACGCACGTGGGGATGTAGCGCCCAGACGCGGTTGGCGAGCTCGGTACCGTTCAGACCGGGGAGCATCAGGTCGGTAATCAGCAGGTCCGGCCCGCCGGGGATCTGCGCGAGGATCTCCAAGGCTTGTTCGGCGTTACAGGCCTCGACCACTTCGAAGTCGGCGCTGCGCAGCGTGGAGGTCGCGAGTTCGCGAATGTCCGAGCTGTCTTCTACCAGTAGGATCATCTTGGGTTTTCCCGTCTTTTCTGAGGACGACGTCTCCGGGGACTTCATGCTCCCCTCCAGTCTAGTTGCGGCAGCCTAACAGGTTTCCTGGTGACGCAGGGAGCGTTAATGTGAAGGAAGATACCCCCTCTTGTCCCGAATCGACGAAGGCTCAGGACTTTGGATTGGGGACGACGGGACAGTTTCACTCGTGCAATACTGCTTGCGCTTTTGAAATGGCTGTCTGACCTGTTGCGGGAGACCTCTGGCAGGGCGGGGAAGCCTGTGCGCAGCGAGTGAGGAGTGCAATGAGCGAGACCAATCGCAGGGAGTTTCTGAAGGCGGGGGGAGCGGCGGCGGCCGTCACCGTCGCGGGCATGAGCGCAAAGAGTTACGCTGCGGTGCGTGGAGCGAACGATCGCGTGCGGACGGGTGTGGTGGGGTGCGGAGATCGCATGCGCGGCGGCGATATTCCGGCGTTCGTGGCGAGCCAGAAGGCGATGAACTTCGAGCTGGTGGCGGTGTCCGATATTTGGAAGCGTGCGCGTGAAGAGGGAGCGGCATACATCGAGAAAGTGAGCGGTAGCAAGGTCGATGTGGTGCGGAACAACGACGAGCTGTACGCGCGCAAGGATGTGGATGCGGTGCTGATCGCGACGGCAGACTTCCAGCACGCGCGGCACGGCATTGAAGCAGTCAAGGCGGGGCGCGACGCCTATGTGGAGAAGCCCACGGCGCACTTCATGGACGATGCGCGGGCCTTCCGCAAAGCGGTACACGAGAGCGGCAAGATTGTGCAGGTGGGAACGCAGCGCCGCTCAACGCCGAGCTACATGAAGGCGGCGGAGTACATCCAGAGCGGGAAGTTCGGCGACATCGTCATGGTGGAGATGAGCTGGAATGTGAACCAGCCGGGACGCTGGCGGAGGCCCGATGTGGTGCCGTTGTTGAAGGAAGAAGACACAGACTGGACCCGGTACTGCATGGGCCGGATCAAGGATAAGTTTGACGCGCGGAAGTACCTGGAGTTTCGGCTGTTCTGGCCCTATAGCTCCGGGATTCCAGACCAGTGGCTCGTTCACCAAATTGACACCGTGCATTGGTTTACTGGGTTGCCGCATCCACGCAGCGTGGTGGCGAACGGCGGTATTTACCACTGGAAGGACGGCCGGACGAACTGGGATACGATGACGGCGGTATTCGACTATGGCCCGCTGGACGACCTGACGAAGGGCTTCCAGGTGCAGTACACGTCGCGGTTTACGAACTCGGCCGGCGGGGTGAAGGAACTGTACTACTCCAATGCCGGCATGATCGACATGGACAAGCAGACGGTGACTCCGACAGGCGGGCTGACGAAGAAGTTCGCGGACGAGATGCACATGGAGCCCAACCTTCTGCCGACGATGTCGCTGGGTTCGGGGGACAAGGTGGAGACAGACGCGACGGGGGCGGCCGCAAAGGGCGATCCTCAGACGAACGCCAACATGCGCAACTGGATGGAGTGCGTGCGCAGTCGCAAGACGCCGAATGCGAGCATCGAGGCAGGGTATAGCCACTCGATCGCGCTGTGCATGAATGTGGCTGCGATTCAGACAGGGCAGAAGGTTACATTTGACGAGAAGACACAGCAGGTGATGGCGGGGGGCAAGGTTTATGCATAAGAACTGGGTGGCCGGCGCGTTGGGGTTCGCGCTGGCCGCGACCACGGTGGGCAGCGCGCATGCAGCGTTTCCTATTCTCAAAAAGAAGGGTGAGCCGGCGGAAAAGAAGGAGAGCGGGGTGCGCATCGTGAAGCGTGATGCGGATCGGCGCATCGACGTCATGATGGATGGCCACCTCTTCACGTCGTACCGCTGGCCGACCACGTTGATGAAGCCGGTACTGTACCCTCTGGTATCGGATGACGGGACCACGGTGACGCGCGGATTTCCGCTGGAGCCGAAGGATGACGAGCGCGTCGATCATCCGCATCACGCAGGGCTTTGGTTCAACTACGGCAACGCCGATGGGTTCGACTTCTGGAACAACTCCACGGCGATTCCGGAGGAGCAGAAGCCGAAGATGGGCACGGTCATCCCGGGCCGTGTGTCGCTGACGAAGAGCGGCACGGATAAGGGAGAGATCGTCGCGGATTCCGAATGGGAAGCCGGCGACGGCACCAGGCTTATGGAGCAGAAGACGAGGTACGTGTTCTGGGAGAAGAAAGGTGAGCGCGGCATTGACCTGTTCGTGACACTGCACGCGATCACCGATGTGACGTTCAACGACGACAAGGAGGGCCTGCTGGGCATTCGCGTAGCACGCTGGCTGGAGTCGCCGGAAGAGAAGGGTGGCATGTTCACCGATGCGACAGGACGTCCGACGCAGGTTGCTGCGGTGGACAACTCGCTGGCGACGGGCGTCTACCTGACGAGCGAGGGAGTGAAGGGCCCGAAGGTGTGGGGCACACGTGGCCGTTGGTGCTTGCTCACGGGTAGCACCGAGGGCAAGACGGAGACGATCGCCATCGTGGATCATCCGCAGAACCCTGGCTATCCGACGTACTGGCATGCTCGCGGCTATGGTCTGTTTGCTGCGAATCCGCTCGGTGTGAGCATCTTCGATACGAAGCAGCCGGCGTTCAAGTACTCCATCCCCAAAGGCAAGAACGCGACGTTCCGGTATAGAGTGATCATCTTCTCGCACGCGGCGACGCCGGGCGAGTTGAACGATGAGGCGGATACGTTCGCTGCAGTGAAGGAATAGTTCCAGGCACAAGACAAACAGCAAGCCGGCGGAGAGTGGTTGCTCTCCGCCGGCTTGCTGTTTCTGACTGCGAGAATGTGCGTTAGAAGCGTGCGCTGAGCGTGCCGGAGAAGGCTCGTGGAAAGCCCTGCTGCAGCGTATTGTTACTGACCGAGGTGGGGTCGGAAGCAACGAAGCCGTTGGTGCCGATCGTGTCCCAGTACCTGTTGTTGGCAAGGTTGAAGACGTTGAAGGCGACCTTCACCTGGTCGAACTTGCCCACCTCGTCTTTGTGGTAGTCGAGGCCGAAGTCCACGACCGCGCGACTGCCCACGGAGTTGTCATCGGTGTATGTGAAGTAGCGCATGCCCATGATGTCCGAGCTGAGGTGCGCCGCGAAGCCCGCACGATGGTAGGAGAGCTCGTTCTTGTAGAGCACCTTGGGACTGTCCACCACAATCTTGCCGGCGGTGTCATAGGTGGTCGGAGCTCCGGTCTTGCTGGTCACGGTGTAGTCGGAGTCATAGGCCGACTTTGAGTAGGTGAAGCCGTTGTAGAGCACCCAGCCGTTGCCGAAGCGAATGTTGCCCGCCGCGTCGAAGCCGTTGGTGGTCACGCCGCCGACGTTCGAGAGCAGCGAGGCACCACCTGCGATGCCGGGGCCCTGTTGAATGGCGAGCAGGCGGTCGTGGAAGTTGACGTGGAAGTAGCTGACCTGCACCTGGACGGGCTCGCTGTTGTAGCGATAGCCGCCCTCTTCGGTCCATGAGGTTTCAGGCTTCAGAGTGCTGGTGAGGGCGTTGAAGCCGGCTTGTGTGGTTCCCCAGGGCGAGGTCCCGAAGCCGTTGCCGCCGGCCTGGTAGGCGCGGACGTTGTAGGCCACGTTGGCAAAGACTTCGTTGTGCTTGTCGATCTTCCAGTCCCCGCCGAACTGCGGAAGGAAGGGCTTGCCGGAGCGCAGGCTACCCTGCGCGTAGTTGGAGGCGACGTCCGTGGGGTTCAGCAGGCTCAGGCCCTCGTCGAAGCCGGCCAGCTTGCCGTTGATGTTGGTCTCTATGGTCTTGAAGCCGGCGGTGACGCCGAGGCGAGAGGTGAAGTGGTACGTGTCCTCGACGTGCAACTGGTAGACGTACTCGGGGAAAGTGTAAGCCCACTGGGTCCAGAAGGGATTCTTCGGGAACTCGTAGAGAGAGTGCATGGGCTCATAGAGCGAGGTGGCGTAGTAGCGGCGGGAGAGGTCGAAGGTCTCCTTCTCATACCAGCCGCCGCCTTCCAGCTTGTTCTTGCCGGTGTCGTAGGCGATGGACGCGACGACGCCCCCACGGCTGATGCCGTACTCGGAGGTGCGCAGCGAGATCGGGGAGAGCTGGTTGTAGTTGGCGTCGAAGGTGGGCACGTAGGGCGTGAACCATAGGCCACGGCCGTTATTGCGGTGGCCGTAGCCGGTGACGGAGAGCGTGATCTTAGGCGTGAAGGCGTACTTGAGGTTCGCGTAGGTGAGCAGATCCTTGCGAAGGCCGGAACCGCCGTAGTAGCCCGCATCCTCAGGATCGTTGGAGAGATCGCCAAAGCCGCTCTGCAGGGAGGGAATCGCGCCGGGAAAAGCGGTCGACACGCCGGGATAGAGGTTGTAGCCAGTCTTACCCTGCGCGTTGTAGGCGTTGGCGGCTTGGATAGCAGTGGCCCAGTCGCCGAAGTTATCCCAGTTGTACCCGAGCTTCTGCACCCAGACCTTGTTGAGATCCTGGTAATCAACCTCCGCGCGGTTGGAGTAGTCGATGAAGTAGGTGAAGACGCCTTTCGAGCCGAGTGTCTGCACGAGCTTGCCATTGAACTGGTAGTAGTGCTGGTTGATTTCGCCCAGGCTCTTCCACTTGTTGGCCGCCTGGTAGACGCCGGCGATGTAGAACTTGGTGCCGGTCTTCAGCAGGCCGGAGTCGAAGCGGGCGAAGCTGCGAGTGTCGGCGAAGCTGCCGAAGGTCTGGTGCGCGTCGAAGTGTTGCTTGTCACTGGGGTCGGAGGAGAAGAACTGCACGGTGGCGCCGAGGTTGCTGTTCGACGCGACAGAGAGCGAACCCGAACCCTGCGAGACGATGATGTTGCCCATGTTCTCGTCGATGAGCGCGCGGCTGATGTGCAGACCGTTGAGGTTGCCGTAGCTCATGTCGCCGAGTGGCACGTCATCGAGCGTGAAGCCGAGCTGGTTCTGATTGAAGCCGCGGACGTTGATGCGCAGGGCCCATTCGTATGCGCCGAAGGGGTCGGACTTGGTGACCTCGACGGAGGGCAGATGCTCCAGCATGGCGATTGGGCTGGTGCCTGGAGTGGCTTCCTTGAGGAGCTCGCCGGTAATCGACTGCTCATCGCGGTCCTGGCCTGGCGCCGTAACGGAGACGGTGACCGAGTCGGAGGCTTGGTACTTCTGCGGAGTGGCCGCGTCGGGCGTGGAGGTCTGGTCGCTCGGGCCCTGAGTAGCGGCCGAGGAGGTCTGTGCTGGCGAAGAAAGGCAGAACAACAAACTGGCAGACAGAAACAGGCACCCGAAGTAGGGTCGCTGCATAGTTCTCCTTGGTTTTACGGATGTTGGACTTCTGCTCCGAAGGCTAGGCAGGGGATGTAACGATGCTGTGAGCGGACGACGAATGCCGTGTGAACGGGAGCAGGCGTTTTCCACCCTGTAGCGGTGTGCGGCCAGGGCTTTTGCCGGCAGCGGTCCGCTTGCGTGGCGGCGATTTGGCGGCGGAAAATGACTGCCAGTCCTAGGGGATGTGCGATATGTCCGGTATGGGAGCGCTCTCAGAAGTGGTAGTATGGCGTCCGTGCGCATCCTCATCTCCGCCGCCGTTGTTTGTCTAGCCGCCGTTTCCGCCTCCGGGCAATCCTTTACCCCTGTTCGCGAGGTGAAGAATCTTTCGCAGGGTGCGAAGGACACGCTCAACACGCTGGCTTCGCTGGACGCATTGCCGGCCACCGACTGGAAGTTTCACGCGGGCGACGTGCCACATGGGGAGTCCGTCACGCTGGACGACTCGAAGTGGGAGACAGTCAAGGCAGGCATGACCGCGCCAAAGGAAGCCGTCTGGTTCCGCCGCGAGATCGAGATCCCGAAGACTCTGAACGGTTATGACATCACTGGCGCGCGTGTGTGGTTCCAGTTCCAGGCCGACGCGAACGGGCCGATGCCGGAGATCATCTACTTCAACGGACGACGTGTTGCTCTGGGCGAGGATCTGGAGCCGATTGTGCTCTTCGAGCCGGCGAAGCCTGGGGACAAGGTGCTGGTCGCGGTGAAGCTGCTAGCGACGGTGGACACGAAGCGCTTTCGCACGGTGCGGCTGCGCATCGAACCGAACGCGGATGGTAGTTCGACCCGTCCGAACCCGGATGACATTCGCACGGAGGCGCTGTCCGCGCAAAGCATCCTTCCGGCGCTGACGCCATCGCGCCGCGATCTGCTGCCGAAGGTCGAGGAGGCGGTTGCATCGATCGACATGAAGGCGCTGGCTGCGGGCGATCAGGGCGCGTTCGACGCTTCGCTACGCAAGTCGCAGGCGATCCTCAACACGCTGCACCCGGAGATGGCGAAGGCCAAGGTGGTGGAGGCAGGCAACGCGCACATCGACGCGGCGTGGTTGTGGCCCAAGACCGAGACCGTCGACGTGGTGAAGCGTACGTTCTCGAGCGCGCTGCAGCTGATGAATGAGTACCCGGACTATACCTTCTCGCAGTCGGCGGCGCAGTACAGCCAGTGGATGGCGGACAAGTATCCGGAGATGAATGCGCAGATCAAGCAGCGCGTGAAGGAAGGACGCTGGGAGATTGTGGGCGGCATGTGGGTGGAACCGGACCTGAACATCCCTGACGGCGAGAGCCTGGTGCGACAGCTGCTCGTAGGTCAGCGAGCGTTCAAGGATCTCTACGGTGTGACGGCGCGCATCGGATGGAACCCGGATTCGTTTGGCTACAACTGGCAACTGCCGCAGATCTACAAGCGCTCGGGGCTGGACTACTTCGTGACGCAAAAGATGCACTGGAACGATACCAACCAGCTGCCCTTCCGGTTGTTCTGGTGGGAATCACCGGATGGCTCGAAGGTGCTGACGTACTTCCCGACCGACTATGTGCATACGAACGTGAGCCCGTCGCGCATCTCGGCGGACTTTGCGGAATCGGCTGAGCGTAACCCCGGAACCAGCGAGGAGCTGGACCTGTACGGTGTGGGCGACCATGGCGGTGGGCCTACGCGCGTGATGCTTGATGAGGCTGATCATTGGATCGCGACCGGCAAGCAGGGCGACGCGGCTGTGCCCACCATGCGCTATGGCACGGCGCAAAGCTACTTCGACGACGTGCAGAAGAAGATCAACCCGGATTCGCCTACGTGGAATTACGATTCGCTGGCGAAGGGGTGGACCGCGCCTGCTGCAGGGAAGCTCGGCATGATGGGCGTTCCCACTTGGAAGGATGAGCTTTACTTCGAGTATCACCGTGGCGTGTACACCACGCAGGCGAAGCACAAGTGGAACAACCGCCACAGTGAGCTGGCGACGCTGGATGCGGAGAAGCTTGCGTCGTTCGCGTGGCTCGATGGAGCGGCATATCCGGGCGCGGAACTGACCGAGGATTGGAAGAAGATCACCTTCAACCAGTTTCATGATCTCGCTGCAGGCTCGGGCATTGGTGTGATCTATCGCGACGCGCAGGAGGAGTACACGGAGGTCTTCCACTCCGACAAACTGATCAGCGAAGCATCGACCCAAGCACTGGCACTGCATGCGGACACTCGTGTGAGCTCAGGTGTGCCGGTGATGCTGGTGAACCCGCAGGCGTGGCCGAGTTCGGGCACGGTGGAGGTTGCGGTTGCGACGCCGGATGAGGCGAAGGCAGTGCACTTCGTCGATGCGGCAGGGAAGCCGATGCTCGCGCAGCCGGTAGCCAACACAAAGAACGACGGGTTGGTGCACATGCTCGTCGAAGCGAAGGATGTTCCCGCGCTCGGGTATGCCGTGATTCGTGCGGAGAGTGGAACTGCTGATGCGACGAGCAGCCTGAAGGCCACGCAAGGCGCTGGCGGGATCGCGCTTGAGAACGCGAAGGTGAAGGCGGTCATTGACAAAAAGACGGGTTGCATCACGAGCCTGCAATCGGGTGGCGTGGAGTACCTCGCGGCAAACTCATGTGGCAACCAGCTGCAGACTTGGTCTGACACGCCGAAGCAGTACGATGCGTGGAACATCGATCCGGGCACGCTGGATAAGCCGATGACGCCGATCTCTGCGGTGGACTCGATCTCGCTCGTGACCGACGGCCCCCTGCGCAAGACCGTGCGCATCGCTCGTCATTGGCAGAAGTCGAGCTTCGTTGAGGAGATTTCGCTCGATGCCGATGCTCCCTTCGTGCGAGTCGATGGCAACGTGGACTGGCACGAGACGCATGTGCTGCTGAAGGCTTCGGTGGCGCTCGCCGCGACCGGGCCGAAGGCGACGTATGAAATCCCTTACGGCTCGATCGAGCGGCCGACGACGCGCAGCAACAGCTTCGAGAAGGCACAGTTCGAGGTCCCGGCACTGAAGTGGGCGGACCTTGGCGACGCGAAGCAGGGTGTGTCGTTGATCAATGATGCGAAGTATGGCTACGATGCGGTGGGCAACGAACTGCGGCTGACGCTGTTGCGCTCGGCGACGTGGCCTGATCCGGATGCGGACCGTGGGGAGCAGCACTTCGCGTATGCGATCTACCCGCACACTGGCTCGTGGAAGGATGCGCATACGGTGCAGCTTGGCTACGAGTTCAACGATCCGCTGACGGCGGCGCAGGTGATGGCGCATGCGGGCTCGATGCCTGCGGCGGCTTCTATGGTGAGTGTAGAGAATCCGAACGTGGTCCTGACTGCCGTGAAGAAGGCGGAGGATTCCGACGCGCTGATCTTCCGCATGTACGAGTATGCGGGGCAGGCCAGCGAGGTGAAGCTGCATGTGCCAGCGGGCGCGCTGCGCGTGACGGAGACCAACCTGATGGAGAAGCCGGAGGCGGGGCGCGCGAGGCTGGCGGACGGCGTTGTGACGGCACCCATCAAGCCCTACGAGATTCTTACGCTCGAGGTCGCGTATCCGCACAAATAGCTCTCATCGTCACAAACGAGAATGGCCTGCACCGGTGATCCAGTGCAGGCCATTCTTGTTTGCGATGGAGCTAGTCGATGTCGAGGCCGAGGTCGAGGGCTCGCACGCTGTGCGTGAGAGCTCCTACGGAGATGATGTCTACTCCGGTCTCGGCGATGGCACGGACCGTCTCGAGCGACACTCCGCCACTGGCTTCGATGAGCACACGGCGGTTGCCTTCTTCGCGCTTGCTGCGTTGACGGATAAGCGCAACGCCGGTGCGCAGATCATCGAGCGAGAAGTTGTCGAGCATGATGGTGTCTACGCCAGCGGCCAGCACAGCTTCGATCTGGTCGAGGCGATCGACCTCAACTTCCTTGTGCGTAGTGTGAGGCAATACAGCGAAGCTCTCGCGAAGCGCAGAGGTGAGATCGCGTTCGCCATTCGCCGTAAGGATAGCAAGGTGATTGTCCTTGGCCATCAGAGCATCGGAGAGCGAGAAGCGATGATTATGCGCACCGCCGCAGCGGACGGCGTAGCGCTCGATGAGACGGAGGCCAGGCGTGGTCTTGCGTGTGTCCGCAATGCACGCGTGAGAGCCTTCGGTTTCACGCACATACTTTGCAGTGAGGGTAGCGATGCCGCAGAGGCGCTGCGTGAAATTCAGCGCGACGCGTTCCGCAGTGAGGATAGTTCGCGCAGAGCCGTCAACGGTGGCGATCACGTCACTGCTCAGGAAGCTTTCGCCGTCATGAATGGCGAAGCTGATGGTTACGTCGCCAGAGAGCCTCATGGCGGCGGTGAAGAGATCTTCGCCGCAGAATACGCCATCTTCCCGGGCGACGAGTTTCGCAGTAGTGCGCGCGTCTTCAGGGATGAGCGACTGCGCGGTGATGTCTCCCCAGGGAGCATCTTCGGCGAGCGCCATGCGGACGAGAGCGTCAATCGCAGAGGCCGGAGGGGCTGCGAGGAACGGACGCATCAGCGCGATACCGCCAGTTCATCTGCCGTGTCGGTTTGGGTCGCGGTCGAGTAAACCAGCGAGCGACGCCAAAGTTCCTGCGCCTCCGGATAGTCAATGCGGAAGTGAGCGCCGCGGGATTCGGTGCGGGCCAGTGCGGCTGCGGTGACGACACGTGCGATAGCCAGCAGATTCGCGGTCTCCAGCGATTCGAGGTCGCCGCCGAAAGCGCGCCAGCTATCGAGCTGCACAAGCGCGGCGCGGAGCGTGGAGCCACTGCGCTCGATGCCCACGGCGTCCCACATCACTGCCTGTAACGTCTGCCGGTTGACTGGCCGAGTGAGCACGCTGGTGGAGGAAGGTAGATGGAGGGAGGCAACTTGTTGCGTGGCTGGGATGGACCAGCGCTCGCTCTGCCACTCGGCGTCGCCGTTGAGCAGGTTTGCGCAGCGCCACGCGAAGACGAGGCTCTCGAGCAGCGAGTTGGAAGCGAGGCGGTTGGCGCCATGTACTCCGGTACAGGCGACCTCGCCTACGGCGAAGAGCCCGGGGATCGAGGTGCGGCCGAAGAGATCTGTGCGAACCCCGCCCATCCAGTAGTGCGCAGCGGGTGTGACGGGAATGGGGTCGATCGTCCAGTCGATGCCACGCGCGAGGCAGGCGCGATGGATGCTGGGGAACCGGCGTTCGAGGAAGCCTTTGCCGTTGCGCTGCTCGAGCACGGTGGCATCGAGGCGAACCGGGGCGCCGTTCTGCTCGGCCATCTGCATCGCGATGCCCCGAGCAACGACGTCGCGCGGGGCGAGCTCGGCATCGGGATGGATGGCTTGCATGAAGCGGCGGCCATGGGTATCGATGAGGACAGCTCCTTCGCCGCGCACAGCTTCGGAGATAAGGAAGGTGTCGCCGGTCGCGAGCGCGGTGGGATGGAATTGATAGAACTCTGCGTCGGCGATCTGAGCACCGGCGCGAAAGGCCATCGCGAAGCCATCGCCGGTGGCTCCGATGGGGTTGGTGGTATGACGGTAGAGTTGGCCTGCACCACCGCTGGCGAGCACGACGGCATCGGCGCTGAGGGTGCGGCGCGTGCCGGCCTGCAGCACCTCCATGCCCGTCACGATACCGCGCTCGATCAAGAGATCGCAGGCGAAGGTGTACTCGAGCACGTTGACCTTCGAAGAACGCACGGCGTGCACCAGAGCCAGCTCGATGGAAAGGCCCGTGGCGTCGCCCTTCGCGTGAAGGATGCGTGCGTGCGAGTGTGCCGCTTCGAGACCACGCGCGAGCTCGCCTTCGTGCCGATCGAACTCGACGCCCAGCGCGATGAGGTCGCGGATGCGCGTGGGGCCTTCCGTGCAGAGGACTTCGACGGCTTCGCGATCACAGAGGCCAGCTCCGGCCCGGAGCGTATCTTCGATGTGCTCGGCGACGGTGTCGTCGGGGAACATGACGGCGGCGATGCCACCCTGCGCCCAGCGCGTGTTGCTCTCGGCGAGCTCATGTTTGGTGATGAGCGTGACGTCGTGGTGCTTGCTCAGCTCCAGCGCGGCGATGAGGCCGGCGATGCCGCTGCCAACGACGATGATCTTCTTGCGGCGATTCATGCTGCAGGTCCCTTCGGGTTAGGCTTCAGCGCGAGCATACGCTCCAGCGCAATCCGTGCCGGGACAGCGATGGTCTCGGGCACAGTGATGCGGTTGAGGACCTCGCCACGCTCCAACGACTCGAGGACCCAGGCGAGGTAGCTGGGGTGAATGCGGTACATGGTCGAGCAGGGGCAGATGATGGAGTCGAGGCAGAAGATGGTCTTGTCAGGGTGCTCGTTGGCAAGCCTCTGCACCATGTTGATCTCGGTACCGATGGCGAAGATGGAGCCCGCGGGAGCGGCTTCGACGCGCTTCTTGATGAGCTCGGTCGAACCGCTCTCATCGGCGGCGTCGACGACTTCCATCGTGCACTCCGGGTGAACGATAACGCGCACGCCGGGATGACGCATGCGAGCGAAATTGATTTGGTCCACGGTGAAGCGCTTGTGTACGGAGCAGAAGCCGTGCCAGAGGATCACCTTTGCGTCGCGGATCTGATCGGGTGTGAGGCCGCCCATCGGCTTGTTAGGATCCCATATCGGCATCTGCTCAAGCGGGACGCCCATCTTCTTGGCGGTGTTGCGGCCCAGGTGCTGGTCGGGGAAGAAGAGGACGCGTTGACCACGCTCAAAGGCCCACAGGAGTACGGTCTCCGCGTTGGACGAGGTGCAGACCACGCCACCGTGCTCGCCGCAGAAGCCCTTCAGCGAGGCAGCAGAGTTCATGTAGGTGACAGGCAGAACGGGCTGCTTGCCTTCGACGTCATTCGCCGAGCCGAGGACAGACGTGAGTTCCTCCCAGCAGTCGGTGACGGAGTCGATCTCGGCCATGTCAGCCATGGAACAGCCGGCGGCGAGGTTGGGCAGCACGACGGTCTGGTCGGGACGCGAGAGCATGTCGGCGGTCTCGGCCATGAAGTGGACGCCGCAGAAGACGATGTAGTCGGCGTTGGGTCTCGTCTTCGCGGCCTGCGCGAGCTGGAAGCTGTCGCCCAGGAAGTCGGCGTAGCGCACGATCTCGTCGCGCTGGTAGAAGTGGCCGAGGATCACGAGGCGTTCGCCAAGGGTATGCTTTGCGGCGCGGATGCGGAGATCGAGATCCGCCGGCGAGGCGTTGCGGTACTCGGCGGGGATGATGCCTTGCTTGGGTGCGTCGGAGGGCAGGGCGTCGGCAGTCGAGGCGCCCGGGCCGTAGCCCTCGGCGTCGTGCTCCCAGGGGCCTTCGGCCAATGCGGCCGAACACGTACTACGGATACTGCTTGCTCCTGGCTGTTCGCCAATGCGAATCAACTGGATGGTTTCGTCGATCGATGCCACGTACAGCTCCTTCAGGGCCCGTTGAATCCTTGCGTGCCGAGCCCTGGATGGTGCGTCCCGCCACGCACTCATTGGATACACCGAGCCGCGCGAGGGGTTCGCCTCTTAACAGGCTATCGTGTTTGTCGTGTAAAGATGTCCCCGGTCCACCCAGCGTTACGAGCGCGTGGTATCCGGGTCGGTAATCGCTTCAGCGCTTTGCAGCGATTTCGGGCTCGACTGCCGGCTCCACGTTCGGCGGGAGTCCCTCTTCCATGTCGCGTTTGGCGATCATCGCCAGTGACTGGCCCTCGGCTGCATTGCGGCGCGCGAGCTTGCTGCGGCCCACTCGCTGCGAGCCGTAGATCCCGGTGTGGCCGGAGAAGAGATAGCTCATGACGCAGGCAATGGCGGCATACGCTCCGACTTCGCCGCCGAAGAGCTCCACTGCGAGCAGGGTGGAGGCGATGGGGGTGTTCGCTGCTCCGGCGAAGACAGCGGCGAAGCCCATGCCCGCGAGGAGCCCCGGGGGCAGCGGCAGTAGCCGTGAGAGCGCATTGCCCAACGTCGCCCCGATGAAGAAGAGAGGCGTGACTTCTCCACCCTTGAAGCCGGTGCCGATGGATGTCGCGGTTAAGATCAGCTTGCCGGCGAAGTCATAGGGCGGCAGCTTGTCGTGGAAGGCGGCGACGATGGTGGGGATGCCGAGGCCGAGGTAGCGCGTAGAGCCCAGCGCGAGAAAGGCTGCGGTGACGAGCAGGCCGCCCGCGAGGGGGCGAAGCTCAGGGCGCTTGATGAAGCGGCGCGCGGTGTGCGAGATGGCATGTGTGAGCCGAGCAAAGGCCATCGCGACGAGCCCGAAGGCGACACCTGCGATCGCCGCAAGCACGATCCCGCGCAGGCTCATCGCGGGGACGTCGCCGACCACGTAATGCGTGTGCGCGACGCCGGGAACGTAGCGTGCCCAGGTGCGTGTGACGAGATCACCGATGAAGGCGGCAAGGAAGCAGGGTGCGATGGCGTCGTAGCTGAGCTTGCCGATCGCGAGTACTTCGATGCCGAAGACAGCCCCGGCCATCGGTGTGCCGAAGACCGAGCCAAACCCTGCGCTGATGCCGGCCATGAGCAGGATGCGGCGCTCGGCAGGGGAGAGACGCAGCGGGCGGGTGAGCTGATCGGCGAGTGAAGCTCCAGTCTGGAGCGCGGTGCCTTCGCGACCTACCGACGCGCCGAAGAGATGGCTGACGAACGTGCCAATGAGGATCAGCGGCGTCATGCGGGCGGGAAGCGTCTCCTGCGGGTCGTGGACCTCTTCAAGGATGAGATTGTTGCCGCCCTCAACCGCGCCACCAAAGAGCTTGTAGAGCGTGCCCACGGCCCAGCCCGCGGGAGCGAGCAGGAGGATCAGCCAGTGGTGCGACTCGCGGACATTGGTGGCCCAGGTGAGCGAGCCGAGCAGGACTGCGGAGGCTGTGCCCGCCATAAGTCCGACGGCGGAGGCAATGGGAATCCAACGCGCCAGATCCTTGACGATATGAAACTGTTCGCTGAAGAGGCTGCGGGGCGTGTTTTCGGTCAAGGGATCTCCTACGGATCTGGTTTGCAAGATCGTAGGAGTTATCAGCTCCAGCCGGAACGGCGGGCGTCGTGGCGAACTCCATCGCCTACGGTTGTGAGCCCAAGGTAGCAGGCTGGCAGGGGAGCGTCAATCACCAGACGGTGAGCTTTACAGCCGATCCACTTGATAACCGGCCTTGCGCAACAGCGCCAGCAGGCCGTCCGGACCGATGAGGTGGGCTGCACCGACGGCGACGAACACGGTCTGGTTGCCCTGGACGAGCTGGGTGAGAGTCGGCATCCAGCGGAGATTGCGGTCAACGAGGACGCGACGGTAGAGGGCTGGATAGTCGTCGTGGATCTCGCCCTCCATCGTTCTTTCCAGAGCGTCTTCATCACCCTTGTACCAGGCCGCGATCAGGTCGTTGAGCTGCTGCGGACCGCGGTCGAAATCGCGTAGGGTGACGTCCAGGTAATCCAGCTCCTCGCGACGGGGAAGGTCTGCAAAGATGTGGATCTGCTGACTGAGCGTTTCAAAGCCGTGGACGGGTTTGCCTGCCTTTACGAAGAGGGGCTTGATCACATATTCGACGCCGCTTTGCTGGGTATAGCCGGCCTGCACCACCGGGGCCATGCTGAGGGTTAAAGCGGCCATCCAGGGACGCATCAGGTCGACGTCGCGTTCTCCACTCAAGCCGGCTTGCCTGGCGACCACATCCACCTTGCTGAGCTGAGATCGGGTGAGCTTGCTGGATAACGGGTGTTGCCGATCGATGCCGTACTGCAGGGCCAGCTGCTGCATCGCTGCGTGGTCCTCGGGGTTCGCGACCTCGCCCCAGAGCCCGGAGCTGGCCTGCATGGCCTGGTCGATCTTGAGCGTGCGCCAGGCCCGGCCGGGGGGAAGGACATGCACGGTGCCGAAGAGATAAACCCTGGCGTGGGGTCCCTTGACGACCCATAGCGCGGGGTCTGCGTAGGCACTTGCAGCCGGAAGCGCGGCCAGTGCAACCAAGGCGAGCAGGCGAATGAGGAGGCGCGTAGCGCTTCCAGGGAAGTCTGCAGCAGAACGGATACCAGCGGAGAGCATGGACAAACTGTAGCGAGGTGAAAGGGGGCGGGGAATACACCGGGAGTGGAGGTGCGGTACACCGTCCGCACACATCGTGTGGCCGAGGCCTGGTACCACGCAGATCACGCTATCAGCGGTCCGACGTTACAGCAGGATGGAACGGTGATGGCACGGTTCATTCATTGACATGGTGGGAAGGTCACTCCTAGTATCCGCGGCGACTCGCAGAAGGTATGCGAGCGGATGCCAGGACCCGCGGTCGCACGCGTCAGTCTCAAAGGCACAACTCTTTGAGGTCGGACTACATGAAATGTTCTCGCCTGACGCTGGCAGCCATGTTGTTGCTGCTCGTCCCCGGCACCAGCCGGACGCAGTCTCTCAATACTTCGCAGATCTCGGGTACAATCGCCGATCAAACGGGCGCGGCGCTGCCAAATGCTGAGGTGAAGCTAACCCAGACGGACACGGGAATGGTTCGTACGGTGATGACGAATGCCCAGGGACAATACGTGGCTCCAGACCTTCCGCTGGGCCCTTACATGATCGAGGTGCATGCGCCGGGGTTCAAGGCTTACGTGACGAAAGGCGTGACGCTACAGGTCGGCACGAACCCTGACATCAGCGCGAAGCTGGAGACGGGCGCGGTGACGGAGACGGTGACCGTCGAGACGCTTTCGACGGCGCAGGTGGAGACGGAGACAAACGGCATTGGTCAGGTGATCGATCAGCGCCAGGTGGTGGATCTTCCTCTGAATGGACGTGATCCTACCCAGCTGATTGCGCTGGCCGGCGCGACGACGACGGCCCCGGCCGGGGACCTTAATACCAACAAGAACTTTCCGTCGATCACGCTTTCGGTGGCCGGTGGCCTGCCGAACGGCGTCGCGTATGTGATGGACGGGGGCATGCACAACGATCTCTTCAACAACCTGAACCTTCCTATTCCGTTTCCGGATGCGCTGCAGGAGTTCAAGGTGGAGACGAACTCGTTGCCGGCACAGTATGGCGACCACGCGACGGCAGCGGTGAACGTGATCACGAAGGGCGGCAGCAACCAGTTCCACGGCGACGTCTTTGAGTTCGTTCGAAACTACATCTTCAACGCGGCGAATTTTTTCGGTTATAACTCGGCCACTGGAGTGAAGGTGCGGGATAACCTGAAGCGCAACCAGTTCGGCGGAGTCATTGGCGGACCGATCGTCAAGAACAAACTATTCTTTTTTGGCGGATTTCAGGAAACGATCACGCGATCGACGCAGGCTCCGACGGCCGTCTATGTGCCTACGCCGGCGATGATGGCGGGCGATTTCACGACGATCACCTCGGCGGCGTGCCAAGGAACGGCGCTGACCTTGCCTGCACCGTTCGTTGGCAACAAGATCAACCCGGCGCTGTTCAACCAGCAGGCGCTCAATGCGATTGCTGCGGGTATTCCAGTGAGCAATGGCAACACGGGTACGCTCGGCTGCGGACAGATCAACGTCTACCTATCCAATAACTCGACGCAGCAGCAGGCGATTGGCCGCGTGGACTATACGATTAACCCGAGCCAGAGCGTCTTTGCCCGCTACTACATCGCGCGGTTCAACTCACCGGTTACGGTGACCGGTGGCAACCTGCTGCAGGCGAACCAGGTGAACCAGTTCAACCAGGACCAGTCGGTCACGATTGGACATACGTACTCGATTACACCGCGGATCATCAACTCGATCCGCTTGACGGGAAATCGGACATTGGGGCAGCGCACGCTGTATCCGTTCTTCGACCCCTCATCGCTGGGCATCAACGACTACACGACCCCGGCGGACAAGGGTTTCATGGGCATCGCGATCACGAATGGCTTTTCACTGGGGCAGGGCGGTAACAATCCCGGTTACTTCAATACGACGGACTACCAGCTCGTCGACGACGTGAACATTGTTCGGGGGAATCACCAGATCTCTTTCGGCGGCAACTACTTTTACGCGTACATGAACTCGGTGAACGGCCGTCCGGTGAACGGGACGTTCTCCTTCGCCGGTACGTTGTACGGCGCGGGAAAGCTGGGTTACGCGGACTTCCTGCTGGGGACGCAAACGAGCACAGGAACGACGTTCACGCAAGGCAATCCTGATCTCGAGAACGACGTGTATCACTACGTGGGTACGTACGGTCAGGACTCATGGAAGGTGCGAAGGAACCTGACGATCAACTATGGCCTGCGCTGGGAGCCGTACATTCCTTTCTATAACCGGAACGCGCATGCTGAGCACTTCAGCATGGCAGACTTCGCGGCGGGCAGGATTAGCACAGTCTATCCATTGGCCCCAGCGGGACTGACGTTTGCCGGCGACACTGGCTTCACAGGACGCTCCTACAACGCCGGCACGCTGAATATCTTTGAACCGCGAGTGGGCGTGATCTGGGATCCGACCGGCACGGGCAAGATGTCCCTCCGTGCGGGCTACGGCAAGTTCTACGACACGCCGCAGATGTTCTTCGATACTCGCTTCTCGAATGCTCCGCCGTTCGGACAGACGGTTTCGCTGAACGGCAACGTGCCCTTCACGAACCCGTGGTCCGTCTATCCGGGCGATCCGCAGACTCCGGCGGGACAGGATCCATTTCCCGCGTTGTCGCATCTGAGCGCGGCTACGCCGTTTGTTACCGGTGGCACTTACATCAACATGCCAGCAAACCTCAACCCGGAGTACCTGCAGCAGTACAACGTGAGCCTGCAGCAACAGGTGGGGAACTACCTATTTTCGATCACCTATCTGGGGAACAAGACATCGCATCTGCCGATTTCGTATGAGGCGAACCCGGGCGTCTATGGACCAGGCGCAACGACCGGAAACACGCAGGCACGGCGCGTGCTTTCGCTGCTCAACCCTGCGCAGGGCAAATACTACGCCACGATCGGGCAGTATGACGATGCGGGTAGAGCCAACTACAACGGTCTACTGGCGTCGCTCCAGACGCACACCAGGACGATCGACCTGGTGGCCAATTACACCTGGGCGCACTGCCTGAGCATGGCGGAGACGACGGAGCTGACGGGCCCTTCGTACATCATTCCTCCGGCGTATGACCCCAACGGACGCAACTATAGCTACTCAAACTGCGACTCTGATCGTCGTCAGGTGGCGAACGTTTCGTCGGTGCTGCATGCTCCGAAGTTCGAGGGCCGCTTTACTAACCTGGTGGTGGGAGGCTGGGGTCTCGGCACCATCTTCACGGCGCGCAGTGGAGGCTTTGGCACGGTGACTTCGGGATCCGACAATGCGCTGAGCGGCATCTCCAATCAGCTTGCGGTGATTACTGGCAATCCTTATTCGGGGGCGCGTACGCGGTTCGGTGCGAACAACAACCTGGTGGCGTCGGCGTTTTCGAGCCCGGCTACGGGAACGTATGCGCTGACGCGTCCGCTCACGATCGTTGGTCCGGCGAGCTACGAGCTCGACATGGCCCTGTTGCGGGACTTCCACACCTGGGAGCAACAGTATCTGCAGTTCCGGTGGGAGGTCTTCAACGTACCCAACGAGGCGATCTTCCTGAGCTCGGCGACCGGCGGAACGAATGCGCAAGTCGGCGCAAGGAACAGTTCGACCTTCGGCAACTTCACCACGGCGGACAATCCGCGCATCATGCAGTTCGCTCTGAAGTACGTCTTCTAACCTGAGCTGAGCGGGCCGGTCGCGGCTTGCTTCACAACGCAGACGCCTGCCTTCGGGCAGGCGTTACGCTGTGTGGCGTGGCAGGTTTGAAGAAAAAGCACGATTGAGCTGTGAGTGGCGGGCTATGAGCTTCGAGTTGCTAGTTGCTGCAGCGGTGATGGGGCAAAAGATCGCCCTCTCCGCAGGACGTGGAGAGGGCTGGGAGTAAGTGGGGATGATATCTAGTAAGTCCGGGTGCCGAAGTATTCGCCAAAGATTTCCTGCTCCGAGGGGCGGTTCTCCGGGATGGGGCGGCTCACCCAGGTCGTCTGCATGTAGTGCTTGAGCGAGACGTTCTCATTGGTGATGTTGCCTCCCCAAATGCCGCAGCCCATCGAGGAAGTCATGGGCATGCCGTTGGTGAAGGAGCCGGAGTTTGCTTTGGATTGGGCCTGACGGACCATCATGCGGCTCACCGGGGCGAGGCGAGCGAGTTGGTCGATGTGGTCGTCGTTGAAGGAGTAGATGCCGCAGGAGTGGCCGCGGCCGCCGACCTTGTAGATCTCGGTGACCATCTTGAGGAGGTTATCCCACCCGCTGTACTTGAAGATGGAAAGCACGGGCGACAGCTTCTCGCTGGAGAAGGGATAGTCTTTGCCGATGTGGTCTTCGGGGACGATGAGAAAAATCTTGCCATCGGGGATGGAGAAGCCGGCGAGCTCGGCGATTTTCTTTGCGGGCCGGGCGATGGTGGGCGCGGTGCGGTGGCGCTCGTCGTCCCACATGACGTCCTGGAGCTTGACCTTCTCTTCGGGCGAGACGAGATAGCCACCTTCTTCCTGCAGTTTGGCGAGGAAGGCGTCGTAGACGGTCGCTTCGACGAGGAGGTTGCCGTCGGAGGAGCAGCCGGAGCCGTTGTCGGAGACCTTGCTGATGCGGGTGTTGCGGGCGGCTTCAGCGACGTCTGTGGTCTCATCGAAGACCATGGTGGCGTTGCCTGCTCCGACGCCGTAGGCGGGCTTTCCGGAGCTGTAGGCGGCCTTGACCATGGCGGGACCACCGGTGGCGATGGTGAGATCGCAGATGCTGAGGAGATGGTTGGCGACGGGGATGTTGGGACGTTCGATGACCTGAAAGACATCCTCGGGTACACCTTCGCGACGGAGGACCTCGCGCATAATGTTGACGGTCTCGATGGTGGTTTGCTTCGCTGCGGGATGTGGGGAGAAGATGACGACGTTCTTGGCCTTGATGGCGAAGATGCCGACGCCGACCTCAGTAAGTGCGGCGTTGGTGACGGGCACGAGACCGGCGATGACGCCGACAGGCTTGGCGTACTTGACGATGCCTTTGGCTGGATCTTCCTCGATGATGCCCATGCTTTTTTCGGGGAGGATGTCGCGGAGGATGCCCTGGATCTTGAAGCGCTTTCCGATGCGGGTGGGGAGGTCGCCGAGGCCGCTTTCTTCGATGCTCTTGGCGGCGAGGCGGCTGAAGGTGGTCTCGTTGGCGCAGGCCCAGCCGATGGCCTGGCAGAGCTTGTCGACGCGCTGCTGATCGTAGTCCTTGATGGCTTCGAGCGCGGCGTTCGCGCGCTTGAGCATCTGTTCCAGCTCGAGCTTCTGTTCTTCGGTGATGACCTTGGTTGTTGCCATGAGTTGCGGCGATCCCTTTCCTGCAACGCCTCAGCTACAAATCGCAGCGGGCGATTCCACGGTTCAGTCTAGCGCCGGGAATCAGGGCTTTCCGGTGCCTAACCGTGGCGATACGGTTCGCTCATTGATGGCGTTACGTTGCGGGTGCTAGTGTTTCTCCCGTTCATGGCGACTGTATCTTCGATCCCTCTGCAATCCGTTGAGTTGGAATCCGGCAGCACGACTTCCTCCGCGCAGGACCCTGTTGGAACGGTGCTGACCGAGAGCGGCAGCGCGCTCGAGACACGGGCTCCGGCGCATCCCGCGCCGCTATGGCTGGCGGCGTCCATCTGGGCGATTGCTGCGCTGTACTACCTGATCGGTTTTTATCAGCGCGTGTCTCCCGCAGTGATGACCGACGAGCTAATGCGGGCGTTTGCGATCGGGGCGGGAAGCCTGGGCAACCTGTCGGCGTTCTACTTCTACTTTTATGTGGCGATGCAGATTCCGACGGGCATCCTGATTGATTTGTGGGGGGCGCGCAAGCTGCTGATCGGCGGGTCGCTGGTCGCGGCGACGGGTACGTTCCTGTTTGGGTTCACGCATAGCTTTGTGCTGGCGTGTGCAGGGCGGGCGATTATTGGCGGAGCGACGGCAGTGGGCTGGGTGGTGCTGCTGAAGCTGACGACGCACTGGTTCCCGGCGAAGCGATTTGCGATGCTCTCGGGGCTGGGCCTGCTGTTCGGAAATCTTGGAGCGTTGACGGCACAAGTTCCGCTGCGGATGGCGATACAGGCGTTCACGTGGCGGCCGGTGGTGATGGTGTCCGCGGCTGCGGTGCTGGGAGTCGGGTTGCTGGCACTGCTTTTCGTGCGCAATGATCCGAGCGATGCTGGCTATCTCAGCCATGCTCCTGCGGCGGTGCAGCGCGGCCACATGAGCACGGTGGACCTGCTGAAGGGCTTCCGGAGGATCTTCGGGTATCGGAACACGTGGCTGATTTTCCTTTCGCAGGGAGCGATCGTGGGGTCGATCCTCACGTTCACGGGTCTGTGGGGAACGCCATACCTGCGGGTTCGCTATGGGTTGACGCCAACTGAAGCGGCGACGGTGTGCTCGGTGATGATTGCGTGCTGGGCTGCCTCGAGCCCGTTGTGTGGAGCGCTCTCGGACAAGATTGGAAGGCGCAAGCCGATCTATGTGGGTGGATGTCTTGTGGCGGCGGCGGGATGGAGCTGTATGTTTTTTCTCCCGGCACTTCCGCTTGCGGGGTTCATCGCGATCGCGGCCGCGACGTGCGTGGCGAGCGGATCGGTGGTCATCGGGTTTGCGTTCGGCAAGGAGGCGGTGCCGATGCAGTTCCTGGGGACGATCTCGGGGACGGTGAACATTGGCAACATGGTGGGGCCGATGCTGCTGCAGCCGGCGGTGGGCAAGGTGCTGGACCACTACTGGAGCGGGCAGATTGCGCGCGGCGTGCACGTGTATAGCGTGGCGGCGTTCCAGCATGCATTTTTGCTGCTGATTGCGTGGCTGCTGCTGGCTTCGGTGCTGCTGAGCCTGACGACCGAGACGCATTGCAGGCAGTCGGCATAGTGCATGATCTTCGCACTGCAACCTCGCGGAAAGCTGGAGTAAGATGACGCCGTGGCAGTGAAGCAGCAGGTAGCGACTAGAGCAACGGAGCATGAGACGGCGGTTCGCCGTGTGCTTCATAGCATTGTGCAGAGCAAGGCTTTTCGGCAGGTCGATCGGCTGCAGCGGTTCCTCACCTACATCGTGGAGGAGACGCTGGCGGGTCGTGGCGATTCGTTGAAGGAATACCCCGTCGGCGTCGATGTCTTCGGGAAGGATCCGAGCTTTGATCCGCGCATGGACCCGATCGTGCGCGTGCAGGCGCGTCGGCTGCGGATGCGGCTGGTGACGTACTACGCCGAGGAAGGCCAATCCGATCCGATAGTCATTGAACTGCCGAAGGGTGGGTATACGCCGACGTTCCGCGCAGCGGAGCCGAATCACGCGCCGCAGAAGGCTATGGCCGCGGCGGCGGTGAGCCGGAACTCAGTGGCCGTGGCAGGCTTCGAGGATGATTCTCCTGGACATGATCTTCGCTACTTCTGCAACGGCATCTCGCAGGAGATCATTCAGGCGGTGGGTAAGGTGCAGGGGCTGGTGGTGCTGAGCGCGCAGGGCGGCCAGGCCCGGCAGGCAGCGATTGTGATCGAGGGCAGCGTGCGCCGGAGCCGCGACATGCTGCGCGTTACAGCGCACGTGACTGATACGCTGCGAGGCTGCTATCTGTGGAGCCAGACCTTCGATCGAGCGATGGGTGATGACTTCGCGGTGCAGGAGGAGATCGCACGCTGCGTGGTGGAGGTGCTGCGGGATGAGGTGATCAACCGCAGTGGTGCGGGGACGGGGCGGTCGCTGGGCACGAACAACATGGTTGCGCACAATCTGTACGTGCAGGCACGTTATCACCTGGAACAGCGGACAGAACTTGGCCTGCACAAGGCGCTGGAGTTCTTTTCGCGAGCGACGGAGGAAGATCCGAAGATGGCGGTGGCCTATGCGGGACTTGCCGATGCGTACAACCTGCTGGCGCACTATGGAGCGTCGGCTCCATCGGAGACCTGGACGCGCGCGGCCTCAGCTGCGGCGCAGGCGGTGACGCTGGACGATGCCTCGAGTGAGGCTCATGCTTCGCTCGCGCATTTGAAGGCGACGCAGGACTGGGACTGGATAGGAGCGGAGGCTGAATTTCGGCGGGCGATCAGCCTGAACCCGCAGAACGCCGTGGCGCATCTCTGGTACGGGGTTTCGTGTCTGGCGTCGCTGAGCCGGCTGGACGAAGCGCTGAACGAGGTGAAGCTGGCGCAGGCGATCGACCCGGTATCGTCAATCATCGCGCGCAACATTGCGTTGATCCACTACTACCAGCGCAACCTGGAGCTGGCGCTAGAGCAGAGCGATCTGACGATCGAGCAGAACCCGCATTTCGCAGCGGCGTACTGGACGCTGGGGCTGGTGCAGGAGGGGCGTGGCGAGCTGGATGAGGCGGTCGCGGCGTTCACACGGGCGATTGAGTTGTCACCGCCGAATCCGCGGGTGCTGGGAGCGCTGGGCAGCGTGTACGCGAAGGATGGACGGCGCGATGAGGCGCAGGCGATCCTGCGGCAGCTTAAGGAGCTCAGCGAGACTCGGTATATCTCGCCGTTTGAGCCGGCGTTGATCAACTTCAATCTTGGACGGCGCGATGAGGGGTTCGAGCTGTTGACGCAGGCATTTGCGGATCGGTGCTTTGAGCTGATCACGATTCATATCGATCCGCGGTTCGATGCGATTCGGAATGACGCGCGATACAAGACGCTATTCAAGAAGCTGAATCTGCCTTAGGGCCTGATTGCGGCGGGCTGGGGCGTGATGTTCGCATCCGTGAGGCGGAGAGCCCAGCGGAGAGCTTCGAAGTACATGCTCTGGACGGCGCGGTCGTCCCAGTCGCTGGGGTCGTGGCCCAGGGCGTTGTAGTAGACGCGGCCCTTGCCGTAGGTCTTCGCCCAGGCCAGCGGCCAGTCCTGATCCTTGTGGTGGACGAGAGGCGCGTTGAGGTCGAGACCGCTGACGTCGAGGCGCAGAATCACGTGGGCGTTGGCTCGTGAAAAGCCTTTGATCTGGTAGTACTCGTCGATGTGAGGAAACTCGTGCGGCAGCGATTCCATGCCGGGGAACGTTGGATCTTCGACGATGACCTGTGCGGGGATGATGCCCCAGGGGTGCTCGTCGAAGCGGCCGCCGACCATTTCGCCGAAGGCAGGCCAGGAGAAGAAAGCGGTGGCTCCGGAGTGGGCGACGACGAGGCCTTTACCGTCGTCGTGGACGAAGCTGAGCAGATCGGCCTTTTGCTGTGCGGTGAGATCGATCTCACGGACGCCGAAGAAGAAGATGGCGTCGAAGTCGTTGAGGTTTTTGGCGTAGAGCGAGGGCGTGCCGTCAGACGCGAGTACTTTGCCCTTGGTGATGAGCTGCGAGTCGGTGCGGATGAAGGTGTCCCAAAGGCCGGTCTCGTAGCCGAGGCGCTCGATAGTGGCAAGGGCGTGGGATACGGAGTCGTGCTGATAGCCATTGCGGACGTCTCCCCAGGCGAGTACGCGCATGCGGTGTGGGACGAAGTTGGTGTGGTAGCTGTAGTCGCCGACACTGGCGGCGTTCATGCCGGGGCCGATCCGGACTCCCTGCTGCATGCCCAGGTCGGCGTTGCCCTGTTTGGGCTGTGGAGATGGCGCGGTCTGAGCGCGCGCCGCGGAGGAAATGATTGAGATGGCAGCGGCGACGACGAGGCGAACGGAAAGTCTCATGGAGGGGAGTCCGGGTTCAACGCGGTATTTCGAACGTGGCATCTTCGCCAAGCAGCCTAATCGAACGAGCCGCATGCTGGCTGTGATTTGCTGCCTGCACTCCCTCGGAACAGTAGCGATACCGTTCAGGCTGGCGTCAACGTGTACAAGGCCTCGCTGGTTGCACTATAAGAAAGTCGCCTGGAAGCTTCGCTGCGCCATGCGGAATATGTCGCAAAATTTGAGAGAAGGCATCCGGGAGGAGAGAGTACGTTGAGCAAGGTTGCGGTGGTGGGATATTTGTTGGCTGCGACAACGGCGGTGATGTCGGGGCAGACGGACTGGCCGACGTACGGCCACGACAAGGGCGGCGACCGCTACTCGCCGTTGACGGAGATTACGCCGCGGAATGTGGACCAGCTGAAGGTGGCCTGGGTGTATCACATGAAGCCGGCGACCGCTCCGGAGTTCATGCCGACGAGCCAGTTCGGAGGGCCTCCGGGTGGGCGACGCCCTCCGATGGCCCCTTCCGCGAATGGGCAGGAGCGCCAACAGCCGACGAAGCCACAGCAGGCGCAGCAGAGCGTTCCTGCCGATAATGCGACGGCGCAGGCTCGCGCTGAAGGGGTGCGGCCCGCACCACGAGCAAGCCGCTATCTCGCGTCTGAGGTGACGCCGATTATTGTGGGCGGCCTGATGTATGTGTCGACGCCGTACTCGCGCGTGGTGGCGCTGGAGCCCACGAGCGGCAAAGAGGTGTGGAGTTACACGACTCCGCAGGGCTCGGGGTTTCCTTCGCTGCGTGGTGTGGAGTACTGGCCGGGTGATGCGGGGCATGGGGCGGAGATTATCTTCGGCACGCGTGAGGGGTTGCTGATTGCGCTGGATGCGAAGACGGGCAAGGCGGTTGCGAGCTTTGGCAAAGACGGCGTGGTGGACATGCGCACGCCAGAGGTGATGAACGGCTTCACGCGCGGGATGGGTGTGACGTCGCCGCCGATCGTCTATAAGAACCTGGTGATCACGGGGTCGGCTGTGCCGGAGTCGCCTTCGCAGGGACCGGCGGGCGATGTACGCGCGTGGGATGTGGTAACAGGCAAGCTGGTGTGGACGTTCCATGGCACGCCACGGCCCGGCGAGGTGGGACACGAGACGTGGCATGGCGATGACTGGGTGAAGCGCACTGGTGACAACGTTTGGGGGTTCATGACCGTCGACGCCGCGCGTGGGATTGTGTACATGCCGTTTGGGACTGCGGCTTATGATCGCTTCGGCGCGGATCGTCCGGGGAATAATCTCTTTGGCACATCGCTGGTCGCGGCCGATGCCAATACGGGCAAGCTGTTGTGGTACTTCCAGGTGGTGCACCACGATGAGTGGGACTATGACCTTGAAGCTCCGCCGGTGCTGATGGATATCCACAAGGGTGGGAAGACGATTCCCGCGGTGGCGATCGTGTCGAAGAGCAGCTTGGTGTTCTTCTTCGATCGCGTGACGGGGAAGCCTATCTATCCGATTGAAGAACGCAAGGTGCCGGCGAGCGATGTTCCGGGCGAGCAGATGTCGCCGACGCAGCCGTTTCCGGTGGTGACGCCTCCAGTGTCGAAGACGGACTTCAAGATGTCGGAGGTCGCGACAGTGACGCCGGAGCATGAGGCGTTCTGCCGTGCGTTGATCAAGGACAACAACCTGCAGATGGGTGCGGTATTCACACCACTGCCGAAGGAGAAGACGCTCATCAGCTTCCCGAGCGCCATTGGCGGGGTGAACTGGGGCGGCGCTTCGTACAGCCCGAAGCTGGGGCTGATGTATGTGAACAGCCAGGATCTTGCGCAGCTCGAGGGGCTGTATCCGGATGACAGCGGACCGTATCCGTACCGCATGAGCGGGTCGGTGACGGGACGCTTCTGGGATGAGCCGAAGCGGCTGCCGTGCCAGGAACCACCGTGGGGTGAGATCTATGCGATCAATGTAAACACCGGCAAGATTGCCTGGACCACGACGCTGGGTGTGACGGATTCGCTACCGGAGGGAAAGCAGAAGACCGGGCGGCCCAACATCGGCGGCACGATCGTGACTGCGGGTGGATTGATCTTCATTGGGGCGACGGACGATCAACGCTTTCGAGCGTTCGATGCGAAGAACGGCAAGGAGCTGTGGGCGTACAAGCTGGCTGCGGCTGCGCATGCAGTGCCCTCAACGTATGAGAGCGCTGGGAAGCAGTATGTGGTGATCGCCTCGGCTGGCGGCACGTTCCTCAACGATCCGATTACGGATGACAGCATCACGGCGTTTGCTCTTCCCACGCCGTGAGCGTGGCATCAGACTTCATCGCCCCAAGGAATTTTCTTATGCTGAAGAGGCTCAAGTGGACTCATCGAAGGCTTGGTTATGGGCTTGCCTGTGCGACGGTGCTGTTAGGCGTACGGGAAGCCAATAGCGCTGCGCCGCGAGCAACTGGACTGCCGGAGTTTGTGCCGATGCTGCGCGCCCTGCACGGGACTGAACACCTGGCAGGTCAGGCTGCGACGCCGCCGGGTAGCAGCAAGTCGAGCGCTATTGTTCTGCCAGCAGGCGAGGGCATGGAGCTGACGAAGAAGCTGTGTTCAGGTTGTCATGGCACGGATACGTTTGCACGCCAGCGGCATGACCGCGCGCAGTGGAACCAGATCCTCGACAACATGATGTCGAAGGGGATGGACGCGAGCGACGATGATCTGGACAAGGTTGCGACGTACCTCGCCGCGCACTTTGGTCCTGATGCTCCAGCGGCTACGGCAGCAACAATGCCGCCGGCGAGGCTATCGCCGCATGCCGCGTTGCGTGACGCTACGCGCTAAGTTCCTTGCACGAAATTCCTCGCTGGGCAATGTACCGTGCCGACACCGTTTTATAAGTAGGACCACAGATTCGCTGCACTATGATGGCCCGCATGTCGAACCTTGTTCACAAGTCCGGAGCATACTCCGACGTTCCTATTGAAGATCGCGGAGAGCTGGTCCTGCCCGGGGGACGGCTTGGAGAGATTGCCGCGTATGGGCGTCCGGTTGGGACGCCGGAACGTATCGCTGCCTACCTGCTGACGGACTATCTGGAGCGACTTGGCGTGGAGGTGATCTTCGGGCTGTGCGGCCACACGCTGGTGGGGTTGCTCGATGCGATTGGCAAGAGCAAGATCCGGTTTGTCACAGCGAGGCACGAACAAGTGGCTGCGCATATGGCGGAGGGGTATGCGCGGGTTACTGGCAAACCCGGCGTCCTGATCACGCATCTTGGTCCGGGACTCACCAACGCGATCACGGGCATCGCGAATGCTTCGCTGGACTCCGTGCCGCTGGTGGTGATTGCGGGAGATGTGCCGTCGTACTATTACGGGCGCCATCCGCACCAGGAGTTGAACATGCATGTGGATGGCGGGCAGTCGGAAATGTGCCGCCCCTTCTGCAAGCGTGTGTACCGCGTGGACAACGTCAACGACCTCCCGCGCTGCATCGAGCGCGCGTTTCATCTTGCGGTGAGCGGTCGGCCGGGGCCGGTGCTGGTTGATGTGCCGATGGACCACTTTTCGTCCAACCTCTTCGTCGATGCGTTCAGCAAAGAACCACCGTTTGTCGCAAAGCCGTGCATTGAGCCCTCGATCGCACAGCGCATTGTGGAGGCGCTGGCGGAGGCGAAGAATCCGGTGCTGTATGGCGGAGGGGGCATCACGTCGTCGCTTGTGCCGGAGGCGGCTGGACTGTTCACGGAGCTCGCCGAGCTGCTGGACATGCCGGTGGCGCACACGTTGATGGGTAAGGGATGTATGCCGGATGGACATCCTCTGCTGGCCGGGCAGACAGGTTTCTGGGGCACGCCGGTGGCGAACTCGCTATGCCGCGAAGCCGACTACATCCTCGCGATCGGAACGCGGCTGGCGGAGGCGAATTCAAGCTCGTGGGACTCGCGATACACATTCAATATTCCCCCCACGAAGCTGATCCACATTGACATCGATGCAATGGAGATTGGGCGCAACTATCCAACGTTCATCGGTGCGGTGTCTGACTCGAAGTTGGCGCTGGAGCAACTGGTGAAGGCTGCACGCGAGCTGAAGAGTCAACCTGTGCGTGAAGGTAACGTGCGCAAACGCATCGACGAGAGCAATACGCGCTTCAAGGGGCACTTCACGGAGTTCTATACGTCGAACGCGTTTCCTCTGCGGCCGGAAAGAATTCTTGCTGATCTTCGTGCGGTGCTGCCCGAGGATGGCTACGTTGTCACCGACGTGGGCTGGAATAAGAATGGAGTTGCGCAGCAGTTCTCGTTCAAGCATGCTGGGTCGTTCATCACGCCGAGCGGCCTGGCGACGATGGGTTTTGGAGCAGCGGCAGTGCTGGGCATCAAGCTGGCACGCCCGGAGCGCGCTGCGGTTGCGCTGATTGGCGATGGAGGTTTCTGTGCCGCGAATCCGTCGGTGGTCGCTACGGCGATGGAGGCGAACATTCCGGCGATCTGGATGGTGATGGATAACTCGGCGTTCGGAGTCATCGCGGGCCTGGAGCAGGCAAAGTATGACACGACGTTCGGCACCAAGTTTCTGCGGAATGGAGAGCAGTACAACGTGGACTATGCAGCGATTGCCCGCGCGCACGGAGCCAATGGAATCGACATCCGGGAGGCAAGCGAGCTGAAGCCGGCGATCGAAGCGGCGCTTGCTTCTGACCTGCCGACGTTGATCCGTATCCCTATGGTCAATGTGCCGACGCCGACCCCGGGGCACTGGAACATCAACGACATCTACCGGGTGGGAGAGTAGCCTTGGCGTCGACCATGCATGAAGAGATCGACATCATCGTGAGCGAGGTGGGTCCACGCGACGGGCTGCAGAGCATATCTCGCACGATGCCTACCAAAGCCAAGATTCGATGGATCGAGGCCCTGGCTGCGAGTGGGCTGCGCGAGATCGAGGTGGGTAGCTTCGTGTCTCCCAAGCTGCTGCCGCAGATGGCGGATGCGGCGGAGGTGGTCGCGGCGGCGACGAAGATTGATGGTCTCAAGGTGCTGTCGTTGGCTCCGAATCTCAAGGGCGCGGAGCGAGCGCTTGCGGCGGGTGTTCATGTGATCTCGATGCCTGTGTCGGCGTCGCGCGCACACAGCATGTCGAATGTGCACATGACGCCGGAGGACGCGGTGGAGCAGGTGCGCAAGGTCCGCGTGCTGATCGACGAGCAGGGAAGTGGCACAGGTCTGGAGGTTGGGATCTCCACTGCGTTCGGGTGTTCGATCCAGGGCGATGTGGACGAGGATTACGTGATGGAACTTGCACGGAGCCTCGCTGAAGCTGGCGTTGAGTCGATCGGGCTTTCAGACTCGGTGGGATATGCGAATCCCAGGCAGGTGCGAAGGATGTTTGCGCGGCTGCGTGCGGAGATTGGCGACAAGGCTGGATCGGGACATTTTCACAACACGCGTGGACAGGGGTTGTCGAATGTGGTCGCAGCGCTGGAGGTTGGTGTGACGACGTTCGATGCGTCGCAGGGAGGCATTGGCGGCTGCCCGTATGCTCCGGGAGCGACGGGCAATATCGTCACCGAGGACTTGGTATTTCTGCTGGAGTCCATGGGGCTGCGCACGGGTGTCGATCTTGAGAAGCTGATGGCGGCGCGGGCCATCTTGCATGAGGCGTTGCCGGGAGAACCTATCTACGGCTACACGCCGGATGCGGGCTTGCCGAGGAACTTCACCTATGCGCGCGAGACAATGAAGGAACGAGGAGTCACCCTTGCGTAGCTGGTCGATATCGCGTCATTGTCTGCTGTTGCTTGCAGCATTCGCCACATCAGCTGCGTTGCAGGCGCAGGCGCCTGAAGCTTCGTCGGCCGCTGTGGGGAGTGCTTCGGGTTGTCCGGCTCCGGGAGAAAGGCCGTTCCGCCCAGGCGGCCCGGGAGGTCCCGGTGGCGCTGGCGGCGGACGTCCGGCGAATGTGCCTGTTCCGCCGCAGTCGAGCGGGCTCCCGAAGAAGAAACTGCTGATCTGGGCGGACACGCGCAATGGGATTGCGCAGCACGACATCGCGCATGCGGAGGCTGTGATTGAGGAGCTTGGCTACAAGTCAGGGCTATATGACAGCTACATTCGCACGGACTCGAACATCATTGCCAAGCGGCCCGAGATGACCACAGGCGAGCCGGCAAGCGGCGGCCCGAGTCTGTGCAATGTCGATGCAATTTTCTTCCTGGGCCATCGCGAGATTGAGCTCGATGCGCAGGGCCGCAGTGATCTGTTGTGGTTCGTGCATGATGCAGGTAAGGGCTTCGTCGCAGTGCACACGGGCATAGGCGCGTTCATGTCCTGGCCGGAGTTTGGCGAGATGGTGGGCGGCCGGTACGACGAGCATCCATGGAACACTACGGATGCTCCGCTGGTGGTGGTCGACCCCAGATTTCCGGGCATGGAATTCAAGACGGGTGAGGTCTTCCACGATGAGTTTTACCAGTTGAAGGACTTCAAGGCGGATCAGATCCACGTGGTTCTGTCGATCGACACGAGCAAACTCGACCAGACGCGGCCCTCGGTGCATGCAGGCGATTCGTACGCGCAGGCGTACGCGAAGATGTATGGGAAGGGCCGCGTCTTCTATTCGGGAATCGGACATGCGCCCGCCACGTGGGATGACCCGCGCGTGCAGCAGATGTACCTAGGTGCCATCAAGTGGGTCCTTGGCCTTGTAGATGCCGACACCACTCCAACGCCGTCAACGACAAAGTGATGACGCAGAAGGTCTATCGCGATGAAGCGTAACTTTTGCATCCGATCGCGCTGCGGCGAGCGGCGGTATAGACAGCGCCGATGAGGCCTGGGCTCTTGCCCACGCGCTACAAATGAGGCGGACGGGAAGCTTTGGACCTTGAGCTTGCGTTTCCCATCCAGGGCCGTATGATAGAAACCGAAGCTCCCAAGCGAAACCTTGGGAGCGTGGCACCGTTCGGATGCTGCCGTGCCGGAATGGTTTGCGTGTGGTCTTCATCTGGAGCCCTCATGCTCGACCACGGTGTCATGTGCTTGCGGGTGTCGCCAAAGGCCGCGGGTTACTTGTTTCAGCACTTTGGCGGGAGTAGTTCAGTGGCAGAACGTCAGCTTCCCAAGCTGAATGTCGCCGGTTCGATCCCGGTCTCCCGCTCCAACGTTTCTTCCCGGTGAATTTGCCCGCTGGAACGTTGTCCGTTCCAAATCTGCATCTAAGGTTAGATAGAACGACTTCGTCAGGCGATTTGTCTGGCGAACGGGGATATGATTCCCGAACAACCAGCGGGTCCATTCCCAGTCGCGTCGGCGTTGCAGCTGAACGGAAAAACTTGGTGTGATGCTCTCTGAAACCGCCGCACACGCTTGTGTGGGAAGGCCGGATTCGATGAGCGTACGACTCGTTAATCCCAGCGACAATTCTTTTGGTACTGCAGTGATTACGCCGCGTTGGCTCTTTGTTCTCGCTGCTGCGACGCCGGCCAGCGCAGGCGACCCGATTCTGGTGGATGAGTCCATTGAACAGATCGACCCCGAGACAATTCAGCGCGACGACATCGTGGGGATTAGTGTGCACACCGGCAATGCGTTGCGTGGGTACGAGGTGGGACGCATGGCCCGCGAGCGTGGCGCGTGGGTGGTGTATGGCGGTATCCACGCGACGTTATTTCCCGAAGAAGCCTTCGAGCGCGGTCATGCTCATGCCGTAGTGAAGGGAGATGGCGATGTGGCGTGGGGCAAGGCCGTCAACGATTGCCGCGCTGGGACGCTGGCGCGCGTATACGAAGGTGGACGCATCGACGCCTCGCAGTTTGTTGCTGCTCGATGGGATCTGATGCCGCGCGACAAATACATGTGGGCTTCGGTGCAGACCACGCGCGGATGTCCGAAGCATTGCTCCTTCTGCAGCGTATGGCGCACCGACGGTCAGCAGCCGCGGCAGCGGCCGTTTCAGAGCGTACTCGATGAGATTGTGGACCTGCGCCGGATCGGCTTCCGCTTTATTGCGCTGGCCGATGACAACTTTTATCCGGTCACGCTTACCGATCTTCGCCTTGCCCGGGAGCAGAACAATACTGCCAGGCTGGCCGAGTTGACCGAGATCCGGAAGGGCCGCTTCGAACTCATGGACGCACTGGCCGCGTTGCCGAAGGACATGGTCTTCTTCACGCAGATCACGATGGAAGCAGGCGAAGACGGCGAGTATCTCGATGCCATGCGCAAGGCCAACATCAAAGGCGCGCTGGTTGGCGTTGAGGCGGTGACGCCCGAGGGCCTGAAGGCCGTCTTCAAGGACTGGAATTACTCTGGCGAAGCGCTTGCGATCCAACTGCAAAAGTTCAAGCAGCATGGAGTACACGTGCTCGGCTCTTTCATCTTCGGTCTGCCTTCCGATAAGCCAGCGACGTTCGACTTGACCGTGGAAATGGCGCTGAAGGCCGGTGTTACGTTTGCGCAGTTCGTGATGATGACGCCGTTTCCGGGAACCGTGGACTTTATGCGCTGGGAGAAGGAGCAGGCCGAGAACCCAACCTTTGTCGGCGATGTTCCGATCACGCGCTACTGGCTGATCCCGACTGAGGTGCGGCCGAAGATGTTCACGCCGCATCCCTCGATGACCTCGGATGAAATTCGCGACCGCACCCAGAAGGTTTGGGACCGGTTCTACAATTGGAGCGCCATCTGGCAGCGCTCGGCGTGCACACCAACGCTGCGAGCTCGTGTGGCGTTCATGTTTCTATCCAAGCTTTACCGGCAGATGTATGCGGGCACGGGCATCTCCTCCGACAGCGCGCGACGGAAGAAGTCCAAGCGCTGGGCGCGCTGGACGGCGGCGCAGTGTCGCAAGATCTTCCAGGCGTCGCCCATGCCGGATCTCCAATCGCCGACGGGAAGCCTTGCTCTGGCCGGAGTGTTCGCGGGGCCTGCGTTTGCAGGAGCCGGGGACGCGGGAGCGAAGTCCGCATTCGTCATCATGGACTGAACGCGTCACGCTGAGGATTGCATAGAAGCACGAAGGCCGCCCCGAAAGGCGGCCTTCGTGTTTGTGCTGAAGCACAGTTAGGGGCGAGTGCTGTCCTGGCCGGGGACCTTGGCCGTGGAAGCCGTCTGGGTACCCTTCTGCTGCGAGGGCAGCGTATGGTTCTCGAGCGCGAGGGCCTCGGGCATGAAGGTGAGCGCCTTCTGCACCTGCGGGTCCCACTCCACAATCGCCTCATTGCCGATCATCTGACCGAACTGGGTGGTGAAGAGCTCTTTCTTGATCATCGCCTTCGTCCAGTCGAGGTTGTCGGTGAACTCCTTGTCGGTGAAGTCCACCTTCTGCTGGTGCAGAAAGGACTTGTATTGATCGAGCAGGGCATCGTCGATGATGAGATTCTTCTCCACCTTGTGGTCCGACAAATAGTGCGAGGCGAAGCCAGTGAAGGTGTAGTGGATCAGCGTCATGTCCTGGAAGTGATCGGACTTCAGCTCGGCAATTTTCTCATCCGGCGTGATGCCTCCGCCGCCATAGACCACGCGTCCGGAGTCGGTGTGTTCGACTTCCTTGTTGGTGTCGTTGGCGGGCGCAGCATCGTTGCGGACGTAGTAGTAGTCGTAGAGGCTGACGCCTTCGTAGTTGCGCTGGATGAGGCGGCCCGATGGTGTGTAGTAGTGGTACGTCGTAAGCGCGAGGCCTGTGTTCTCGCTGATCGGGAACACGGTCTGCACCAGGCCCTTGCCGAAGGTGGTCTCGCCGACGATGAGGGCGCGGTCATGGTCCTGCAGCGCGCCAGCCAGGATCTCCGCGGCGGAGGCGCTGTTGCGATTCACCAGCATGACGATAGGGAACTTGAGGTCAGATCCGGACGGTGCGCGGTAGACCTGGTCCGGGAAGGCGCGTCCGCGCTGCGAGACGACGATCTGACCCTTTTGCAGGAACTTGGTGCTGATATCGACGGCTTCGTTCAGCAGGCCACCTGGGTTGCCGCGCAGATCGAGGACAAGCCCCTGAAGATTGGGGCCGAACTTGTCGAGGGCGTCCTGGAGTTCCTTGGCGGTCGTCTCGGATTGGAAGTTGAGGATCCGGGCGTAGCCGATGCCCGGCTTGATCATGAAGGCCAGGTCGACAGTGAGGCGCGGAATCTCGTCGCGGATGAGGTCGAAGGTCAGCGGCTTGGGGGCGCCATCGCGGGCCATCACCACGGTGACATGGGTTCCGCGGGGTCCCTTCAACACATTGGCGACGGCCAGGGTGTCCATGTTCTCGATCTTCTTGCCATCGACGGAGAGGATCACGTCTCCCGGATGAATGCCGGCCTTGTAGGCAGGCGCGCCTTCCATCGGCGCCATGACGACGATCTTCGTTCCCTGGGCCTGGATGCTCATGCCCACGCCGTAGTAGCGGCCGTGCTGCTCCTCGCGCATCTGGGCGAAGGCCTTGGGGTCATAGAAGTTCGAGTGCGGGTCGAGGACATGGAGCATGCCGGGAATCGCGCCGTCGTAGATGGCCTTATCGATGTGGTCGGAGTCCAGTTTGTCGGCGTAGTTCGCCTCGACGATGGAATAGACGTCCGTGAAGGACTTCATCGAGTCGCGCAGCGTGGATTCGTCCGTAGCGGACTGTGCAGCCACCCGGCCGCCGAGCAGCGATCCGGTGATGCCGCACGCGGCGAGGAACAGCGAGGCCGTGAACAGGGCGCGACGCGTGGAAGGGGCCATAACGGGTGGGAACCTCGGTTTCCGAACGCACCCCGGCTCGGTCGCCGAGGGCATATGGATTGGACGGAGTATAGCACCGGGAGGATAGCCGCGACCCCCTCCAAGAGGCTGCGGATGCTTGGCGGGGCCCACGTTGGGACGGCTCTAGCGACCGCTGGAGGAGTCGAGCCCTCTTCGCCGAGGGGGCCTGCGGAAGGGCCTCTGGATCGCCTTCGGCAGGTACGGCGTCCGGGCAGGTAGAATAAGAGCGCTGACACCGCGCGCATGCAACTCACCTCTTCCACCTTTGGTGGTCTATTAGTGGAGACCTCGCGCAATGGATCAGGCAGCACCGGCACGAGAGCCGCAACTGATGCAGGAAGGCAATGGGGCAGGATTGAGGTTGGGCCTCGCCGCCGAAGGAACGGATGACTGAGAAGCTGACACGCACTAGGAAGGCCATGGGCGGAACA
The DNA here is from genome assembly GCF_058498515.1 of Bryocella sp. Classification (NCBI taxonomy): domain Bacteria; kingdom Pseudomonadati; phylum Acidobacteriota; class Terriglobia; order Terriglobales; family Acidobacteriaceae; genus Bryocella; species Bryocella sp. The sequence goes on from NZ_JBMHYI010000070.1 coordinate 145,782, forward strand.
GAGTGGGGCCTGACGACGAGCGGCCTGCTCGTGGCTGCCTCGCTCGTAGCAACACTGGCGGTCGCACCTGCGATCCGGGCACAACAGAGCGGTGGCTTCCAGCCGCCGGCCTTTGGCCAGCCCCAGAAACTGCAACTGCCGACGCTGCCGAAACCGCAGGCCATCACGCCGAACGGCGAGGTGGTTGAGGACGTCATCGCACGCGTGAATGACCAGATCATCACGCGTAGCGAGTACGAACGGGCTCAGCAGCAGCTCGTCGAGGACGGCAACCGCGCGCATGCGCCGGAATCCGACGTAGAAGACCGCCTGCACAACCTGCTGCGCGACATGATCGACCAGCAGCTGCTGCTCTCCAAGGGCAAGGAGCTTGGCATCACCGGCGAGGCTGAGACGACCCGCCAGCTCGATGAGATCCGCAAGCAGAACCACCTGGACTCAATGGAGGCGCTGGAGAAGGCCGCCACGCAGCAGGGAGTCTCCTTTGAGGACTTCAAGCAGCGTATCAAGGACCAGGTGATCAGCCAGCAGGTGGTGCGTGAGGAGGTCGGCCGGCGCATCAACATGTCCCACGCGCAGGAGCTGGCGTACTACAACGCGCATCAGCAGGACTTCGCTACCCCGGAGCAGGTGCACCTCAGCGAGATTCTGATTCCCACGCCGGACAACGCGACCGATGCCCAGGTGGCAGCCGCGCAGGCCAAGGCTGACGATCTCAGCGCCAAGCTGAAGGGTGGCGCCAACTTCACGGACCTCGCGAAGGCGAACTCCGGCGGACCCACGGCTTCGGCTGGCGGCGATCTGGGCGACTTCAAACGCGGCACGCTGGGAACGGTACTAGAGAACGCAACGTTTGCCCTGCAGGCGGGCGGCGTGACCGAGCCGATCCGCACGCGCCAGGGCTTCGTGATTCTGCGGGTGGACAGCCATCAGGCCTCGGGTGTTCCTCCGCTGGAGAAGGTGGAACCGCAGGTGCAGGAAGCTCTGTACCTCGACGCCCTGCAGCCAGCCCTGCGTGTCTATCTGACCAAAGCCCGGCAGGACGCTTACCTTGAGGTTGCGAACGGGTTTACGGATACAGGCTCCGTGAAGGCCAAGGCGAACGGCAAGCCGGATATGGCGTTCACGGCCTACAAGCCTCCGGCCATCAAGAAGAAGACATTGAAGAAGCAGCGCCTGGAACAGACCAAGGCAGCGCAGGCGCAGGCCGCACTGGCGGCCGCGCGGGAGAAGGTCGCAGAGAAGCAGGCGGACAAAGCTGCGGCCCAGGCGGCCAAGGTGGGTGGCAAGAGCAATGGCCGCCCGGTGAGGCCGAAGAAAATGCGCAAGGAGAAGATCCGCTTTGGCGAGGCTCCGCAGAATGCGCTGCCCAAGGGCACAGCTGAAACGGCGGTCGAGTCTGCGGGCGCGCCCATCCAGGGGCAGGCTGCAGGTGTAGCGATGTCGCCGACCCAGTCCGTGACTACGATCTCCACCGGAACAGGCGCCGAGGCCACCACACCTGACGAGGATGCTCTGGCGCAAGCCGACGAGGCCCCGAAGAAGAAGTCCCGCTACACCTCACGCGAGAGCGAGGCGCAAGAGCAGAAGGCCACGAAGAACCTGACCAAGGCGGAGCAGAAGGCCACCACTCGACCGGTTGCGGCGACGGTGCAGGAGACGGATACCGAAAAGGTCCAGGCCAAGCCGCTGGGCCTGAACGGCGATACTGTTGCGAAGAAAAAGGTGAAGCGCAAGAAGGGTGATCCGAAGAATCGTCTACAGGAGAAGCCGAAGGAAGCCGAGCCGGCTCCTCCGGAGCCCACGGTCAACCCGACGCTCGCGAAGACTCCGGTCGCACCGAGCAGCGCAACGCCCCCGTCCTCGGACACGACCACGTTGCCTCCGACGACGACTGGCGCTCCGGGCTCCAACCCGACGGGCCAGCCGATCCCGAAGACAACCTCGGCCAGCCCGACTCCGCCTCCCAGCACACTGTAGGGGATAACAGGAAGCATGAAAGCAGGGCGCGATCTTCGGATCGCGCCCTTTGATTTGTGTCGGCCCCGGCGTCAACGCACTGCTTGCCTTCGGATAGGATCGTACCGATGAAGAGCTTTTATATCGCCGATTCGGCGAACTTCGAGAACCAGACCATCCAGAGCTACTTTGTGGTGGCCGCTGTGAACGTGCGTGAGAAGACCTCGGGCGGCCAATACCTCGCCTTTACGCTGGCGGACAAGACCGGCCAGTTCGAGGCGCGGATGTGGGACAGCATCGCCAGGGCCGTGGAGACCTGCAAGGTTGGCTGCTACGTGAAGGCCGAGGGCATCGTGAATGCCTACAATGGCAAGTTCCAGCTCAAGGTCAACCGCGTTCGCATCGCCGACGAGGGAGAGATCGATCCCGCCGACTTCGTTCCTTCCTCGCAGTACAGTGCGGAGGAGATGGAAGCGGAGCTGCGCGGCTACGTCGAAGGCTTCCGCGAGCCACACCTGCGTGCGCTGGTCTTCGCCTTCCTCGACGACCCCGAGATTGGCCCCGCCTTTCGCGACGCCCCCGCCGCGAAGAGGTTGCACCACGCCTGGTTGCACGGCCTGCTGGAGCACGTCCTGTACCTGGTGCGCGTCATTCGCGCGATTGCGCCGTTTTATCCAGAGGCAGACCTCGACCTGGTCACCACCGGGGCGATCCTGCACGATGTTGGCAAGGTTCGAGAGCTGAGCTGGCGTTCAAGCTTCGAGTACACGCTGGAGGGCCAACTCATCGGCCACATCTCGATCGCGCAGGCCATGCTGACGGAGAAGATCCTCGCGCTTGATGCTGTCGCGCGTGCGACCGCGGCAGAGTCTGGCGCCGAACCGGATCTCTTTCCGCCCAAGCTGCGCCTGCTCCTCGAGCACATGATCCTGTCCCACCACGGCAAGCTGGAGTTCGGTTCGCCCAAGCTACCGATGACGCCGGAGGCGATGCTGCTGAGCGCGCTCGACGACCTCGAGGCCAAGTTCCAGACCCTGCGCAACGCCTTCGCCGAGCAGAAGACCGCGGGCAAACCTACCGGGCAGGTCACCGAGTGGGTCCGCTCGATGGAGCGTCCGTTGTTCGACTCACGGACTTGGCTTGACGAGCGTGAGGCCGAGACGCAGGACGCTGACTGAAAGGTCTTCTTTCAGCGGCCGGGAGCTACCGCCGCGGGAGCCGCGACCGAGGTAACAGCAGGATCGCTGGGCTTTTCGACGACCGGTACCGCGGCGATCGGGGCCGGCTGGTTGACGATGGTGGCGGCCGGAACCGGAGCCGCCGCTGGATCCGGGGTTGAGCTATCGGGGGTAGTCGCTGGGTCGGGGACCTGGACTGTCGTTAAGACGGTGGAGCTGGAAGGCACGCTGGGTGCCGTGGCGGCGGCGACGGCGTCCACGCTGATGTCCACGAAGTCCATGATCTGGGCAATCATGTTGCCGCTGGCCATATCCTTGGAGAGTTGTTTCTGGGCGGCATCGAGCTGCTTCTCCATCGCCGCGTTTTCCTGCGAGGCAGACGGCAGTTCGCTGCGGAAGGTGACTCGGGTGACATACACGGTAGACCTCTCGCCATTTTGGCGCAAGCGCCCAAATGGGTGTGGTGGCTCCGGGAGGCGCCACGTTGGGCTTGTCCGAGAAATCGGCTTCGGGGCCGGTTCTATCAGGGACTTCCTATCCGGATACAAAAAGCGCTGAAAGGGATCGTAACTGTCTGCGATTCTGACAGGGACTCCAGGGGCGACGCGGGCAAAACTCCGCCAGCGCGACCTATAATCAATAGTTCATGCTTCGTTTTTCTACAGCGGGAGAGAGCCACGGCGAGGCGCTGGTGGCTATGGTGAGTGGAGTTCCGGCAGGGGTCGAGGTCGACCCCGCGTTCGTCAGCCGGGAGATGTGGCGGCGTCAGCAGGGTTACGGCCGCGGTGGTCGCATGCGCATCGAGCAGGATCAGGCGCATATCCTGTCCGGCGTGCGGCACGGCAAGACCATCGGCTCACCGATCGCAATGACCATCGCCAACAACGATTGGAAGAACTGGCAGGAGATCCTGCCGGTCGAGACGGGCGACGCGGAGAAGCACAAGGCTGTCGCGAGCCCTCGCCCCGGTCACGCGGACCTTGCTGGAGCCCTGAAATATGACTTTAAGGATGCCCGCTATGTACTTGAGCGCGCTAGTGCTCGTGAGTCCGCAGCGCGTGTGGCGTGCGGTGCTATTGCGAAGTCGATCCTGAAGCCCCTGGGTATCGAGGTAGCCAGCCATGTCATCCGCGTCGGCGAGGCTGAGTTGAGCCGCCCCGCAACCTTCGCCGAGATCCTGGCTATCGCGGAGCGCGAGCAGGTGATGCTGGCCTGCGTGGATCCCGAAGATGAGGCGCGCATGAAGGCCGAGGTCGACAAGGCGCTGCGCACCGGCGACACCGTCGGTGGCATCTTCGAGGTCGTCGTCCATGGGCTGCCAGCTGGAGTTGGCACTCATGTGAACTGGGACGAGCGCCTGGACGGTCTTCTGGCGCAGTCGGTGATGAGCCTTCAGGCAGTAAAGGCGGTGGAGATTGGGCGGGGAGTGACGGCAGCCAGCTCGCCGGGCTCGACGGTGCACGATGCGATCACTTATGCTGCCGACGAGCCGGCGGACAAGTACACCCGCTTCACCCGTGAACAGAACAACGCAGGCGGTATCGAAGGCGGCATGTCGAACGGCGAAGATGTGGTCGTGCGCGGCTATCTGAAGCCCATCTCGACGCTGCGCCGGCCACTGGCTTCGGTGAGCTTTGAGACCCGTGAGGTGACCAAGGCATCTTATGAGCGGTCCGATGTTGCGGTCGTCCCGGCGGCAGGCGTCGCAGGTGAGGCTATGGTCGCATTGACGGTTGCGCGCTGCGTGCTGGAGAAGTTTGGAGGCGACAGCCTTCGCGAGCTACAGCGGAACTTCGACGGCTACTGCGAGCAGATCCGCGCGTTTTGAGTTCCGGATCCATAGAGAGAGCAGATCGATGAGTGCAGCTAAAGCAAATACAAAGAATAAGATCGAAGAAGAGGTCGAAGTTCTGGATCCACTTCGCAAGATCTACGAGGTCGTGAAGTATCCCGAGCCTGTTCTCATGAAGATGGGCGAGAAGGTGACAGAGTTCGGCCCAGAACTGGAAGCCTTCGTCGCGGACATGTTCGCGACCATGTACGCCGCACAGGGTATCGGGCTAGCCGCTCCGCAGATCGGGGTATCGAAGCAGATTGCAGTCATTGACGTCAGCTTCAAGGAAGATCCAGCGGCGAAGCTTGTGCTGATCAACCCCGAGGTGATCGACAACGAGGGTAAGCAATACGAGGAAGAGGGCTGCCTCAGCTTCCCAGATATTCGCGAGAAGATCCAGCGTGCTTCATGGGCTAAAGTCCGTGCACAGAACGAAAAAGGTGAGTTCTTTGAGGTGGAGGGTGAGGAGCTGCTGGCGCGCGCTCTGCAGCACGAGATCGACCACCTCCATGGCGTGCTTTTCATCGACCGCATCAGCAAGCTGAAGCAGGACCTGGTGAAGCGCCGCATCAAGAAGCTGATTAAGGCCGGCGACTGGTAGAGCGGAACGTTCTCCGCTCGTCCGTCTCCGGCCCCGTTTCGGAGCGTTCCTCGACAACAGGACGAGGCGTGTGTAGCCAAGCAAGAACGGGCCACCGAGAACTGACAACGAAGAACTGAGAACACGGAGCCTCGCGGCTCCGAGGAGCAACATTGAGAGTCGTCTTCTGCGGTACGCCCGAGTTTGCCGTGCCGTGCCTTGAGGCCGTGCTGGCTGCCGAGCACGAGGTGCCGCTGGTATTGACCCAGCCGGATCGTCCGGCGGGCCGCAAGATGGAACTGCAGGCCCCGCCCGTGAAGAAGCTGGCCGAGTTGCGAGGGCTGCGCATCCTTCAGCCGGAAAAGATCAAGAACAACAGGGAGTTGCGGGCGGAACTGGAGGTCATTCGGCCAGATGTTATCGCAGTCGTGGCCTACGGGAGAATCATCCCCGGCTGGATGCTGGACCTGCCTCGCTTTGGGTGCATCAACGTCCACGGATCTCTACTGCCGAAGTATCGGGGCGCGGCGCCGATCCAGTGGGCGGTAGCGAATGGCGAGACGGAGACCGGTGTGACCACGATGAAGCTCGACGCTGGTCTGGATACCGGAGACATGCTGCTCGCAGTTCATGTCCCCATTGGTCCGGACATGCGGTCACCCGATCTTTTTCCACAGCTTTCGAAGATTGGTGCGCAGGCCCTTGTCGACACCCTAGCCGGACTCGGAGCAGGGACGATTGCTCCACGGCAGCAGGACGATTCGCAGGCTACGCTGGCCCCTATCCTCACTCGGGACGACGGCCGGATGAAGCTCGCCGAGCGACCGGCCGTAGAGGTCTACAACCGCTTCCGGGGTTTTTCCCCCTGGCCGGGAGCTTGGGAGATACTCCGGGGTAAGCGATTTCTTGTCCATGATATGGCAAGGGGTATTGATGTCTTGGCTCAGGATCGAATGAGCCCTGGAGAGCTTTGTCTCGTTGACGGACGGCTTCTGGCGGGTACGGCGGATGGGGTAATGGAATTATTGGAAGTGCAGCTTGAAGGGAAGTCACGTATGAGTGGAGTTGAGTTTGCGAAGGGCTTCCAGCTGAAGCCAGGAGAGCGTGTTGAGTAACCCTCGCCCGCCCAACGGTGGAAAACCTGGTGGTGGAAAATCCGGAGGCGGTCGGCCGCGTCCTCAGGCCTGGAAGACGACGGGAAAGCCCGCACCTAAGGGACAGATGTCGGGTGCCCCGACCCCGGCCGCGGTGCCTGCTCCAGCCAAGCCGATCAGCCCGGCGCGCAAGGCCGCGTTCGCCATCCTCGAGCGGGTGCTCGACTCCGATGCGCACAGCGACGACCTGCTGCATGGGCCAGGGATGGCCGGGCTGTCGCAGCAGGACAAAAATCTGACGATGGCTCTGGTGCTCGGAACGCTGCGGTGGAAGCTGGCACTCGATGCCGAGTTGATCCCGCTCCTCGCGCGCCCCGACGTCCGGCTCTCAAATGCTGTGGCAACCACCTTGGAGCTGGGAGCGTTTCAGCTGCGGCACATGGATCGTATCCCGGTGCATGCGGCGCTGGACGAGAGCGTGGAGCTGGTCCGCGCGGCCGGACAGTCGCATGCGACCGGCATGGTGAATGCGGTGCTCCGGAAGCTGTCCGTCCAGAAGCCGCCAACCCCGAAGGTCTTCGAGACGGCGGCGCAGCTGGCCGAACGGCTCGGGCACCCCGACTGGCTGGTCGAGCGCTGGGTGAGGAACTACGGTCTCGCATCGGCGAAGGCAATTTGCGAGTACGACCAGCGGGAGTTGGGGTCGGTCGCTGCTGGCGCGGCTTCTACGTCCGAGTCCGAAGAATCCGAGGAGTCCGCGCCGGAGACCATTGAGAGGGAAGTTCCAGACGAACCCGTCGCCTCGGCCGCGGAGCCGATTGAAGTCACTGGACCGCCGGTCGGAGCTCTCGATCCGGGGTCGCGACTAGTTGCGGAGCTCACGGCAGCTCTCGCGCCCGCAAGCGACACCCCGCTGCGCGTCTGGGACGCCTGCGCGGCACCCGGTGGAAAGACACGCATCCTCGCCGATCTGCTTCCCGGGTCAGAGATTTTGGCGACCGACGCTAGCCCGCGGCGTCTGAAGGGGATGGCGGAGCGGTTGGAGCGCGATGGGTTGAGTGGCCAGATCCGGACGGAGGTCGCCGAGGCTGAGACGCTTCCTGCCGAGTCGGGCGAGTTCGACCTGATCCTCTGCGATGCCCCGTGCTCGGGCACTGGGACGCTGGCTCGCAACCCGGAGATCCGTCTTCGGCTGGAGCCTGCGGAACTGGGCCGGCAGGCGAAGCGCCAGCGCGAGATCCTGCGCGTGGCGCTGGGCCGGCTGCGGCCTGGAGGCCGGCTCGTGTATTCGACCTGCTCGCTGGAGCCGGAGGAGAACGAGGCGGTGGTGGAGTGGGTGATGCGGAAGGTGACCGGCATGAGCCCGGTTGACCTCACTGCGCTCGTTGGGGAGAAGGTATCTGCCGAGACGGCGGCCGCCATCGTCCGCAACGGCTGCCTTCGCACCCTCCCGGGAGCGAACTTCGCAGGTGACGGCTTCTTCGCTGCGGCGTTCGAGCGGGGAGTTTCGCTCGTCGACAATCCTGACTAGTGGGACTCGTTCGGCGCGGCCTGGCCCGAAGTCGCTGCCGCCGGTGAGGCAGCGGTGGACCCAGTTGGCCGGTAGTTGCCGAAGTACAGCTTCACGACGTCGCCGCGGCTGGCACGATGCCCGGATTCGGGCAACTGGGTCATGACCGGCCCTCCGGGATAGACCGGGGCTGGCCGGGCGACGGCTGGCGCTGTGGCTCCGGTTTGGGCCGGCGTGGGGGAGCTAGACTGCTGAGCGATGACTATGGGTGTCGGAGCTGGCTGCGGCATGTCGCCGATGGCAGCAACCTTGAGGCCCAGCGCGATGGCGGCACGATTCGCCGCAGGGAAGCTCATGCCAACGAACGACGGCATCACGAAGGCGCTCGCGGCGGTGGCGGCATTGGAACTCAGCAGCAGGGAGACGCGCGGCTGATCGACGCCGGCGTTGGGTGGGGGCGTCTGCGCCAGCACCATGTCGGGATCGCCGGGGGCGTCCACGTGGGCGAGGGTGCCGAGGTCGAGCTGATCGCGGCGCACCGACATGGATGCCGCACGGACCGGCTGACCAACGACATCAGGGATGCTGACCTCCTGCGGCCCCAGGCTGACCGTCACGCGTACCTGCCAGCCGTGGCGAACGCGCGAGCCAGCGGACGGTGCTTGCGAGAGGACACGCCCAGCGGGGACGGTCGTCGAGTAGAACTTGTTCTCGATGTAGAGATCGACTCCGGAATGCAGCGCCGAGGTAGAGGCCTCGGGGATGGTATTGCCCGCAAGGTCCGGCACTGTGACTTCGTGTCCATGAATGGCAATGCGCAGCGTCAACGCCGCGGAGATCATCATGACGGCGAGCATGCAGAGCACGGTGAAGACGAACTGGATCTTGCGCTTCATGAGGAGGAACCCGGTCGAGAAACTCAGGATACGCGATTGGGTGCGCGTGGCCGCCGAAAGGTTGTTACCGAGGGCGGACTTCCTGGCGTGAGAGCATACCGTCGACCAGCGCGTTCCACTCTGCGTCGAGTTCTGGGCGTCGATACTCCGATCCGGCGCGCTGATACCAGTAGTCCGCGTTCCAGGCGTTACCCTCTTTGCGGTGGAGATAGGCATGCACGGCCATTCCCTCCGGGGTGCTCAGGTCGTCGACCAGGCCATGGGCGCGGCCCCAATCGCCCTTCGCATCCCACCACAGCGCCTGCAGCGTGACCGGCAGACCGCGAGGCGGGGCGTCGAGGGAGAGCGAGGCGTTGAAGTCTGCTGACGTCATGGCAGTCCTTGTCATGAATGTATCGCGTCGATACCCAACGCCGCCGCCGAGCTGCTCTGAAGGTCAGGCGGCCTTCATGCAGGTCCGAAGATAGCTGTGCACCATCACGAGGAGTTCTTCCCGCAGCGGACCAAATTCTCGCTCGGGCGACTTCGACTCCAGTAGCCGTCGCGAGGTTCCATTGAAGGCCGCCAGGACCATAGCGGCGACGATCTCCGGTTCCTTGCTCAAGCCCTCATGAGCTGTGGAGAAAAGCTCGGCGACGCGGCGGACACCCCGCTGCCCGGCAGCCTTGGCGATGGCAGCGCCGTCAACGTCCGAGCTCACCGCGTAGAGCGAAGCACTGGCTTTCACGCTCTTCATCTTCGCGGCAAGGTAGGAGTCGAGCAGCGCCGTGCCCATCTCCAACAGGCCCTTGCCGCGGTGTTCGGTGCAGGCGCGCTCGACAGCTCCGGAGACCTCATCCATGTGCCGCTTCAACGCTGCCTTCAGCAGGGCGCTCTTGTTTGGGAAGTACTGGTAAAGCGTGCCGACGGAGACTCCCGCCCGCTGGGCGACGAGCGTTGTCGTCAGGCGCTCCTTGCCCACAGCGACGAGAACCTGAATGCTGGCCTCGAGAATGGCCTCCACCGTGACGGCGGAACGGGCCTGGAGGGGCGTCTTTCGCGGCTGCAGAGGAGGTTGGGTGGCGATGGGCAAATGCGAACTCCAAAGCTGAAGGTTTCTTCATCTAACCATACAAAGCTCGACAAAGCTTGGAGGAAGAGATGAGCCAGCAGCAGAAGACATTGGGGGGCACGTTCACACTGCCCGGAACCGAGATCAAGATCCAGCGCATGGGCTATGGAGCGATGCAACTCGCCGGCCCGGGAGTCTTCGGTCCGCCGAAGGATAGGGATGCCGCCGTGGCAGTGCTGCGCGAGGCCATAGCCTCCGGCGTCGACCACATCGATACGAGCGATTTCTACGGCCCGCACGTCACGAACGAGATCATTCGCGAGGCGCTGTCGCCCTATCCCGCGAGCCTGACCATTGTCACTAAAGTTGGCGGCCGCCGCGGGCCGACAGGCGAGTGGCTTCCTGCGGCCAGCCCCGAAGAGCTGAAGCAGGGGGTCCATGACAACCTGAAGAACCTCGGCCTGGAGGCGCTCGAGGTGGTGAACCTTCGCCTCTGGGGAGATCAAGGTCACGGTCCCAGCGAGGAGTCGCTTGCTGAGCGCTTCAACGTGATGGTAGAGCTGCAGAAGGAAGGCCTGGTCAAGCACATTGGCCTGAGCAATGTGACGGCGAAGCAGGTCGACGAAGCCCTGGCGATCGCGCCGATTGTCTGCGTGCAGAACCTCTACAACGTGGCGGTCCGGAGCGATGATGCCTTGATCGACTCACTAGCGGCGAAGGGAATCGCGTATGTGCCATTCTTCCCGTTGGGAGGCTTCACGCCGCTGCAGGCGAACGAGCTGAACGAGGTCGCAGCAAGCCTTCGTGCGACGCCGATGCAGGTGGCTTTGGCGTGGCTGCTGCAGCGCTCGCCGAACATCCTGCTCATTCCTGGGACCTCGTCCGTAGGCCATCTGCGCGAGAACCTGGCAGCAGCGGAGCTAGTGTTGCCGGCCGAGGCCATCGAGACGCTGAATCGCATTGGCTCAAAGTAAACAAGTCGGCCAGGATTGCGCTGCGGGGATCAGGCTCCGTGGCGTAATCCCGGCTGATGTCTGGTGCAGGCGCTACCTGAGCTGTGATCCAGATCAAGGTAAATGAGCCGGACCCCGGTTTGCGTACCGGCGGGAATTTATTTAAACGAAGAGAGATGTCCTGCGTCTCTTGCAATAGCCAATGAGAACCAGGCGGAGGGGGTCAGAGATAGAGTGACTCCTGGTCTGGATTAATGTATACCTACTAGTACGAATTAATTTGGAGATGAACTTTTATGCGCGTCTTTCCCCGTAATCCTGCTGTCTTTGCTGCTTCGTTCCTCGTCAAAATGCTGGTCTTCGCGGCGTGCGCTCAGAATCCTGAGCCTGCACTCCCGGCCGTACCCCACGTCACTCAATGGTCTACGGCAGGCGTAGAGCATGTCTACGGCCTCATGGAGGCCAAAGCTCACGCCAGAGGATCCTTGATCCTGACTACAGATGCGTTAAGCTTCGAGGGCAAGAACGCGCATGTGCTCATTCCGCGGTCGCTACTGCGGTCGATCAGCACTGGCCACGATCGCGTGGAGCTGTTCGGCATCACGGGGCAGATACTCCGAATGGCGATCCCTGACGGCGGTGGGCTCGCCGCAGCGGCACTGATGCATCATCGGGTCGACATGCTCACGGTGCGGTATGTCGATGCTAAAGGCGGGGATCATGCGGCGGTCTTTTATCTTCCAGCGGCCGAAGCCGGTCCCGCGATCGCCGCATTCGGCATGCCGATTGTCCCGCTTGCGCGGGAGGCGGCGGTGGTCTGCCAGGGGGCGCCGGCGGAGCCGGGAAGTGTCCTTGTTACGACTTCCGGATGGGAAGATTCGCAGGTGCCTGCAGCGTATCGTGCGCTGGTTTATGAACATGTGATCGAACGTCTTCGCAAGAGCAAGAGTGTGAGCTACGTGTACCGCAGCGGAGAGTCGGGCAGAGGTGGCGTGTGCGCACAGCATGTGATTACGCTTACGCTCGGTGGCTTTCGTCCGGGCAATCAGGTGAAGCGTTCGGCTTTGGGACCAGTAGGAATGTTTGTGGGCACCACGCAGATGAGCGCTTCTGTGAGGATCACCGACGAAGGACGAAACCTGAACAGCGTGGAAGAGATCAAGTCTTCCGTCCGCGACCAGTCTGAAAGCATCGCGGTCGCGGACAAGATCGCGAAGACAGTGACGAAGCGATACGAGTCGGCCGTGGCGCACTCGAATGTAGTTGTGCCGCGGTCTGCGGGTGAGGGTGGTGGATCGTTGCCGCAACAACCTGCTGAAGCGATCGAATAGCTCATCTAGGATGGATATATTGGCGACGTTGACGATGGCTCCGCAGAAGCTGAATAAGCATGAACAGAAGACGAGGGAGACCCGCATCTGCCTCTTGAAGGCAGCGCAGGAGATCTTCCTTCGCGATGGGTATGAGCAGGCGGAGCTTGGCGAGATCGCCAAGCTCGCCGGCCGTACGAAGGGTGCGATTTATGCACAGTTTGCCAGCAAGGAAGAGGTTTTCCTGGCTCTGGTGGAGGTGCAGGCATTGCAGCGCCGGGAGCTGATGCGGGAGCTGCTCACGAAATCGAAGAGCCTCGAAGGCAACTGGGAAGCCTTCCGCACCTTATTCATGCACTTTGTCGGGGACAACACCTGGGGCCAGCTGTTGCTGGAGTTCAAGCTCTACTCCCTGCGGCATCCCGAATCGCACAAGCGGCTGCAAGAGGTCTACGCGGCGATTACAGTTGCGAACGAGGAAGAGCGATACACCCAGTTGTTGGGACCGCCGAAGAGAGGCAAGAACGCGATCAGCCGCACTGCGGCCATCCACTCGATCTTTGGGATGTTGACGGGGCTGGTGCTGGAGTCAAAGTTTGATCCCAAAGTAGTGAGTGAGGATTCGGTGAAGCTGATCGCGGCGAAGCTGTTCGACGCGATGATGGACCGGAAGTAGCGTACCTCGCACGATTCTCGGCGAGGACCCGCTAGATCTGGTAGTCGATGAAGTCTTCCGGGAAGAGGTCGTTGGCGTCGATGCAGGGTTGATCGGGCTCGATCCTGAGGTGAAGCTCAGGCTGGGCCGCAGTGACCTGTTCGACGTGGCGATGCAGCCGGCCGCGCAGCTCCTGAACTTCGCGGGCCAGCGCGATCACAGCATCGGAGAGCGGGTCGCGAATCTCTTTGGGGTCGCTGATCACGACGCGCTTGCCATCGCGCAGCACGATGTGACCCGGTACGCCGACGATCGTCGAGTTCTCGGGCACACTGCGCAGCACTACGGAGCCCGCGCCGATGCGGCAGTTATCGCCGACGGTGATGTTGCCGAGTACATGCGCCCCGGCGCCTACGATGACGCGCGAACCGAGGGTCGGGTGGCGCTTGCCTTTTTCCTTGCCGGTACCGCCCAGCGTGGCGCCCTGGTACAGCGTGATGTCATCGCCGAGGATCGCGGTCTCGCCTATGACGACTCCCATGCCATGGTCGATGAACAGGCGCTTGCCGACTACCGCACCGGGGTGGATCTCGATTCCTGTGAACAGGCGCGCAACCTGCGATCCCAGTCGCGCCAGCAGGCGCATGTGGCTGCGCCACAGCCAGTGCGTGATGCGGTACGCCCACAGAGCGTGCAGGCCGGGATAGCAGGTGAGGACTTCGAAGTACGAGCGCGCCGCCGGGTCGTTTTCCACGACCGCGGCGACGTCCTCCCGCATGCAACGGATAAAGGCGACCATCTTACTCGGAGGCAGTCAGCGCAAGCGCCTTCTGCCGGGTCTCCTCGAAGAGCACGCTTGAGAGATAGCGCTCGCCGAAGGACGGCAATACCACCACGATGAGCTTGCCGGCGTTCTCAGGCCGCGCTGCAACCTTGAGTGCAGCCACGACCGCGGCGCCGGAGGAGATGCCGACGAGAAGGCCTTCCTCGCGGGGCAGCCGGCGCGCCATCTCGATGGCCTCGTCGTTGGTGATGGGGATGATCTCGTCGAGCAGCTTGGTGTCGAGGATGGACGGCACAAAGCCCGCGCCGATGCCCTGGATCTTGTGCGGGCCGGGCTTGCCGCCCTCCAGTACCGGGCTGTCCGAAGGCTCAACCGCAATGATTTTGATCCCGGGCTTCTTGCTCTTGAGGTACTGGCCAACGCCGGTGATCGTGCCACCCGTGCCCACACCCGCGACAAAGATATCCACCGTGCCGTCGGTGTCGTTCCAGATCTCCGGCCCAGTGGTCTCGATGTGGATCTTGGGGTTCGCGGGGTTGTCGAACTGTTGCAATATGTAGCTGTCGGGCGTCGCGGCAGCGAGTTCTTCGGCCTTCGCGATCGCTCCCTTCATACCCTTTGGTCCGGGCGTGAGCACCAGCTCTGCACCCAGTGCCAGCAGGAGGACGCGGCGCTCGAGGCTCATCGTCTCGGGCATGGTGAGGATAAGCTTATAGCCCTTGACCGCGGCGACAAACGCGAGCGCGATACCCGTGTTGCCGCTGGTCGGCTCGATGAGTACGGTCTTGCCCGGCGTGATGCGGCCGGCCTTCTCGGCCTCTTCGACCATGCTGACGCCGATGCGGTCCTTCACGCTGGCGAGAGGATTCTGGCTCTCCAGCTTGGCCACTACGGTGGCTCCGAGACCCGCGGTCACCTTGTTCAAGCGCACGAGCGGGGTGTTGCCAATCACTTCGGTGAGGTTGTTCGCGATCTTCACGTTCCTGATCCTCCGAGCGAGGCTTTCGCCTACCGTGCAATTCTTTCATGGCCGCATGGATGTGCGCGTGTGTACGTCATCACCGTCGGTTGTCGGTCGCCGGCTCAGGGTGGATGAAGACGCGGGCGACCTGCGGATGGCGCAGACGCACTTCGCCTTCGAAGGCTGTGATGACTTCGTGGACGCGGCCCATGGGAAGGTCGTCGGCCAACGTGCAGTGCAGGTTCAGCTGGACGCTATTGGCCGCTCCGCCGTGGCCGCGGGTCATCGTGATCTCGTGGATGTCGAGGATCTCGGGGAACTCGTGCGCGATCTCGCGCAGCTGGCGATCGAGGTTGCGGCTGGCCTCGATCTGCGCGGAGTTGGAGATGGTCGCGGGCTCACTCTCGATGTGTGTGAGAACGGTCGCGAGGGCGGGAACCTCGCTCCGCATCTCGTTCTCGAGCCGGGTGGCGATCTCATGCGCGTCGCGCAGGCTGGTGGTCTCGGGTACCTCCAGGTGCTGCTCCACGTGCAGCTGCCCATCGATCTGATGGATGGAGACGTCATGCACAGCCAGGCCCGATCGCGCAGCGACCGCGCGGACACGATCGAAGACACTCTCGCCGAGGGTGGCGGTGGGTACGGTGGAGATGACGACGTCCGCACCGGGAAGCCGCTCTTTCACTGCTTCTGTGGCGGCGAAGGTCACCTGCTCGGCGCGCTGGAAGGTGAGGTTGCGCGGCAGTCCCAAGGTGAGGTCGACGAAGTAGTTCGAACCGGAGCGACGCATGCGCAGCCGCTCCACTGAGACCACATCGGGTACAGCTTTGACGTCGCTGACGAGCTCGCGCCGCATGCGGGCGCGAACCTCCGGCGGCGTGGCATCGAGCAAAGAATCCAATGTCTGTTTCGAGAGCTGAATCGTAACGCGCAGGATGACGCCTGCAACCAGCAGGGCCGCGACGGGATCGGCGTACTCGAGTGCGGGAAGATTCAGTCGCTGGCCCAGCATGGAAGCGCAAAGCCCCAGCAGCACCGCACTGGCCGACCAGATGTCCATGCCGAAGTGCACCGCATCGGCCTCCAGCGCGTCGGAGTGATGCTCGGTGGCGACGCGGTGAAGGGCGCGGGAACGCGAGTAGTCGACGGCGATGGAGAGCAGCAAAACTACGAAGGGCCAAGGCGAGTAGCGCAGCGTGAGGTGGGAGTGATGCAGGATGCGCTTTAGGGCCTCGACCGCGATCCAGATGCAGGAGACGAGCATGAGCACGATCTCGAAGCCCGCGGAGAGGTTCTCGAGCTTGCCGTGCCCGTAGTTGTGCTCCTCGTCGGCTGGCCGGTCGGCAGCGCGCACGGCGAAGAGGGTCACGGTGGAGGCGACCAGGTCGATGCTCGAGTGCGCGGCTTCGCTGAGCATGCCCAGCGAGCCTGTGAGCAGACCCGTGAGCAACTTGAGCAGCGTAACGCCCAGCGCGGCGAGGGCGGACGACATCGCCGCGGAGCGCTTGGCCGCGCTGCGCTGCTGGAGTTCCGAGGTCGTCGCGGTGCCGGTCATCTGCGCAAGGATACAGGAGCGCGTTAGCGCTTCACCGCTCGATACAGACCAGCGGCGTGCAGGAAGTACCCAGTCCATGAGGCATCGGTGTAGCCAGCCTCATGCAGCATGGTGAGCATTTGCGGCGCGCGCGGGAAGCGCGCGATGGAAGCTGGGAGATAGCGATAGGCCTCGAACTGTCCGGAGACAATGCCACCAACGAGTGGCAGCACGCCGTGGAGATAGAAGTTGTAGCCCAGTCCACGCAGGCCGGAAGGCTGGTTGCACTCCAGGATGCCCAGCTGTCCGTTGGGTTTGAGCACGCGATGCAGCTCGCGCAGGCCCTCGGCGTAGTTGGTGAGGTTGCGGAACCCGAAGGCTGCGGTGATGAGGTCGAAGCTCGCATCCGGGAAGGGAAGATGCATCGCGTCGCCCTCGATCCACTGGATGTTCGCGGAGGGAAACTTGCTGTGCGCGATGGCCAGCATCTCGGAGGAGAAGTCGAGGCCGGTGAGTGGCTCAGCGTTTGCCGGGCGAAGCTGGAGCAGCGCTCGCGTCATGTCGCCGGTGCCGCAACACAGGTCCAGTACCTTCGCGTCGGGGCGAGCCAGGACATCGCGAAAGACATGAGCGGTGCGACGCCACCAGTGGCGATCGAGCCCGAGGCTCAGTAGGTGATTGAGGCGGTCGTAGGTAGGCGCGATGGAGTTGAACAACGACTGCACGCTGGCTGCAGCGGCGGCTTCGGAGGTCTCGTCTGCAGGCCGCGCGCCGGGATTGATGGTTGGCGAGGGCATGGTCAGGCCACGCCGTCTCTGGCGACCATCGCCATCATGCGCTGGGTGGTGTATATCAACTCGTCCAGCGTCACATCTTTGAAGACTGTAGCGGTACCAATGCTGGTGGGAAGAACGAAGCTGCGATCGCCTCCACGGTTTTTCTTGTCCTTCGCCGTCAGCGCGACCAGCTGAGCGGGGTCCGCCTCGAAGCGCTTCAGTGGGCCGTAGGTGACGATGACGCGTTCCATACGATCGTGTTCGTCCACGGAGATCAGGTTGCGACGCTTGGCAATTGCAATCGCCGCGAGCATGCCCCAGGCGACCGCCTCGCCGTGCAGGAGCTGCTTGTAGTGCGTGGCGGCTTCGATGGCATGGCCCAGTGTATGGCCGAGGTTCAGCAGCATGCGCAGGCCGCTTTCGCGCTCATCGGCGGCCACGACATCGGCCTTCACCTGCACGCTGGCGGCGACGACGTGATGCAGCGCTGCGGGATCTCCCGCGAGTACTTCTTCACTGTGCTCGTCGAGGTACTCGAACAGCGCGCGGTCGCGGATGATGCCGGCCTTCACGGCCTCCTGCAGACCGGCGTGAAGCTCCGCCGCGGGCAGCGTAGCGAGCACATCGATGTCGGAGTACACAGCGAGCGGATGATGGAACGCGCCGACTAGATTTTTGCCTGCAGCCAGGTTCGCTCCGGTCTTACCGCCCAGCGAGCTGTCGACTTGAGCCAGCGCCGTGGTAGGCACACCGATGTAGCGGATGCCGCGCATGTAGATGGCCGCGAGGAAGCCAGTCATGTCGCCTATCACGCCGCCGCCGAGCGCGATGAGCACGGTGTCGCGGTCCGCGCCGTGCTCTGCCAGCTGTTCAAGCAGGCTCTCGAGCGTTGCGAGTCGCTTGTACTCCTCGCCCGCGGGAATAGTCAGCACCTGCGGCCTTGTGGGGAAGCCTGCGAGCAGCGGCTCGGCCCACAGTCTCGCGATCTCGGGCGACGTGACGACGAAGATCTTCGCCTTGCCTGCGGACAGCGCGCCGTTGAGTAGTACGTCGACGCGCTCCCCTACGAAAGGCAGCAGACCGGAGCCAATCTCGACGTGATAGGTGAGGGCGGACGTGCGGACGGGAATGATGGTGGTGCTCACTCCGTTAAGGATAGCAATGTTGCGCGAGTCAGGTTGCGCTGCCTGGAGACGCCGCCTTCGGCTTGGCCAGCAGGGAAGCCACAATCGTCATCGCCAGCACCCCACCGATGATTCCCAGCGACAGCATAGGCCCGATGTTCACCCAGTCGGCGATGAGCATCTTGATGGCGGCGAAGGCCAGCAGGATCGCCAGGCCGAGGTGCAGGAAGCGCAGCTGCGAGAGCATCGCGGCGAGCAGAACGTAGACCGAGCGCAGGCTCATTACGGCAAGGATGTTCGAGGTGTAGGCGAGAAACGGGACCCGCGTGATGGAGAGCACTGCAGGGATCGAGTCCAGCGCAAAGACGACGTCCGTGAGCTCTACCGCGAGCAGCGCGAGCAGCAGCATCGTGGGCATCCAGCGCAGCGGGCCGCCCGGCGTCACGGCCTCGTGCGCAACGAAGTGGTCGGTGCTCATGCTGATCGGCCGCACCCGCTCCAGCCACACGATCCAACTCGGCTTCTTGCGCGGACTGCCGTCGTTCTCGCTGGGGCGCAGCATCTTGATGGCTGCGTAGAGCAGGAACGCCGCGAAGAGATAGCTAACGAAGTGGAAGCGCTCCAGCAGCCCAACGCCCGCTGCGATGAACAAGCCGCGCAGCACGATGGCGCCGAGGATCCCCCAGAAGAGCACACGAGGCTGACGCACGGCGGGGACGGCGAAGACCTGGAAGAGCAGCAGGAAGACAAGAAGATTATCGACGGAAAGCGCCTGCTCGATGGCATAACCGGCGAGGAACTGAGTGGCCGCTTCGCCAGACAACGTATGCGCGAGATAGACGGCGAGCCCGATGGTCGCAAGGAACCACATCCCCAACGCGATGGCCGCCTTGCGCCGCGGCTCGGGCAGCACCATGTGCACGCCATATTCGATGGTCATGAGTACGACGATGGCGACGTGGAACCAGATCCAGTGGGAGCGCGCGATCATTCGTTCAAGCGTACATGGTGGCTAGCCGCTTCAGAGCAGCGTCACGCAGACGCGTGCCACGTTCGCAGAGACCGCGGCTTGCTGCGCATCGTTCACCTTCGCATCGTTGAGATAGACCGTGAGCAGCCACGGCTGCTTACCCGTTGGCCAGATGACGGCGATATCGTTGGATGTGCCCTGGCCACTGTTGCCGGTTTTGTCGCCCACTCGCCACGAGACAGGAACGCCAGCGCGAATCTTCGGGTCGCCCGTCTTGCAGCCGACCATCCACTGCGTGATCAGGTCGCGCGAGGATGCGGAGAGCGCTCCGCCGAGTACGACCTTCTGCATGTCGGCGAGCATCGCCCCAGGTGTTGTCGTGTCGCGCGGATCGCCGGGGCGGCATTCGTTCAGGCTGGGTTCGTTGCGGTCGAGGCGCGTGACCGTGTCGCCGAGGCTGCGGGCATAGGCGGTCCAGGCCGGCGGTCCACCGATCTCCTCAAGTAGGAGATTCATCGCCGTGTTGTCGCTCATGACGATCGCTGCCTCGCACAGCTCCTTGATCGTCATGCCTGGCGGTCCGAGCTTCGTGCTCGTCACCGGCGAGTAGCCTGCAAGATCGCGCTGGCTGAAGATGAGGACGCGGTCGAGGTGGTCCTGCTGGCGGTCGATGGTCTGCAGCACCGCCGCGACGGCGAGCATCTTGGACGTGCTGCACATCGGGAAGCGCTCGCCGCTGCGGTAGCCGAGCCGCGCTCCAGTCGCGGTGTTCAGCATCGCCACGCCGAGTCGTCCTCCGCTATTCGCCTCCAGTTGCCGCATCTCGTTTTCAAAGTCCACCGCGGCGAAGAGCCGCGTGGGCAGAGCGGCAGAGCAGGTAGCGAGGGCGGTAGAAGCAAGCAGGCGACGACGGGTCAGCATAGCGCCGATGGTAGTCTCGCGTTTCTCCGGTGCAGTCGCAGTTTCGGTGCAGTGCTGCAGGATTTCCCTGGCGCGAAGCTCTTTTGCCAACACTCGCCGCAGAGGCCGTGCTAAATTCTCTGAATGCGCAGCGCGATTCGCAACCTCAAGGGCATGCAGCAGGCCACCCGCCAACAGCGGGCAGGGCTTCTGTCGGCTCACGTGAGGATGCGAGGACGCAGCTAGATCGCAAAAACACGAGTCCAGGACAGAAGCCCGCCGAACACTTCGGCGGGCTTCTTCTTTTTGCTCGCGATACAGGAGGAGCGCCATGGAAGGGACGATCGAGTTTACGACTGAAGCCGAGATGGAGCGGATCGCGTGGGGATTTGTGGCGCGGATGCTGCCTGGCAAGGAGTTCAACCACGCCGCACACTTTGCGACGGCGATGTGGCTGATGGTGCGGCGGCCGGAGATCGACCTGCCAACACAGATGCCGGCGATGATTCGCGCCTTCAACGAGAGCGCGGGCGGCCAGAACACGGAGACCTCGGGCTACCACGAGACCATCACGCAGGCATCTTTGCGGGCGACGAAGATCTTTCTGCGCGAGCATCCGGAAGAGCCGCTGGTCGACGTGATGAACGCGCTGCTGCGCTCGCACCTGGGACGCAGCGACTGGATGCTCGCCTACTGGTCGCGGGAGAGGCTGTTCTCGGTGGAGGCTCGACGGGAGTGGGTGGATCCGGACCTGCTGGATCTTCCATCATGAGCCGGCTCAGTGCTCGTTGATCAGCTTGATTACTCCGAGGAAGAGATCGGCGGCGACCTGCAAGCTCTGCGCGCTGAGCTTGTCCATCGTGTCCTGTGAGGTGTGGTGGAAGGCCTCAGGGTCGGAGGCGGTCCCGTACTTGTAGTCAATGATGTCGAGCACCGGGACGCCGCGCTGCTTGAACGGAATGTGGTCATCGTCGACAGACATTGACTCGCGAAAGACATACTGCGAGTGGCCCGTCTCCTTCGCGGCCTTGGCGAGGATGTCCTCGAGCCATGGGGTGGAGTTGGTCTCGCGCGTGATGTTCATGTCCTTCCAGCCGATCATGTCCGCGAGAACGAAGGCTTTGATGTGCGGAAGGGTGCCATCGGCGGACCAACGCGCCGCGATATGGCGCGTCCCGTAGAGCGAATCGGAGTCCGTCCACTGGGAGTTGATCGACTCCTCACCGTCAGTGAAGAGCAGCCAGATGGAGTCGCCGGCCGGTGGGTGCTCGCGGAAGTACTCGCCCAGTGCGATGAGCAGCGCCGAGGTGCAAGCGCCGTCATTGGCGCCCACGAAGTTGATGTCCTTCAGCCAATAGTTGGTCTCGTAGTGGCTGGCCAGGACGATGACGTTTTCGCGCTTCGCCGGGTTGCTCGAAGGGAACTTGACCAGCAGGTTGTGCATGGTCATGAATCCCTGTGGCGTGCGCGCGGTGAAGCTGTCGTCGATGTAATTGCCCTTCGCCGCCTCAGGCTTAAAGTGGTCGCGGATGAACTTCTCCGCGGCCGCATGGCCGGGCGAGCCGATGTAGCGCTTCGGCGCCGCGGCGAGATACTCCTTCGTCAGCTCCATCACGTGGGCGCCGGTGACGGGCTTCTGCGCATGGGCGAAAGACGTGAGGGCGAGGGCGAGGGCTGCGGCGGCAAGAAACTTATTCATCGAAGTCCTTCAACGGGGTCGCGATACACAATGCGGAACCTTCGTCTTTGCCTCAGGACGACGACGAAGAGCGGGTACACCTTTGCTTAGACTGCCTTGGCCTTGTTCTTGTTGCGGTGATCGGGGTGCACCAGATACGCGACCAGCACGCCGACGAAGTAGAGCACCAGCATCGGCAGCGCGAAGACCGTCATGCCGATGGGGCTGGGGTCAGGGCAGAGGATCGCGGCCAGCAGGAAGATCGCCAGCACAGCGTAGCGGAAGTGGCGGAGCAGGAACTTCGCGTCCACGATGCCGAAGAGCGCGAGAAAGAAGATCACCACCGGCATCTCGAAGGTGAACCCGAGACCGAGGATCACGGACATGAAGAAGTCTGTGTAGTCCTCAATGGTGATCATGTGAGTGAAGTTCTTGCCGATGTCCTCAACCAGGAAGTGCATCGCCCCGGGGAGCACGTAGCGGTAGCCGAACCAGGCTCCGGCGAGAAACAGCAGCACGGTAACGCCCATGAACGGCAGCACGAAGCGCTTCTCGTTGGCGTACATTCCCGGCGCGATGAACAGCCAGATCTGGTACAGGATCATCGGCGAGGCGAAGATGGCGCCGAAGACGATCGACGTCTTGATGTAGTAGTTCATCGCGTCGATCGGATGGGTCATCGTCATCTTCAGGCCGATGGAGAGCAGCGGCTTCTGAACGATGTTGGCCAGTCCGGAGTGGAAGAACCACGCGATGGCGCAGCCGATCACGAGATAGACGACGGCCCACAGGATGCGCTTGCGGAGCTCGTCCAGGTGCTCCATCAGGCTCATGCCTGGAAGCTCGGCACGGTCATGGACCGCGGAACGGGCGCGGTCGATGATCTCTGATGGCGTGCCCAGGTCAGTCGGCATGGGCGGCCTCTTCCTTGGTCTCGGGAATCGAATCGAGCACCGGGCCGATGGCGTTGGAGCTTCCGGAATTGCCGGAGCTACTCCGGCTGACGGGCAGGCCGGTGTCGGGCGGCATCATGCTCAGCGATCCGGAGGTGGCGATGGGCAGGGGCTCGGTAGCCTGAGGCGCTGCCTCGGCGGGCGCGCCGCCAATCGAGTGCTCGCCGACCAGCGCGCTGGGCTCGCTCAATGCCTCGTTGGTGGATTCCGGAACCGGCTCAAGGTGGGAGTCCACAGAATCTAACGAGCTTATGGATTCTCCGCTGGTCAGGGCCGGGGCCACAGGTGCGGCGGCCTCCATGGTAGCGATCTGCTTCTGGCGGTCGGCCTGCTCGGCCTGGCGAAGCTCCTCCTCCATCTGGTACTTGAACTCGTTGGAGGCGCGGCGGAACTCGGCGACCCACTTGCCCAGCTCGCGAGCCAGCACGGGCAGCTTTTTGGGCCCGAACAGGAGCAGTGCGAGGATTGCCAGAACGATGTCGTCGGCGAAGCTGGGCATACTGGAAGAGATGATACTTGAGTAGCAGCAGGAAGTTGGAGGCGTCAGTCACAGTACCTTCACACACTGCCGGCCACTCGCCGCATCTCAGGAGACAGATACGCAGCCAATTGCTGAAACGGATGGGTCTCCCGCACGTCTAGGAGAGCAGAGCATACAGCCAGCCCGTTCTGCCCGGTCCTTCCGGGCGACTCAGGCGCACGAGGGAATGATGGTACGGATGGAGACGACGCGGGCGCTGCGGGCAGTGCTGCTGGGAGCAATGGGACTGATCGTTGGCGCGGGCACGGTGCCGCTGACGGGCTGCAGTAATTTCTTCGTCTGCCAGAAGGCGAGCTGTACGTCCTCCAGCGGGACGACCGGGACGGGGGACTACGTGTATGTTTCCAACAGTTCCAGTGGAAGCAACTATATCAACGCCTACCAGATCGGTACGGGTACGCTGACGGCGATCTCTGGTCAGCCGTACAACCTCAGCTACATTCCGCTGGCGATGGCGGTCTCGCCGAATGATGATTTTCTGTACGTGATGGGCGCTGCGGGAAGCTCCACCGTAGCGGGAATCTACGTTTATCCGCTCAGCACTTCAACCGGGGAGATCTCGTCAAACACCTCGGATGTTCCCGGCACGTTTGGGGCGATGGCGATCTCCCCCGACGGCAACTACCTGTTCACGCTGGACGCGGCTACGGGCGATACGCTGACGGAGTACTCGGTGAACACCTCCACCGGGGCCCTCACCTTTGCAAATTCGTTCACCACGTCGACCAAATCGGCGGGCTGCGGGATCAACGTGCCGGCCGGCACTACATGCGCCATCGCGGTCTCGCCCAGCGAGAATTTTGTGGCCGTCTCTATGGGTACTAGCGGCACGGTCATCTATCCGTATTCATCCTCGACGACCCAGGGTGGCATCACCAGCCAAAACTCTTCTTTCACAATCACCCCGGCGACGAGCGTCGGCGACTTCTCGGCAGCCTTCGACGACAGCGGGTACCTGTACGTCGCGAGCACCCCTGCACTAACGCCGTATGCCATATCCTCGTCGACGATCACGACAGAAGCCGCCTTTACGTACTCCACCAGCGTGGCTCCCCGTTCGGTCACGCTCTCGCCGAACTACAGCTACATCTATACGGCTGATTCGAGCACCAGCCAGATCTCGGCCTTCAGCGTGACCACCGGCAAGCTGGCTCAGCTTTCTGGTTCACCGGTCACCGGCCCGACGGACGTCACCGCGCTGGCAGCGGAACGCAGCGGAACCTACATCCTGGCAGCGGGATACAGCACCACGAACGGTCTGCAGTTGCTCCCCATTTCCAGCACCGGACTCTCGGCGTCTGTCGCCAGCGAGCCCACCGGGACGGATACTACGGTTCCGGTTGTGATGGCGGTGACGCATTAGGCTGCCGCAACCTGGATTACGTCGCACGCTGATAACGTCCCGCCGTCCAACCCGCCCCGTCCACGGAAGCATCCTCTAGGTATGGAACAATGGACAACGGGTTTCATACCGGGGCCGGAGCGCTCGCGGTGAAGGCGCACGGGACGATGGCAGGCAGGATCGCGGCGAAGACCCGCAGGCACAACAGCATCACGGCAGGGCGTTGGGCGATGGCGGGACTGGCGCTGCTGCTCCTCACCGGCTGCGCGCAGTTCCGCAAACACGAGGCAGAAAAGTACGTCTACGTGACGGCCAAGGAGGCGACGCTGAGCGATCGCTTCGCCGCCGTATCCAACCACGTTGGCACCGTGAACAACGGCGACAAACTGACCGTGGTCGAACGCGGCCGCCATGCGCTGAAGGTCAAGACCGCTCAAGGCGTCATCGGCTGGATCAAAGAGATGGACGTCGCCGACCAGGACACGGCCGACAAGTTCGAGGCCTTGAAGAAAGACCACGCCAAGGATCCGGTAGTCGCCACAGCCACAGCGCTGAACGATGTGTACCTGCATGACCTTCCCGGCC
Organism: Bryocella sp.; assembly: GCF_058498515.1. Taxonomy (NCBI): domain Bacteria; kingdom Pseudomonadati; phylum Acidobacteriota; class Terriglobia; order Terriglobales; family Acidobacteriaceae; genus Bryocella; species Bryocella sp. The sequence goes on from NZ_JBMHYI010000070.1 coordinate 170,950, forward strand.
GCAAGACGGATCACTTCTACCGCCTGAGCGAGGGAGAAGCGGTAAGCCTGCTCACCCGCGCCTCCGTGGAGAAGCCGCTGCCTCCAGGGACTACTGTGGCCGCAGCGGCGGATGCCAAGCCAGGCGATCCACCTCCTCCGCCGGCGATGGAGGACTGGTGGCTGGTGCGTGACGGCAAGGGCAATACCGGCTGGATCTACTCGCGCCTGATCGACGTGACTGCTCCGGACACGGTGTCGCGCTATGCCGAAGGCCAGCGCATCGTGGGAGCGTACCTGCTCACCAAGGTCGACGACCCCGACTCCGGCATGATCGACAACGGCAATCCGGTGACGCAGATCCCCGAGTATGTGACCGTGCTGGGGCCGTACAAAGCCGGACTGCCGTACGACTTCGACCAGATTCGGGTCTTCATCTGGAACACGAAGAAGCACCGCTACGAGACCGGCTACCGGCAGAAGAACATCGAAGGCTACCTTCCCGTCACCATCGATCAGCGCAAGAACCCGTATGTGAAGGACGCGCTCGGGGCACTGTCGCTCCCGACGTTTACCTACAAGGTGCTGGCTGCGGATTCGCCCGCCCCGACGGTGAGCGCGGACGGCACGATCAAGCCGGGCAAGCTGATCACGAAGACCTATCGGCTGGAGGGCAACATGTGCCGCCGCGTGATTCCGCCGGGCGTGACCACGCCGGACGAGGCGCATCCGGTGGCCGAGGTCAAAAAGGACGGCAAGGAAGCGAAGAAGCGCAAGCGGTAAGGGCTGCGTTGTCCGTTCTCCGATGTTCCTCCTGAGAACCGAGCACGAACGACGTTTCGTCTCAGCGATAAAACCTTCGAATCGCCTCCACCACCGTGGCCGCTTCGTCATCCCGCAGATCGGGATAGATCGGCAGGGCCACGACCTCTTTCGCAGCGCGTTCGGCGACAGGGAACTGGCCCTCGCGATAGCCCAGGTGCGCCAGGCTGGTCTGCAGGTGGAGGGGCAGCGGATAGAAGATCTCGCTGCCGATGTGCAGCTTGCCGAGATGCTCACGCAGGCGCTCACGGTCTGGCACACGCACCACGTACTGATGGAAAACGTGCGTCGCGCGCTGGTCGGTATACGGCAGCACAATCCCATCGGCGATATCCCACGACCCTGCAGAAGCGGCCAGTTCCGCTTCGCGGAATAGTTTGCCGTAGAGCGCGGCGATCTCGCGGCGGCGGTCGTTGCCCACCTCCACTCGTCGCAACTTGATTGACAGCACCGCCGCCTGGACCGAATCCAGCCGGCAGTTCCAGCCCACCTCATCGTGGTAATAGCGCTTGCGCATGCCATGCGCGCGGAGCATGTGTAGCCTCTCGGCGACGGCGTCATCGTTGGTGGTCGCCATGCCGGCGTCGCCCATGGCGCTGAGGTTCTTGGTGGGGTAGAAGCTGAAGGCGGCCGCGTCTCCGAGGCCTCCGGCAAGCTTGGTCTCGCCGCTAGCGTAGCGCCAGGAAGCTCCCCAGGCCTGGGCGGCATCTTCAACGATCTTCACCCCGAAGGTCTCCGCCAGATTCTTGAAGCCGTCCATGTCCGCGCACTGGCCGTACAAGTGCACCGGCTGGATGCCCTTGATCTTCGAAGCCGTGTCGGAGCGCTCATGCGCGATGATGGCCTCGTGCGTGGCTTCGGGGGAGAGGTTGTAGGTCAGCGGGTCGATGTCCGCGAGCAGCGGCTGTGCCCCTGCTCGCAGGACGGAACTGACTGTCGCGAAGAAGCTGAAGGGCGTGGAGATCACCGCATCGCCGGGGCCGATCTCGAGTGCTGCCAGGGACAGCCACAGCGCATCCGTGCCACTGGCGCATCCCAATGCATGCTTCACCTGCAGAGCAACTTCGGCCTCGCGCTCGAAGGCGTCGACCGCGGGCCCCAGAATGTACTTCTGGGTGGAGAGGACGGCCTCAATGGCGTCCATCACCTCGACGCGGATGGCTGCAAACTCGCGGCTGAGATCGAGCAGCGGGACGGGCGCGAGTTCCCGGCTCTTGGAGGTGGAACTGGTCAGGACGGCAGAGCTTGCGACGGCGGTCGTTTCATGCGGCATCCTCTCTATCGTAAACCTCACAAATCTCGCGCACGGTAGGGTTAACAGGGCATGGAACGCAGCAGGCGGAGGCGTCTGATGGTGCACGGATCCTGGCCGCAAACCCCCCGGCTGGCGAAAGTGCAGGGCCCGCTTGCCCTTCGTGCCGGAACTCTGTAGGGTTGTCTCTGCACCGATGCGTTGGCTGTTTTAGGTCTGAAATAAAGTGCATTGCATCACCTGGCGTTCTTGCAGCATCGGGCAGGAAGCCATGGCATCACTGAGTTACGGGGAGATCGGCCCATATGGAATCAAAGCCGGCGCAGAACATTCAGGACACCTTTCTTAATACCGTTCGCAAGGACAAGTCGCCCATCACCATCTACCTGGTGAGCGGCGTCAAGCTGACGGGCAAGATTCGCTCCTTCGACAAGTATTCGGTACTGCTGGAGAACAACGCTCAGGAGCAGCTGATCTTCAAGCATGCGATTTCGACCGTGGTAAGCGGCCGAGCGCCGACTCATGGCGAGCGTTCGCAGGGACCCATGGATCGCGCAGCGGCTCCGGCACCCGCGGAAGGCAGCGGCCCGGTCACGCGCTAGCAAGATCCGGCACACAGATTGCAACAACTGAATCCAAGAGATCGACAGCGAGAGCAGCGGCTGCTGGAAGCACGTCAACGTGCGTCCGGCGAAAAGGCTGTGCTCGTGGTCGTCGAATTTACCGGTGGACGCTACCGGCTCTCGTCCAGCGCCCGGCAGGCGCGATCGGCCGCCGCGATGGACGAGCGCATTCGCATGCCGGAAGACGGCGAGGCTGAGGGATGGCTACCCACTCCCGCTGACGTAGCCCAGACGGTCGCCAGCCCCGCGTCGCCATTGGTCTCGGAGATGGATTTCGAGGCTTCGCTGGCAGAATTTCAGGAGCTTGCGCGGTCGGCAGGTGCGCAGATCGCCGCTGTGCTGGTCCAGCGCCGCCAGAAGCCTGATGCGGCCACCCTGGTGGGCGGCGGCAAACTGGATGAGATCGTGGCGACGGTGGCGTCAACGGGCGCATCGCTCGTGCTCTTCGACCACGACCTGACGCCCTCGCAGGCACGCAACGTGGAAGCCCGGTTGCCCTGCACGGTCATCGACCGCACGCAGCTGATCCTGGACATCTTCGCCCGCCACGCCCGCACCCGTGAGGGCATGCTGCAGGTGGAGCTCGCGCAGCTGGACTACTCCCTCCCGCGCCTCGGCGGCAAGGGCAAAACCATGTCGCAGACCGGCGGCGGCATTGGTACCCGCGGTCCGGGCGAGACCCAGCTCGAGGTCGACAAGCGCAAGATCAACGTGCGCATCGATCGCATCAAGCAACAGCTGGAAGCCGTGCGGCGCATTCGCCGCCAGCAGCGCGGTCGCCGTGAGGCTGTTCCGGTCCCGACAGTAGCCTTGGTCGGCTACACCAACGCCGGTAAGTCGACTCTGTTCAACTCGCTGACCGGGGCCGAGGTGCTGGCTTCGGAACGCATGTTTGCAACCCTCGATCCCAAGCTGCGCCAGCTCACACTGCCATCGCGGCGGCGCATCCTGCTCTCGGACACGGTAGGCTTCATCCGCAACCTTCCGCACGGTCTGGTCACGAGCTTTCGCGCGACCCTCGAAGAGGTGGAACGCGCCGAGCTTCTGCTGCATGTTCGCGACGCAGCCAGCCCAACGCTCGAGGAGCAGCGGCTGCAAGTCGAGGCAGTCCTCGAGGAACTCGGCGTCGGCGACAAGCCCACCTTGCAGGTGTTGAACAAGATCGACCTGCTGCCCGCGGACGAGCAATTTCCTCCCGATGCGATTGCGGTCTCTGGCATGACGGGGCAAGGGCTGGACGCCCTACTGAAGGCGATTGATGCGGCGCTGACTCGTGATCCGCTCGTGGAGGCGGAGTTTCGCATCCCACAAAGCGAGGGCCGGGTGCTCGCAGCGCTGGAGCGCGGAGCGACCATCCTGCAACAGCGCTACCAGGGCAATCTGGCGTACGTGAAGGCTGTGGGGCCAGCGTCCCTGCTGGAGCGCTACCGGCGCTACCAGTCGAAGGATTCGAAGGACGGAAAGATCGCCGCCGAGACTGAAATTGGAGCTGAAGGGGAGATTTAAGGCATAAAGCAGGCCGCCTGAGGGGGAGCGGAGGTAATTCCCCAATCACGCGGCCTGCAGGACCCGGAACCGGGTCTCGGGTGGTGAAAACAGTGTACTCTCCAGCGATGACGCTGGATCACAAAAAGCGATGAAGGTCATGTGACTGTTTGCAGTATGGAACGCGTCGATTACCGCATGGAATCACCGGTTAGCGCTCGCATGCTTTGACCGTTCAGAGCCTTCTTTGTTACAACTGAAAGGAATCGCGTACAAGGATTTGAGCGTCTGTACGGAGCCTGTGAAACCGGCCCCACCGCCCTCCCTGAACGATCAAGAACATATCCATGGACATCCTGACGCAACTTGGCGGTCTTGTGCTCGGCTCTGTGCCGACGATCGTGCTCTTCGTGCTGCTTATCGTGGCCTACAACGTTCTGGTGCAGAAGCCGCTGGCAAAGATCCTGGCGGAACGCACGGCGCGGACAGGTGGCGCGGTTGAGCAGGCCCGCGAGGCGATCGCCGCGGCTGAACAAAAGACTGCGCTGTACGAAGAGAAGCTGCGCGCTGTGCGCATGCAGCTTCAGGCTGAGCGCGAAAAGCGTATGGCTGAGTGGAACTCTGATCGCGAGCATGCCCTGAGCTATGCTCGCGACGCAGCTCGTACGAAGATTGATGCAGCGCGCAAAGAGATTGAAGATTCGGCGGCTACGGCCCGCCAGCAGATCGAGGACGCTACGGCCATGCTCAGCGACCAGATCCTGCGCGCCGTGCTGCCGTCCGGTGCACCCCGGCCGGAGGTGCAGCAGTGAGGTTTGGTTTGAAGAGAAATTCCTTCGGTCGTCTGGCCGCGATGTTGCTGGTGGCGGGCGTCCTCTTTGTCCCTGCGCAACACAGCTACGCCATGCTCCAGGAAACTGCAGCCCACACTGGCGATCACACATCGCCTGAGGCCCAGGTTCCTGAGAAAAAAGAGCAGGAGCACGACGAGAGCTACGCGTATACGCACTCTCCGGCCGTGCAAACCTTCGGCCGGATGGTTGGGCTCAATCCCGATCAGGCGGCGACGGTCTTTACGCTGATCAACTTTGTGCTGCTGGCCAGCGCGGTGATCTACGGCTTGGCGAAGATGCTGCCGAGGACCTTCCGCAACCGCAACACGGCCATCCAGAAGGGCCTGGTCGATGCCCGCACGGCGACCGAAGAGGCGCGGGCGCGGCTGGGTGCAGTCGAGTCGCGGCTCGCCAAGCTCGATGAGCAGATCGCCGGCATGCGTCAGCAGGCCGAGGCCGACATGGATCGCGAGGCCCAGAAGCTCCAGGCTGGTGTCGAAGCGCAGAAGGCGAAGATCGTGGCCGACGCTGAGACCGAGATTCAGGCTGTCTCCGCAGCGGCCCGCCGCGAGCTGCAGAAGTATGCGGCGGAGCTGGCCATCTCGCAGGCTGCGCGCAAGCTCGAGGTAACCGCCGCGACCGACAAGCTGCTGGTGGAGAGCTTTGCCGGTAAGCTCGGATTCAATGGACCGAAGGGAGGGCAGAACTAATGGCGGCAGTGGATCTACGCTACGCACGTGCCCTGGCCGAAGTGGTCGATGCCCAGAAGCTCGATTCCGCAACGGTGCAACAGCAGGTTGCGGACTTCGCCGACCTGCTCGATGCCAGCTTTGAGCTGCGAGAGGTTCTCGCTGATCCCTCCATCCCCGAGTCGCAGAAGCTGGGTGTGCTCGATGGCCTCAGCGGCAAGCTCGGCTTCAGCAAGACCGTTCGCAACTTCGTCGCTGTGGTCATCAGCCACGAGCGCCTGCATGAGCTGCGCGGTATGCTGGAAGGCTTTGCAGGCATCATCGATCAGGAACAGAAGATAGCCGAAGCGGAGATCGTCACGGCGCGTCCGCTGGATGACGACAGTAAGCGGCTGCTGGAAGCGAAGGTTGCTGAGCTCGCCGGTGGCGAGACGGTGCGGGCTACCTATCGCGAAGACCCTACGCTGCTCGGCGGCGCGGTGATCAGGATTGGCTCTACGGTGTATGACGGTTCAGTGAAAGCGCAGCTCGAGCAGCTCAAGGCGAAGCTCGTAGCCGCGGTGGCCGCGTAAAGCATTAGCAAGATTGAAAGCGGAGTGCGTTACTCCTGAGAACAGGGAAAAGGAACAGCATGGCAAAGATTCAGGCAAACGAGATCACCGAGCTGCTGCGCCAGCAGATCGAGAACTACGACCAGCGCATCCAGGTGGATGAGGTCGGCACGATCGTAACGCTGGGCGACGGTATCGCGCGCATCCACGGCCTCGATAAGGTCATGGCCGGCGAGTTGATTGAGTTCCCGCACGACGTGATGGGCCTCGCGATGAACCTCGACGAGGACCAGGTGGGCGCCGTCATTCTCGGCGACTTCGCCAAGCTCGAAGAGGGCAACCAGGTCAAGCGCACCGGCCGCATCATGGACGTTCCCGTGGGTGAGGCGCTGATCGGCCGCGTGGTCAACGCGCTCGGCCAGCCCATCGACGACAAGGGACCGATCAACACGCCGCATCGTCTTCCGGTGGAGCGTCTCGCTCCCGGCGTCATTGCGCGCCAGTCGGTCACCGAGCCGATGTATACCGGCATCAAGGCCATCGACACGATGATTCCCATCGGCCGCGGCCAGCGCGAGCTGCTGATTGGCGATCGCCAGACGGGTAAGACCGCCGTGGCGCTCGATACGATCATCAACTCCGCCAAGAACGACCTGATCTGCATCTACTGCGCCATTGGTCAGAAGAGGTCTTCCGTCGCCGGCGTGGTGCAGACACTCGAAGAGTTCGGCGCGATGGCGTACACCATCATCGTTGCGGCGACGGCTTCCGAGCCTGCTCCGATGCAGTACCTCGCGCCGTTCGCGGCGACCGCAATGGGCGAGTACTTCCGCGACAACGGCAAGCACGCGCTGATCATCTATGACGATCTGTCGAAGCACGCGGCTTCGTACCGTGAGATCTCGCTGCTGCTCCGTCGTCCGCCAGGACGCGAAGCGTACCCGGGCGACGTGTTCTATCTCCACTCCCGGCTGCTCGAGCGCAGCGCGAAGATGTCGAAGGAACTCGGCGGCGGTTCGCTGACCGCTCTCCCGATCATCGAGACCCAGGCCGGCGACGTCTCGGCGTACATTCCGACCAACGTCATCTCGATCACCGACGGTCAGATCTTCTTCGAGACCGATCTGTTCAACTCGGGTGTCCGCCCGGCTGTGAACGTCGGTCTGTCGGTCTCGCGCGTAGGCTTCGCCGCCGCGATCAAGGCGACCAAGCAGGTCGGTTCGACGCTGAAGCTGGACCTCGCGCAGTACCGCGAGCTCGCAGCCTTCGCGCAGTTCGGCTCGGACCTCGATAAGGTCACGCAGAACCAGCTAAACCGAGGCCAGCGCCTGACCGAGCTGCTCAAGCAGCCACAGTTCAAGCCGCTTACGGCGGCGCAGCAGGTGGCAATCCTGTACGCCGGTACGCAGGGCCTGCTCGATGACGTTGAGGTCCGTGACCTCCGCGCGTTCGAGGACGGCTTCTACCCGTACCTCGATACGGCTGCTCCCGCGATCCTCTCCGACATTTCGACGAAGAAGGCGCTGGACGACGATCTGCGCAACCGCCTCACGCAGGCGATCAAGGACTACAAGGCCGACTTTCTCGCCGGTCTAAAGGACAAGCAGCCGGCAACGGCCACGGCATAAGGGAACGATGGCGAACGTACTCGATCTACGGCGGCGCATCCGCAGCGTGAAGAACACGCGGCAGATCACGCGCGCCATGAAGATGGTCTCGGCGGCGAAGCTTCGCCGCGCGCAGGACCGTGCCATGAAGGCGCGGCCCTACGCCCAGATGCTGACCAACGTGCTCGAGTCGCTGGTGCGTCGCACCGACCTCATCGATGAGGTCTCCGGTGAGATGCTGCATCCGCTGCTGGTCGAGCGCGAGGAGAAGAAAGTCCTCGTGCTGGTCATCGCGGGCGACAAGGGCTTTGCAGGCGGCTTCAACTCCAACATCTCCAAGGCTGCGCAGCGCTTCATCGACGAGCGCCGCGAGAAGGGCCAGAACATCGACCTTGAGCCTGTAGGCAAGAAGGCGATCGGCTTCTACAAGAAGAAGTATCCGGCCGCGGTCTACGAGCACAAGGAAGAGAGCTACGACAACGATCTCGCGCACCACTTCGAGGACATCCGCCATCGCGCGGCTCCGATCGAGGTTGCTGCGGAGCACGCGGACATCCTTCTTCGGGGCGACTTCGAGCGCATCAGCGCGCTGGCCTACTCGATCATCGCGCGCTACGAGCGGGCCGAGATCGACTCGGTCTACATCGTCTTCAACGAGTTCAAGAGCGTCATCTCGCAGCGCGTCGTGGTCGAGAAGCTGCTGCCGATCCGCAAGCTCGGCGAGCACGAGATCACGGTGGCCGAAGAGATGAGCGAGGAGCAGAGGGAAGCGGCAGCCAAGGCTGCGCAGACCTCCGGCGTCTCACTCTATGAGCCTGAAGAGACGGAGATGGAGCGCGAAGCCAAGAAGTTCGGCACCGCCGAAGTGGATTACATCTTCGACAGTGAACCAGGCAAGCTCTTCACCCACCTCATGCCGCGCTATGTGGCGACGCAGATCTTCCACGCGGTGCTGGAATCGACCGCCGCGGAGCATGCAGCACGTATGACGGCGACGGATGCGGCGACGAAGAATGCGGGCGAGCTGATCGACAAGCTCTCGCTCACGATGAACCGTCTTCGTCAGGCGGCGATTACCAAGGAAATTATCGAGATCGTGTCAGGCGCTGCGGCGCTGTAGCGGAATGACGGCTTAGGAATTTTCGAGAGACATTTATGGCAGACACCAAGAACATCGGCAAAGTGATCAGCATCAGCGGCCCGGCCGTTGATGTTCAGTTCGACGAGAGGCACATGCCTCCCATCTACCAGGCGCTGCGCATCACCAGCGAGGGCTTTACCGTGCCCACGCCGCTGGACGTCGTCGTCGAGGTGCAGCAGCACCTCGGTGAGGGCCGTGTGCGCTGCGTCGCCATGCAGGCTACCGAGGGCATGGTTCGCGGTATGCAGGCCGAAGATCTCGGCTCGGGCATCTGCGTGCCTGTGGGTCGCGAGACGCTGGGCCGCGTGCTCAACGTGCTTGGCCAGCCGGTGGACGAGCTTGGCCCCGTGAACGCGAAGGTGCATTGGGAGATTCATCGTCCCGCTCCCGCGTTCGACGAGCAGTCGACCAGCGAGGAGATGTTCGAGACGGGCATCAAGGTCGTCGATCTGATCCTCCCCTTCTTGAAGGGCGGCAAGATCGGCCTGTTCGGCGGCGCCGGCGTCGGCAAGACCGTCGTGATTCAGGAGCTGATCAACAACGTCGCGACCAAGCACGGCGGCTTCTCGGTGTTCGCCGGCGTGGGCGAGCGCACCCGTGAGGGTAACGACCTCTGGCACGAGTTCCAGGAGTCGGGCGTTATCGACATTCATGATTTCAACAAGAGCAAAGCCGCGCTGATCTACGGCCAGATGACGGAGCCGCCAGGAGCCCGTCTGCGCGTTGCGCTGACCGGCCTCACCGTCGCTGAGTACTTCCGCGACGAAGAGGGCGCCGACACGCTGCTGTTCATCGACAACATCTTCCGCTTCACGCAGGCGGGTTCCGAGGTGTCCACGCTGCTCGGCCGTATGCCGTCGGCCGTGGGTTACCAGCCGAACCTGGCCACCGAAATGGGTGAGCTGCAGGAGCGCATCACTTCGACCAAGAAGGGCTCGGTTACGTCCGTTCAGGCTGTGTACGTGCCTGCCGACGACATCACCGATCCTGCTCCCGCGACGACGTTTGCTCACCTCGATGCGACGATGCTGTTGTCGCGTCCTCTGTCCGAGCTCGGCATCTACCCGGCTGTGGATCCTCTGACCTCGACCTCGCGCATCCTCACCGCGCGCGTGGTGGGCCAGGAGCACTACGACGTGGCCCAGGGCGTGAAGCGTATTCTGCAGCGCTACAAGGACCTGCAGGACATCATCGCCATTCTCGGCATCGACGAGCTCTCGGAAGAGGACAAGTTGACCGTCGCGCGTGCGCGTAAGGTGCAGCGCTTCCTTTCTCAGCCCTTCCACGTGGCCGAGATCTTCACCGGCATCCCGGGCGCTTACGTCAAGGTCGAGGACACGGTGCGCAGCTTCAAGGAGATCATCGAGGGCAAGCATGACTCGATTCCTGAGCAGGCGTTCTACCTCAAGGGCGGCATCGAGGACGTGAAGGCAGCGGCCGAGAAGATGAAGGCAACGGCGTAAGAGACAGCTTTTAGCCATTAGCTTCTAGCTCCTAGCTGGACGGTGCCTCAGGGAGACCTGAGTGCCAAGTCCAGCGACATAGGGGGCTAGAAGCTAAGAGCTAGAGGCTAAGGGCTAAGACTATGGCAGACACAACCAACTCGGAACTCCTGCAGGTACGGCTCGTGACGCCGGACAGCGTGCTGGTCGATGCCACGGCGTCGGCGGTGGAGCTGCCCGCGCGTGAGGGCTACCTGGAGGCGCTATACGGCGCAGCCCCGCTGCTGGCAGAGCTCGGCGCAGGCGAGGTTCGCCTCCACGGCGGCTCGGCCGGCGAGCAGATCTTCTTCGTCGCGTGGGGTTTCGTCGAGGTGCTCCCGGAGCGCGTGACGATCCTCGCGGAGACGGCGCTGCACCCCGACGAGATCGACGTCCCCGCAGCCCAGGTGGAACTGCAGCACGGCCAGGAGATGTGGGACAAGGCCGGTGATGACGCGGAGAAGTACGACGAGGCCGATGCGCAGATTCGTGTAGCAGAGGAGAAGCTAGCCAGCGCACAGGGAAAACATTAGCTAGCCACCCGCGAACCGTCGGGGCAAGAAATGGGTGACCTTCGTACGAGGAATTGTCGCCAAATCTCAAAATAGCGAGATAGTGCACGTGGTACTCTCTTGCGCATGCGAGCGCCTGACTCTCTCTTGCGAATTGCATTGATCCCGTGTCGCGTGCGGCAACTCATGTGGTATGAGTCGCCCAAGTTCCGGGCCATGTTTTCCTGGCTGCTTCATTCCAGGGAGACGACGAACTTCACGTACGATATCACCGAGAGAAACTTCGAAGACCTGAAGGATTTTGTCGCTCTCGTAACGGGGTTTCCCCGTGCCGATGTAGCGCGATTTCTGGAAGAGCCGCTGCATGATGAGGCGCTGCGGTCGCATATTCAGGAAGCTACCTCCCGTTCCCGGTTGCGTTCGCGATCGGATCTCATTCCGAAGTTTGGCCGGCGGCTAGCGTGGTACGCCATGGTGAGGCTGCTACGGCCAAAGGTCGTGGTTGAGACCGGCGTGGAAAAGGGGCTCGGCTCGGTTCTCGTCTGTAGCGCGCTTCTCAAGAACAAAGCCGAAGGATTCGATGGCCAGCATTACGGTACGGATATCGATCCTCGCGCGGGTTTCTTGCTGGGCGGAGAATATTCCTCAGTTGGCCGGATCCTTTATGGCGACTCGATCGAGTCTCTTCGGAATCTTCCGGAGACCGTGGACTTGTTCATCAATGACAGCGACCATTCCGTCGACTACGAAAAGGCAGAGTACTATGTGATCGCCAGCAAGCTGTCGCCGATGGCGGTCATCATCAGCGATAACGCGCATGCGACGGATTGTCTGCGCCAGTTCGCGCGGGAGACAGGTTTGCAGTTCCTGTTTTTTTCAGAGAAGCCGAAGGACCATTGGTACCCCGGAGGCGGTATTGGGGTCGCCGTTCCGAGGATTCCTCTGCATACGGCTACGAGTACTTAGCCTAGGGGTACCGAGATAGCGCGGTCGCTGAAGGGGCATCGGGCAGGGCTGATGCGTTCAGCGGAATGTCATGCTCTCCGGGTACACTCCGGCTATGGCGAACCTTGATCGACGCAGCTTTCTGATCCTGGCGGGCGCCGCTGGCATCGCGGCGGCTGCTCCGCGGGCTGCCGTTGCAGAGCCCACCCAGGACTTCGACTTCCTGTTCTTTACCGATACACATCTGCAGCCCGAGCTGGACGCGGCCAAGGGCTGCGATATGGCGTTCAAGAAGATGCGCGGCGATGGCGCGGCTTTCGCGATCCAGGGTGGCGATCATATCTTCGACGCCCTGGGTGTGCCGACGACTCGCTCGCTGAGCCTCTTCGACATGTACGACAAGACCGAGCAGGATCTGGGGCTGAAGGTGTATCACACGGTCGGCAACCATGACGTCTTCGGGATCTATACCGAGAGTGGGATGAAACCCACCGACCCGCTCTACGGCAAGAAGTACTTCACCGATCACATCGGGAAGCGTTACTACAGCTTCGATAGCAAGGGCGTGCACTTTATTGTGCTGGACTCGATCTTCATCACAGCGGACCGGCACTATGAGGGCCGCATCGACGACGCGCAGATGGCGTGGTTGCAGGGTGATCTTGCGTCACAGCCGGCGACGCAGCCGATCATCGTGGTCTCGCACATTCCGCTGGTGACGGCGTATGACCTGTACAACGACGAGGTGGTGGCGGCTAATCCTCGGCCGCACCAGCTTGCCGTAGCGAACACGAACAAGATCTTCCCGCTGTTCCATGGGAAGAATGTGCTGGGCGTGCTGCAGGGACATACCCATGTGAATGAGCGGGTGGAGTGGCAGGGGGTGCCATACATGACTTCCGGCGCGGTGAGCGGGAACTGGTGGAAGGGCACGCACCTGGGCACGCCGGAGGGTTATACGGTGGTGTCGATCCGTGGCGGAAAGCTTACGACGCGGTACGAGACTTATGGGTTCAAGACCGTCGATCCGCACAATACTTGAGGTGCGGGGTGGTACCCCCCTCCCCCCCCCCCCAATTTCGGCTAAGTGTTCATTCGGCAGGAGTTAGCTCCGGACCTTGGTTTTTGGGGTGGCTAAGTTCTTGAAAACAGGCCTCTTCATTGGCTCTTTGCTCTAAAGTCTTCCTGAGGAAAGGGTTAACTGTGCCGGCTGAAACAAGAAAGCGCGGCCGGTGGCTGCGCTTGTTGTTTCCTCGATTGGATTCATTGTACCGGTGGTGTCAAGCGTTGACACTGTCTCTTCGAGGAGATGCCCCGCTCGGGTGGGGTCGATTGCCGGTGAGAACAGGTACCCTTGTAACAAATCACAATTCTTTTCGCGGAGCAGCATAAGCTGATCCGCCGTCTCTACCCCCTCCGCGAGAACACGTATTCCCAGACGATGTGCCATCAGGATGATGCTGTCGACGATGGGAAGCGTCCCGTTCCGTTCCCCGAGGGCCTGGATGAAGGATCGATCGATCTTCAACTTGTCGATCGGGAGGCGATGCAGGTGGCTCAGTGAGGAATAGCCCGTTCCGAAGTCATCGATCGCAATGGTCACGCCGAGACGCTTCAGCCTTTCCAGTTGCGTAATCGATTCCGCGAAATCTTTGACCATGACGCTTTCGGTCAGTTCCAGCTCCAGAAGCTCCGCATGCAGGCCGGTCTCTTCCAGCACGTCCGCAACCTGCTCCGCGAAGTTGGGACGCGCAAATTGGACAGCGGAGATGTTGACGGCAATCCGTACGGATGGGAAGCCCGCCAGTTGCCATCGTCTGCTCTGGGAGCATGCCTCTCGAAGCACCCACGTTCCAAGAGTGACGATCATCTGGCTCTCCTCTGCCACGGCGATAAGCCGGGTGGGAGAGACGTTGCCCAGGACAGGGTGCGAGAACCGGAGAAGCGCCTCGAAGCCGTCCAGAGAGCCGTTGATGTCATATTGCGGCTGATAGTGCAGGGCGAACCCGCCATGCTCCAGGCTATGGATCATCGCCGATTCGAGCTCGCGCCTTTCGAGGAGAACACTCTTGAGTTCCGACGAAAATGCCTGCGTCCCGCATTTTCCAAACTTGGCTTCATACATCGCGATGTCGGCATTTCGCTTCAGGATGTCTGCCGTGTCGCCATCTTCGGGAGAGATGGCGATCCCGATGCTTGCCGCTGTTGTGAGCATGAGCTCCTGGAACGCTACCGGATGTTTGAGCCGGTCGAGCAATTGTTTGGCCACGACCATTGCCGCAGATTTGTCGGCAACCCCCTCCAGGACGACCATGAACTCGTCCCCGCCCATGCGGGCGATGGTGTCTGAGTCCCTGAGCCGGCCCGTAAGCCGTAATGCGACTTCCCGCAGCACAGCATCACCGGCCATGTGACCGTGCACGTCATTGATCTGTTTGAACTTGTCGAGATCGAGGCATAAGACCGCAACCCGCTCCCCGGATCGCCGCGCCCGGCGGATGGCGCTTTCCAACTGCTCCTCACCCCGCAGGCGGTTTACAAGTCCAGTCAGGTTGTCATGGTAGGCGTGACGGCGAAGCTCTTCCTGCAATCGATAGCGTTCTAATGCCATGGATGCCGTCTGCGCATGCGATTCCAGCAAAGACAGGTCGGATGCGGCCGGATCAAAACGAAGAAGCGAGTAGATGGTCAATGTGCCAAGCGGTGAGCCTTCGGCAGCATAGATCGGCACGGACCAAAGCGATTGAACACCATGAGCGTTCAGGAGGTGAGGCCAGGGTTTCCGTTCCTTTGTGAGATCGGAGAGAACCTGAGGCGCGTGATCTCGCAGGGCTCTCGCTTCCGGGCAGTCGGTCATATCGATGGTGAGTTGCTTGAGGCTTCGAAGCAGTGAGGTCGGCATCCCATGCGATGCCTTCATTACGAGCGCGTCGGACTCGATGAGGTGAAGCGCACAGCAGAAGGAGGAGCGATCCGTTGCAACGACTTCGACCAGGGTATTCAGAACAGAATCGACCGGTTCTTCGCGCGTCAACATCTCCAGCAAGCGGTTGCGTCCAAGATTCAGCTGCTGCGCTCTGTGACGCTCCACGATCTCGGACCGCAGTTCCGCCGTTCTGGCCTCAATGCGTTGTTCGAGAGAATTTCGCTCGCGCCGGAGCTCACCCTCGATGCTGGCGTGCTGCTGGTCCTGCAGGGCCGCCCGTCTCTTGAAGACCATGATCCAAACGATCGTGGCGAGGGCAAGGCAAGGCACAAGCGTCACACTGCCTCGTACCCAGAACGCGCTCAACGCGTCCAATTTGCCAAAAGCACGTTCGAAGAGATGGAAATGCAGCAGCGGGACAGTGCCTAGAAAGAGTTGCAGAACGATCACGGAGTTTAGTCCATGGCGTCTGGGAGGGGGGAGAGCATCACCATCGTTCTTCCGGGCCGACATCCAGTACTCCATTGCGCCGCAGAGAAGATAATCGCCCGGCGCAGGTTGACTCAGCAAACATAGTCCGACCCAGGGGTCGTGAAGGAGGAAGGGGGACTCGACAGAATTCGTGCTTCCGTAATGTGAGTCTGATTGATCGGCAACACCGCCTCGACTGTAGAGGGGTATGCGATGAGGAGGCGCAAAAATTCATACTCGCCGCCGCTCGTCCCGTCTGTAGCGATGGGTGTCGAGAACGCGATTCTCGCCCATCCATGATCGGGAGGCTTGGGGGCGCATCACTTTGGCGGAGTCAGAAATTCCTTCAGCCGCTTGCGCATGAGGGTGATGGCTTGCTGGTTTTCGTCGATGAGCAGGAAGTTGCGGCCGTTGCGGGCGGCGGCTAAGCCTGTGGTTCCGCTGCCGGCGAAGAAGTCGAGGACGGTGTCTCCGGGGTTGGAGTGGACGCGGACGATGCGCTCCATGATTCCCAGAGGCTTCTGGGTGGGGTAGCCGGTCTTCTCCTTGCCGGTGGGGGAGACGATGGTGTGCCACCAGACGTCGGTGGGGGTCTTGCCGCGGGCGGCTTTCTCTTTACCTACGAGGGTGGGCGCCATGTAGGGGATGCGGTCGGTGGCGCTGAGGTTGAAGGTGTAGCGCTTGGGGTGGCGGGTGTACCAGAGGATGTTGTCGTGCTTGGCGGGCCAGCGCTTGGTGGAGCGCGCGCCGTAGTCGTAGGCCCAGATGATCTCGTTCTGGAAGCAGTCGCGACCGGAGTGTTTGTCGGTGGTGAAGAGCTCGTCGAGGAGGACCTTGCAGTAGTGGACTTCGCGGGGGTCGACATGCAGGAAGAGCGAGCCTTCTGGCTTGAGAATGCGAAGGGCTTCGACGAGGCGTGGGCGCAGGAAGGCGACGTAGTCGTCGAACTGGTCGAGGAAGGTGGGTGCGGCGGCGAGCTGAACGGTGCGGTAGCGCAGGCCTCCGAAGCCGGTGCGGTCGCCGGCTTCGTCGCGGACGGTGCGAATGCGCCTGCGCTTCTGGGTGACGCCGCTGTTGAACGGAGGGTCGATATAGATGAGGTCCACGCTGGCGGAGGGCAGCTTGCGCAGCGCGGTCAGATTTTCACGATGCACAATACGATTCGGCATGACGAGGGTGGGCGCGGAAGACGCGTCGCAAAGTGTAATGCGCTGCGGGAGATCGGCGGACCTTTTCGTATCATATCGGGATGTACCCGGCCCGCTCCGAAGACCATGCCGTTTCCACCTCTTCTGCCATTCAGCGCGGCATCCAGATCGATGTGACCGATCCGGAGATGCAGGCGTATCTGCAGCGTTATCCGTTCGCGGGGCCAGACGTTGCGATGAACCGGCGAGGGCGTGCGGCGCTGGCCTCGGGGTTGCGCTGGCGCGCGGCGCGGGAGGCTGGGCCGGTCGAGCCGATCGTGCTCTCGCCGAGGCAGGCGGCTCTGCCGCCGGAGGAGGAAGCGCGGGTGCTGTCGCTGATGCAGCGCATCGGGCTCAGCGCGGAGCAGCAGCGGATGCACCTGGAGGACTTTGCGTGGGAGGCGAATATGACGCCGCGTTCGGCGAGCCATGTCCTGGTGATTGGGTGTGGCGACGGGGTGGAGCTGCTGTTCCTGCGGGCGGTGCTGCCGAATGCACGCATCAAGGCGCTGGATTACTACAAGTCACTGTTGCCTGGGTTGGAAGAGGCCGTGGGCGTTGACTTTGAGGCGGGCGACGTAGGCCGCCTGCTACCCACGCTGCAGCGCGAGTACGACCTGTTGTACTCCAACCACACGATGGAGCATCTCTACTCGCCGGACACTACGCTGGCTCTGCTGGCTGGACTGCTTGTGCCCGGAGCCACGATGATTTCCGCGATGCCGGCGGTGGGGATGGAGGGTATGCCCTACCTGGAGCAGGTGCAGGCGTATCTTGCTCGCCGGGAGAAGAACCCTGAAGCGGCCATCGGCCCGCTGGATGCGGTGTACTTCGATACGGGCCATCCGTGGAAGACGACGCCCGACGACCTCACAGCCACGCTGGAACGTGCCGGAGTCAAGGACGTGAAGGTCTACCAGCGGGAGGGGCACTGGAGCCGTCCGCTGGCGATGAGCGCGGAGGAGTTTCGCTCGCGGCGCGAACGCATGGTTGCGCTCAATCGCTGGATTCTTGGCCCTTTGCGCCGTCTGGTGGGCGCGCTGACGCCTGCTGCTTTCGGAGACGCGGTTGCACGGTACGTCTTCGCACTGGAACGCCGCCTGCCGTTCGGGACCAACCGGGTGATGAACCTCTTCAGCGAAGAGCTGCTATTCGTTGGCAGGATCGACCACGAGTAGGCGGAAGCGATAGACTGCGTGCCACGATGAGCGGACAGCGGATCGGCGTGGTGGGCGCGGGAACGATGGGCAATGGCATCGCGCATGTCTTTGCCAAGGCGGGCTTCGAGGTGGCGCTGCATGAGGTGAGCGAGGCGGCGCTGGAGCGCGGGCTCGCGACGATTCGCACCAACCTGGATCGCGAAGCGGCGAAGGGCAAGGTGGATCCGGCGGAGGTGCCGGCGATCTTTGGGCGGGTTCGCCCTGCGCGGACACTGGAGGGACTTGCCGGGTGCGAGCTGGTGGTGGAAGCCGCGACCGAAAAGCTGGTGGTGAAGCAGGAGATCTTCCAGCGGCTGGATGAGCTGCTGGGGCCGGAGGCGGTGCTGGCGTCGAACACGTCGTCGATCTCGATTACGAAGCTGGCGGCGGGAACGAAGCGGCCGGAGAAGGTGATCGGGATGCACTTCTTCAACCCGGTGCCGGTGATGGCGTTGGTGGAGGTGATCCGCGGGCTGCAGACTTCGGACGAGACGTTTGCGCGGGTGCGGGAGATGTCGCTGGCGTTGGGCAAGACGCCGGTGGAGGTGAACGACGCGGCGGGGTTCGTCTCCAACCGGGTGCTGATGCCGATGATCAACGAGGCGATCTTCGCGGTGATGGAGGGTGTGGCTACGGCGGAGGCGGTGGACGAGATCTTCCGGCTGGGCATGGCGCATCCGATGGGTCCGCTGACGCTGGCGGACTTCATCGGGCTGGATGTGTGCCTGGACATCATGCGGGTACTGGAGGAGGGAATGGGCGACCCGAAGTACCGGCCGTGCCCGCTGCTGGTGAGGATGGTGGATGCGGGGTGGCTGGGGAGAAAGTCGGGGCGGGGGTTCTACGAGCATCGGTGAGATGGAGATTCGAGATGCGAGATGCGGACTGAGAACTGAGGCAGAAGAACCGTTTACCGGTCGTTTTGTGCGAGCAGCGGCTGGCCGTCGTCCGCTTCCGTCCCGTATCGTGGACTGATTCGCATCTCGTCTGTTGCGTGCCGCATCTGACCCCTGAAGGAGATCCCATTGGAGCAAGAAAAAGAACTGTACTTTGAGGACTTTCACCCGGGGATGAAGTTTGATTCGCTGCGGTCGTACAAGGTGACGGCGGACGAGATCAAGGAGTTTGCGGAGCGGTACGATCCGCAGCCGTTTCACCTGGATCAGGCTGCTGGGGAGAGCTCGTTCTTCAAGGGGCTAGCGGCGTCGGGCTGGCTGACGTCGGCGATCGTGATGCGGTTACGGGTGGAGTCGATCCACGTTGCGGGCGGCATGATCGGGGCGGGCGTGGAAGAGATGCGCTGGACGCAGGCGGTGCGGCCGGGCGACTCGCTGCGCACGGAGGCGGAGATCCTGGGCGTGCGGCACTCGCAGTCGCGGCCGCAGTATGGCATCGTGCGGTCGCGCACGGTTTGCTACAACCAGAAGGACGAGGTGGTGCTGCGGAGTATTGTGAACTTCCTGGCACCTCTGAAAGCAGCAGAATAGCTGAAAGGCAGCTGAATAGCTAAATAGCGGAACAGCAGAATAGCTATTGAGCTACTCCGCTATTTCGCTCCTTTGGTGGTTCCGGCTTGCACAAGCTACGGGCGTATCGTTAAGGCTGTGCGGATGACGGTATTGGCTTCGGGGTCCAAGGGCAACGCTACAATCGTTGCCGCGGGCCAGACACGCCTGCTGATCGATGCCGGGCTGAGCTGCCGGGAGTTGATGCGGCGGATGGCGGCCGTGGGCGAGGATCCCTCGTTATTGAGCGCGATTCTCATTACGCATGAGCACCTGGACCACGTCAGCGGGCTTTCGGTGCTGGCGCGGCGGTTCAAGATCCCTGTTTTCTTCACCGAAGCGACGCACCGGGCCTGGACGCGGATGATGCGTCCGCGGACCACGATGACGTATGCGGCGTGGCTCGACCGGATGGAAGCCGAGCGCAAGGCGCGGGCGGAAGAGACGGCGAGAGTGCATGCTCCGGCGCATACCGTGGTGGCGGAGATGGCGGCTGCGGAAGGAGAACAAATGCAGATCCCTCGCTCCGCTCGGGATGACAATGGATGTCGCAGCCCAGAGGAAGCAGAGGCCGAGCCTGACTCCGAAGAGACGGGCATCAAGGCCGATCCGGCGTTTCTTCCGGCCGTGGAGTATTTTGCGGCGGGGAAGTCGTTCTCCATTGGGGAAATCGACGTGGATCCGTTCACGATTCCGCATGATGCGGCTGATCCTTGCGGGTTTGTCTTCCATGCGCGGACGGAGTCGATCCGGATGGCCGTGGCGACGGACCTGGGGTATGTTCCTCCCAATGTGAAGCAGGCGCTGAAGAATGTAGATGTGCTGCTGCTGGAGTCGAACCACGATTTGGAGATGCTGAAGGACGGGCCGTACCCGTGGAGCGTCAAGCAGAGGGTGCTGTCGCGGGTGGGGCATCTGTCCAATGCGGCCTGCGCGGAGTTCCTGATGAAGGACTACGACGGCGGGGCGCATACGATTGTGCTTGGGCACCTTAGCGAACAGAATAACCTGCCGGAGCTGGCGCGGATCGCCGCCGAGCAGGCCATTGCGGGACGGATGAGCCTGCTGGGGAACCGGCTGCTGCTGGCGACCCAGGAAAGCCCGCTGGACCCGATATGTTTATGAATGGGGTAGGGATCGGGCTGGGAATTCAGGTAACCCCTCAAAATAAGGGATCGTGACCTATCCGTTTTCATCTGTTGGGGATGGGGTAGTGGTAGTTTATGATTACAAAAAGGTGAACATGCGCGGCTACTCGAGAGTTCCTGAAGAGCACCGTCCCGTAAGTTGCACAGATCCCGTCGTCGGCGCGATTCTGTCGGGATGGCGTTACGATATCTCCGGCGTCGCACCTGAGCTGCGCGTCGATTACGAGGCGCACCTCACCGAATGCCCGAACTGCCGCAAACGGCAGCGTATCCATCGCACCGTCGACGTTCTCCTGCTGGCTGCTACGACCATGTGCACGGTCGCGTTCCTTCTGGCCGCACTGGTGATGCGCCGGGTCGAGGAGCTTCGCCACATCAGCAATGTGCAGGTGGTCCATCTGCGCGCCCATGAGAGCATGGTTGCCCTCACGCGCGTTCCGGACAGCATCACCGTCAGCCTGGAGGCTACGGCGATCACCGGCCTGGTGATCTCGGCGCTGCTGTGGGTGCTGGTGGCGATGGTGACGCCGATCCCGACGATGGTCTCGACGGTGATCCGCGAGCGCATTGTGCCGGAGTGGCGCGAGCGCCACAAGGCTGCTTGATTCGCCCCTCCCGACAGTTGTGAACAGCGACGCAGCGTATCCGCATTCCGCTCCTCAGCCCGAGGAGGCACAGACTGCCTCCACCGAGGCTGTTGCTCTGGAGTCTAGCGAAAATCCCGAAGCTCCCGAAGCTCCTGAATCCCTTTTGGGGTATCCGGGAACGTATCTCCTGGTGGCGATCAACCTGATCGTCTTCCTGACGATGCTGCGATTCGGTTCGGGACCGCTGCTGACTGCGCTGCGGCGGCATGAGTGGTCGCAGCTCTTTACGGCGTCCTTCGACGAGCACACGCTGATTCGCTTTGGCGCCTCGGATGCCTCGATGGTACTGGCGGGGCAGTGGTGGCGGCTGCTGACATCGATGTTCGTGCACGTCACGCTGCTGCACATCCTGCTGAACATGTGGTGCCTGTGGAACCTGGGGCTGTTTGGCGAGCCTCTGCTGGGCAAGCAGGGCCTGGTGGCGGTGTATGTGCTCACGGGGGCGGCGGGGATGATCGCGTCGCTGTGGTGGGCGGTGCTGATGGGAACGACGCGGGATGCAGCGACGGCTGGAGCGTCGGGCGCGGTGTTTGGCATCGCCGGGATTCTCATCATCCTGCTCTCCAACCGGAAGCTCTCGCTGCCGTGGGAGGAGCTTCGCGATCTTCGCCGCCAGGTGATCTTCTTTGCGGTCGCCAACCTGGTGATCGGGATTGGCCCGGACCTGCTGGGGCGGTTCACGAAGGGCATGCCTCGGATCGACAACACAGCGCACCTGGGTGGCTTTGCGTGTGGGCTGGCGCTGGGGTTGCCACTGTTCCCGCGGATGACCAGCGGGCGTTCAACCTACCGCGCACGGCAGGGATGGACGTTTGCCGTCGCGGCGTTGGTGCTGTGCCTGATTACGTATGCAATTCAGGCGGGCGCGAAGGGGTAGAGGCAGTGAATAGTGAAGTAGTGAATAGTGAGTAGTGAAAAACGACAACGGCTGCGATTGCTCGCAGCCGTTGCTGTCTTCGGAAGCCTGGGATTTAGCTGATGGATGGGGACGCTGTGGTGGCGAACTTCTTGACCATGGCGAGCAGCAGGCGGCGGTCGCTGTCGGTGAGGGACGAGGAGTAGCGCTGCACCTGGGTGAGGAAGTGGATCTCTTCCTGGCTCATGGAGACGCCGGGGACGTCTCGCACCGTCTCTTCGGCGAAGAAGTGGCTCAGCGGGAGGTCGAGCGCGCCGGCGATCTTCTGCAGGGTCTCCAGCGAGGGGATGGTGTGGCCGTTTTCGACGCGCGAGAGGTAGCAGCGGAGGAGTCCGGTCCGCTTCTCGATATCGCCTTGCGACATGCTGCGCTGGAGCCGGAAGTTACGGATCGTTTGGCCGATATTGATTGGCGATCCCGCCGCATGAGTCACGGGGATCGCCTCCGGCACAGATGTTTGCACGTTCGCCATTAGCCGTAAAGTAACTACCCCCGCATCCGATAGCAAGAAGGAAATGCAATCGGAACGTCAGAGTTGAGTATCGACGGAGATTCGTGCAAAGGGAGAGTACCCAGGATTGGCCTTTGCGGTGATGAAGGTCTCTGCAGTGTAGCGACGAAAGGCGCGAAAACATTGGTAAATGGGAAATGCGCCGAGCAAATGAGCTTTGGCTCGGTGCATTCGCTTTAGCCCATGTAGAGGCCGCCGTTGACGTCGAGGGTGTGGCCGGTGATGTATCCGGCGGCGTCGGAGGCGAGGAAGCCGGCGGCTGCGGCGATGTCGTCGACCGTGCCGTAGCGGGCTAGCGGGACCTGGGCGAGGATGCTGGCCTTTTGCTCGTCGGTCAGCACGTCGGTCATTGCAGTCTGGATGAAGCCGGGGGCGATGGCGTTGACGGTGATGCCGCGGGAGGAGAACTCCCGGGCCAGCGACTTGGTGAGGCCGATGAGGCCGGCCTTGGACGCGGCGTAGTTGGCCTGGCCGGCGGCTCCGGTTTCTCCGACGACTGAGGTGATGTTGATGACGCGGCCCCAGCGGGCCTTCATCATGGAGCTGATGACGGCCTGGGTGAGCAGGAAGGCTCCCGTGAGGTTCGCGCGGAGGACGTCTTCGAAGTCGGCGGTTTTCATGCGCAGGGCGAGGGTGTCGCGGGTGATCCCGGCGTTGTTGACGAGGATGCTGACGGGGCCGAGATCGGCGATGACTGCTTTCCCTGTGGCCTTGATGGACTCCTCGCTGGCGATGTCGAGGGGGAAGGCCTTGGCGGAGCCTCCAGCGGCGGCGATTTCTGCGGCGAGGGTCTCCAGCTTGTCCAGGGAGCGTGCGGCCAGCGCGACGGTGGCGCCGTGGCGGGCGAGTTCCAGTGCGATGGCGCGGCCGATGCCCTGGGAGGCTCCGGTCACGAGAGCTACTTTGCCGTTCAGATGACTCACAGTTTTCCTCAGATCGTTTTCCTCAGATCTTAGTGCAATTTCTGCCCTCTACTAGGGTACCGCGAGCGTTGGTTGAGGCGATATCCTTGAGCGTGCCTACCACTCCTGCCGACGTTGCCGCCCCTCCTGCTGTCCCTGACGAACCGGCAGCCGCTCCGACTGAGGTTTACGCGATCCACGGCGCTGAGCCCGAGGTGCTGGCGTATGCGATGGCCAAGTACTCACGCTCGGCACTGACGATGCGGGAATCGCTGACCGAGATCAGCACGCAGCGTGCGGAGCAGTTCCTCAACACCTTTTACTTCCAGTATGGGCACCGGTCGATTGCCGATCTCGCGCATATTC
Source organism: Bryocella sp. (assembly GCF_058498515.1). NCBI lineage: Bacteria > Pseudomonadati > Acidobacteriota > Terriglobia > Terriglobales > Acidobacteriaceae > Bryocella > Bryocella sp. The sequence goes on from NZ_JBMHYI010000070.1 coordinate 194,647, forward strand.
CGTTTGCGGTTGAACGGCTAAGCCTGCTGGCGGCGATTGCGCTGGTGGACGAGACGCGATGGGACGGCCAGGAGCGCTCGACGCGCTACCAGGACTTCCGGCGCTCGGGTTGGTATACGCCTGCGTTGGGAGAAGAGCAGCGCGCGGCATATACGACCGCGGTCCAGGACCTCTTTGCAGCGTATGACCAGCTGAGCGAAGGCATGCTGGCGGGGCTCGAGAAGGCCATCCCGCGGCCCGAGGAGATGAAGCCGGATGCCTACCGGCGCACGTTGAAGGCGCGGGCGTTCGATGTGGCACGGTACCTTTTGCCGTTGGCGACGAACACGTCGCTGGGGCAGATTGTGAATGCGCGCACGCTGGAGACGCAGGTTTCGCGGCTGCTCTCGAATGAGCATGAGGAGATTCGCGAGCTGGGGCGCAAGCTGCGCGCGGCGGCCAGCGAGCCGGCGTGGAACGTCCAGCGTGACCGGCTGGAGGAGATGGCTGGAGAGGGAATCATTCCGGCTGCCGCGACGACGGAGATCCTGAACGAACTGATTCCTCCGGTGCGGACTGCGCCGACGCTGGTGAAATACGCGGAGCCGAATGAATACATGATCGCCACGCGCAAGGAGCTGGTGCAGGCGGCGCAGGAACTGATGGCGGGCGCGGCGCTGTACCCGGCGCCGACGGTGGACCTGCTGGATGATGATGAAGATCTTGAGGTGGAGATTGCCACGTCGCTGCTGTATCCGCATTGCCAGTACTCGTACCGGCAGATCCGGGGCATGGTGACGGCGATCGGCGAGCGGCGGCGCAACGAGATTATCAAGCTGGGCGCGGTGCATCGCGGCCGTCACGATGAGCTGCTGCGCAGCTTCCACTCCGGGCATGGTTTCCGCTTCGACGTGCTGATGGATATTGGCGGCTTTCGCGATATGCATCGTCACCGGCGGTGCGTGCAGCTGATCCAGCCGTTTTCGTCAGTGCATGGCTACGACGAGCCGGTGTGCCCCGGTCAGCCCACGTTGGAAGAGGCTGGCCTCTCCGGCTTGTACCAGGGGGCGATGGACAAGGCTCTGGCGGCGTACCAAGCCCTTTGCGACTCGGGTGAGCCGGAGGCGCAGCAGAGCGCGCAGTATCTCCTGCCGCTCGGCACGCGCTGCAGGGCGATGTTCAAGATGGACTTTGCCGAGGCGCTCTATATTTCGGAGCTACGCTCAGGGTCAGCGGGACATTACAGTTACCGCCGTGTCGCATGGGAGATGTATCGTGCGGTCGCCGCGAGGCATCCGGCGCTGGCGGGTCTCTTCCGCATTGAGGATGTGACCGTCCCGGTCGATTTGCTCAAGCGGTAGTTATCTGCCTCGGCTGTCGAGGGAGTATCTTTCGATAACTTTCCCCTAACTCTCCCTCGGTATCGATTTTGCGATCCAGCACGGCCGCCCTCTTCGGGCGGCCTTGCTGTCTTTTGTGACGGGCCGTGCTCGAGGAGCCGGGCCTACGAAAGGCAGATTGGCGAACGATCGCGTCAACGCCCCGTTTTTATTGCCTTTGCGCAACAGTTTGGCGCCTTGACTTGCCCACGCCTCTGCTGCGGCAGCGTCCTCTTTCTCCTTGCCAATGTGGCGATTTCGCCTGACTCCGTGCGGCGTTGTTTCGCCTGCGCAACAGTCTTCTGAAATGAGAAAGAGAAACGTTCTTATCTCCTTACTCTCCGGATCGAGCGCGACATGCGCCGACAAGGAGAAAGAGCGATGCGTAAGAACATTTTTCGTAACGTGGGTTTGGTCCTCGCAATGGCGGTGCTGCTTGCTGCCCCCCTCAAGTCCTTCGCTGATGACCCGATCGTAGGGAGCGGCTCACCCGATCCGGGACCCGGCGGTACCGCCGATGCCATCGTGCTGGTACTGGCGTTGGCCACCGCGTAAAATACCTGTCGTAGGCTGTCCCTACTTGGGCAGGCGGAAGGTGAGGCGCCACCGGTTGCATCTTCTTGAGGGGATCGATTACGCCTTCTGGTTAATTAGTATCTGGCTCCAACTTGTGTTGCTGGGGGTGCTCTTCGTGCGAGGTCGCGCGAAGAGCCTTCCGATTTTTACGGCGTGGATCATCTTCTGTGCGGTTCGAGATATCGTTTTGTATTTTGTGCATCGCTATGCGTTGCACGCATACTTCAATACGTATTGGGCGCTCGGATCGATCGATGTTTGCCTTCAGGTGGGAATCTTCTTCGAGATGGCCTTCAAGGTGTTTTGCCCGCTCGGGCACTGGGCGATCGATGTGAGACGCGGTTTCCAGATCGTGCTTGCAGGCAGCTTTGCGGTGGCCCTGCTTTTGACCTGGACGGCTCATCCTTACTCGCGGGGAACCATTGCGATGGTGGTTCACAAGATGGACTTCTTCTCGTCGGCGCTACTGAGCGAGTTGTTCCTGGGAATGCTGATTCTATCTTCGTGGGCGGGATTGCCCTGGAGGACCCACGTGGCTCGTATCTCGCAAGGCCTCGGCACGTATGCCGCGATGGGGCTTATTACGCAGGGAGCGCACACACAACCTTCCAGCAGCAACCCGGCGGTGTATTTTTTCTGGTCGCACGTGGAGATCTTCTTCTATATCTGCTGTCTAACGTACTGGACCGCTGCACTTTGGCAGGAGGCGGAAGCTCCGCGTGAATTACCTGATAAGATTCGCGAAGAGCTCGCGCACCTGAATCGTCTGCTGACGATGGGGGGCGGAGGAGGTAGCAGGCAATGAACGCGGAGTTTTTTTTCATTGCAATGATCGTCCTGGTGGCCTCGATGGCTGCCGTAGCGTTCTGGTATACGCGGAAGGCGCACCGTCGCGAAACGGCGACTTGGGAGTCGCTGGTGGCCCGTCTGGAGCCCATCGACCGCCGCGCAGTGGCTGCGATTGCACTGGATCTTTTCGACGAATCCGGTGCACGCCGTAGCGGGGAAGACGCTGATTTGCTGGAGCCTTCCGAGGTATGGGACATGATTGGCGGCCTGAGCGGGCTGGAGGTCATGGAGCGCAACTGCACGGTGCTGATCGATATTGCGGCCCATGTGCAGCGGTGGTATCCGGAGGCAGTTGTGGTTGCCGAGCAGCTTCGTTTGAATGCGCGCGAGGTTCAGTTCCACCTGGGCCGCTTAAAGGGCGCTGCCCGTACGGGCAATCTGCACAGCGCTTTCGCCGATTACGCACAACGGGCCGTCGCTACCTACTACCGGATGACCCGGAGCGTGCTGGCGCTGTGCGAGCACGCTCATGCACCTGGACTTGCAACGCTCCAGCAGACAATCTAGTAAGAACGGGCGATTTGGGCATTGTCGGAGCCGGACGTTGCGCTCTCGACATTGCGCTCTCTTTGTCCGTGGTCGCGCAGCCTTAGGATACCCGTCGCACGGCGACACCCGTAACTGTGCCGACGACATCAATCTCCTTACGATACTTCCAGCGCCGGCTCGTCTCGAAGGACAGCGGGTGCGGCACCAGGGTGAGCCAGGTTGACTCCTTGTCCAGCTCGCAGAAACCGGTCACGTAGCCATCTCGCGACAGCAGGAAGTAGATGGGGCGGTCGAACTCGCTGGTCCACTCACGACGGTGGGCGATAGCCCGTTTCTGGGTGTCGATGAGGACGATGGACCCGGGACGGATCATCGGCTCGAGCATGCGGTCTCGCTGCCCGACGACGCCGCGGCGTAGTGGGCTGGCCGGGCTGCCGTTCTCGCTGGGAAGTAGCATCGTCTGCTCGGGCGGCACGTCGGTGACCAGGGTATCGGGCAGCCAGCTGCGGGCGTGGTCGTTGAGCGGGCCTTCGGAGAGGAGCAGGGTCGCGTTGGGGCCGGAGAGGGGTTCGACCGATTCTGCTATCGGACCAGTTGGACAGAGAGCCAGCATCTGCTCCGGGTTGAGTCCGTAGACCGCCGCCAGAACGATCAACTTCATTGCGGAGAGGTCGCGATTCTCACGCTCGACGCGATCGAGCCAGCTGGCGGAGATCCGGTAAGACGGGTTGTCCCACTGTTGCGCCAGACGCTGCGTGCGTTCCTCGACCTCACGCAGGGAGAGCTTCCAGTTGTTTCGGATGGTACGCAGATTCCCGCCGAAGCCTTCCATGGATGTCCTCGTTGTCATCGGCTCCGCGGGCAAATGGTCGTGTACGGCTCGAGAGGAAAACGACAGTAGGGCCGGAGGGTGAAATGCGGTGATGATACAGGACGGCGAGCGTTTTTGTTGCTTCTACGCGACAGGATTGGCGCTCCGCAGGTTCCGAAACGGTAAGATGCTTATGTAATCAATAAGTTATAAGTAGTTGTTGCGTATAGGCAACACGATCACTCCCTCTATCGCAGGAAGCATCTGCGTCAGTCACTCTGTAGTTGCTTCTCGTCAGAGAGAGCGGGTCGCCCGGGTCATCGACCTCCTGCGGTGGAGGATGCTGAGCAGCTTACAGATGCTCCCGGGCGACAATTCTCGGACGGAACAGGCCGCCCTCGAAGGGGATATTCGACCCGAGCTGGTCTCCTTCGCTGGTGTGTCCCTTTCCGACGGACAGGGTTGAGCGCGCTTAGAGCATTTTCCCTGTTGCTGGGCACTCCGAAAGGGGCTTGCAGCGGCGTTTTCATTGGGGGGAAACGCCCATCGGAGTCGAGTCCCTGGACTCCACCTACAGGAAAAATGCTCTAGTCCTCGGAAGCCAGCGCTCCCACGTGGAACGGATTGAAGTTGGTGTGGGCGTCATAGGCGTCGGACTGCTCGGCGCGCTTGAGCCATCCTACGACCAGATATGTCAGGGGAGTCGCCAGGGCTTCGTATCCCACCTTCAGCAGGTAGCCGGTGAGGATGATCGCCACGAGCTTGCGGGGCGTATAGGTTCCCGCATACGTGATGATGATGACCAGGGTTGTGTCCACGGCTTGCCCGGCCATGGTTGACCCTACGGTACGGGTCCAGAGCCAGCGTCCTTTGGTCAGCACCTTGAGCCTGGCCATGGTGTAGGAGTTGGCGAACTCGCCTGCCCAGAAGGCGATGAGGCTTGCGACCAGGATGCGAGGCAGGATGCCGAAGACGGTGACGAAGGCCTGCTGGTTGCGAAACTCCGGGTCGGATGGCAGCCAGATGACCAGCGTAGAGACGCCGTACATGAGTGCGGTGCCGAAGAAGCCCAACCAGATAGCGCGGCGGCTGGCTCCGTAGCCGTAGACCTCGGTGAAGACGTCGCCAAAGATGTAGGTGATGGGGAAGAGAACCACGGCGCCGGAGGTAGAAAAGGCGGGGATGTGCCAGTGGCCGCCGAGCGGGATGGGCCCCAGGCGGATCAGCTTCTGCGCGACGAGGTTGGAGACCAGCAGGATCACGACGAACGCCGTGGTCAGGGCGTCGAGGTAGCGGAAGCGGCGCATGCGGTCCATCATCGCATTGGGCTGCGGAGTTTTGCCGGTGTTTCCCTCAGGTACTTTCGCTTTTTATTTGCTGCGCCGCGAAACCGATGCTAGACTCCGATTTGCGTGGAAACCCACGCTACTTTTGTCCCCACCCAGAGCAGCTTGCGTGGCAATAAGGAGAGTCCCCAGTGGCAGATGAACGCTCGCGTGCAATCGAGTCAGCACTTTCTCAGCTAGAGAAGCAGTTTGGTAAGGGCTCGGTGATGCGGCTCGGGCAGAAGGACACCATTGGGCCGATTGCGGTCATCCCGACGGGATCCATCTCCTTCGACGCTGCCCTTGGAGTCGGGGGCGTGCCCCGCGGCCGTGTGGTGGAGATCTTTGGACCGGAGTCCTCCGGTAAGACGACGATCACGCTGCAGATCATCGCGGAGGCCCAGAAGGCCGGCGGATTGGCAGCCTTCGTCGATGCGGAGCATGCGCTCGATCCGGCTTATGCCCGCAAGCTGGGTGTGGATACGGACAATCTCCTGGTTTCGCAGCCGGACTACGGTGAGCAGGCTCTGGAGATCACCGAAGCGCTGGTGAAGTCGGGAGCGATCGACGTGCTGGTGGTGGACTCGGTCGCCGCGCTGGTGCCGAAGGCCGAACTCGATGGCGAGATGGGCGATAGCCACGTCGGCCTGCAGGCCCGGCTGATGTCGCAGGCGCTGCGCAAGCTTACCGGAACAGTCTCGAAGTCGCGTACCTGCCTGATCTTCATCAACCAGATCCGCGAGAAGATCGGCGTCATGTTCGGCAACCCCGAGACGACGACGGGTGGCCGCGCGCTCAAGTTCTATTCGTCGGTGCGCATCGACATTCGCCGCATTGGTGCGGTGAAGGAGGGCGACGTTGTGGTCGGCTCCCGCACCAAGGTGAAGATCGTGAAGAACAAGGTGGCCGCTCCGTTCCGCGACGCAGAGTTCGACATTCTTTACGGCGAGGGCATCTCGCGTGAGGGCGATGTGCTGGATCTCGCGGTGCTGAACAACATCGTGGACAAGTCGGGAGCGTGGTACAGCTTCTCCGGCGAGCGCCTTGGCCAGGGCCGTGAGAGTGTGCGCGGCTTCCTGAAGGAAAACCCCGAGATCTTCGGTCGGATCGATTCCGACCTGCGCAAGAAGCTGGGGCTAATCAAGACCGCGGAAGAGGCTGAGATTCCGGCCGTGCCGCAGAACGGCGCGGCGGTGGCCGAGGCTGTTGTGAAGCCGCGTCGCGGTAGCGCAGCCTAAGGTTCGACGAGATCCCGGTGCAGCGTGAAGGCTTCAATGCTTGCGCTGCGCCGGGGTTTGAGCCGCCCTTGGCGGGGAGCCTGTTTCCACGTAAAATGAACAGAGAGCGGAGAGTTGGCAGAGCCCGGTTGAATGCACCTGACTCGAAATCAGACATAGTCGCAAGGCTATCGGGGGTTCGAATCCCTCACTCTCCGCCAGACATTCTCCGGTAAGTCTCCGGTAGCCAAAGAAGCGAACGAAAGCCCCGCGAAGCCTGCGGGGCTTTTGTGTTTCCGGGGGCTGGCCCGGCGGATTCAGCCTCCCTTGGCGGACGGTCCGGGCCAGGGTGCCCCGGTGACGACCTGGTGGAAGGCCTGACCGGCGCGAGTCATCTTGCGGTCTTTCAGCGAGATCAGGGCGAGGTCGCGGGGCAGGGAGACGTCCGTGATAGGCAGCGCCACGAGGAGGCCGGTGCGTACCTCGTCGGCCACGTTGATGCGGGGGAGGAAGCCGACACCGAGCTCGGCGATGATGAGCTTTTTGAGGAGCTCGGTGGAGTCAAGCTCCATCACGGAGCGGACGGGCTGGGAGTGCTCGGCGAAGATTTTGTCGAGGGTGTCGCGGCGGCGGCCCTGCTTGGGCAGGAGCAGCGGCTGCTGCGCGATTTCTTCGAGCGAGACGGCAGAACTGAGCGAGAGAGGATTGCGCGGCGAGACGACGAGCTGCAGCTCGTCCTTGTGGATGACCTCGATGCGTAGGCGAGGGTCTTTGACCGGGGTGGAGACGACGCCGAAGTCGGCCTCGCGCTTGAGGACGGATTCGATGGACTGCGAGCGCTCGGCGCGGACGATGCCGAGCGAGACCCTGGGGTAGAGCTTGCGGAAGCGGCTGAAGAAGCTGGGCAGGACGTGCAGCGCGGTTGACTCGTTGGCGCTGACCGTGAGGGTACCGCGCGGCGAGAGCTGCAGGTCCGTGATGGCGAGCTGGATGTGCTGGAGCTTGCCGAGGCAGTCCTGCGCGAATGGCTCGAAGACTTTGCCGGCCGCGGTGAGCGAGACTTTGCCTCCGCCGCGCTCGAAGAGGCGCTCGCCAAGCTCGGTCTCGAGTGAGCGGATTTGCGCGGAGATGGCGGGCTGCGTCATCTGCAGCTTTTCGGCGGCGCGCGAGAAGCTCTTGCGCTCGGCTACTTCGAGGAACGTGCGTAGGTAATTGAAGTCCATCGGGAGTGGGGAGTCGGCTGGCAGACCGGGCGAAGCAAACCAGTTCACCGTACCATGTGCGGGCGGGCTTCGACAGATCAGAAGCGTGCGGTGGGACCGGGCCAATGCTCGGCGAGGGAGCGATAGCGGGCCCAGGCGGCGTCGGTTTGCTGATGTGCAGCGGGGGAAGTACGATCTTGCGGAAGAGCGAGGAACTGCTCCACGCGTCGAGCGCCCTGGGTGTAGGCGAGGGCGTAGCTGCGATATTCGTTCAGGTAGAGCAGGCTGGCTTCGGCGTGGGACATGAGCATCTCGGCAGCGAAGGCGTCTTCGGCACGGACGAATTCTAGTTCGCCATCGAGATAGGCTTTGGCGATGGCTGGTTGCGCGGTGTCGAGGCGGCGGATGCGGTTGTTGATGCGGACGTAGGTGTCGACGTTGGTCGAGGGAAGGCCGGCGGCGGGGAAGAGGACGTCGCGCTCGGCGGCGATACGGTCTGTTTCGCTCATGGCCAGACGGGGAGCTGCGGCTGCGGCGGCCTCGGACCAGAAGCCCTGGGGCGAGAAAGTGAGCTGCACTTCGGCTTCGGTGCGGTGGTCGTGCTGCACGAGGGCGCGGTCGCGAAGGAGGTTGAAGACATGATGTCCGGGGTAGCCTTCGTGGCAGCCTAGCTCGAGCGCTTCGTCGACGGTGATGGGCAGGTCGGTGTTGAGGAAGAGCGTGCTGTGCGCGTTGCCTTCGTAGCGGCTGAAGGCTGCCCAAGGCTTGTCGCGCACGGGAACGATGGTGATGGTTTCGCCGGCAGGCAGGGCGATGTGCTGCAGCGTGGCGGCGCGGCAAACGTCAAGGGCCTTGCGGAGGACGGGGATGGTGCGGTCGCGCGGGATGACGAAGTGTTGGTTCCATCGGTCGTAGCGCTGGGCGAGTGTGTTGTGTTGTGCAGCCTTTTCGGGAGGGAGCATTGCGGCGATCTCGCTTTGCAGCGTCGCACGTTCTGCTCCAGCTGTGTCAGGCTGACGGCTTACTCCGAAGAGGGCTACGGACTCCTGGTCGAAGGGGAGGAGGTGTCCGTGGAGCATGGAGGTGCGTGCGTGGATTGAGTCGAGTTGCTGGCGCAGTGCTGTTGCGCTTTCGGGGTCGAGGTTCTTCTCGTGCGATAGACGCGTGAGGGTAGTTGATGCGCCTTGATCGATCGCGTCGTAGGAGATGTAGTCGCGGTGCGCTTGATCCAGCCATTGCTTGGGAGCGGCGGAGAAGTCGAGTGAGTCGGGGTCGCGTTCGCCGAGGGCTAGGGCTAGATGCACATAGCTCTCGGCGATGGATTCGTGCGAGAAGCTGCGGCAGCCGAGGATAGCGAGGAGTGTAAGGGTAAGCGGTAGTTGCCAGCGAGTTGCGGCCTTATCTCGATTGGCTGCGTGCATGGTTCTATTGTTCACTACGTTAGGAAGGCTCTGCACAAGTCTTCTTTACCCAGGCTGTATCGACAAATTCGACGAGCCATGTGTCTGGAAAATCCCTGCAAGATGTGTCATCCCGAGCGAAGCGTAGCGAAGTCGAGGGACCTGCTGTTTGCCGACGCCGGCAAAGAAGCAGGTTTCTCCACTACGCGGGACGATGAAGCCGTCCCGCTACGGTCGAAATGACACATCTTGGGTGGTATGGAATATGTGGATACAGCCTAGGCGGCTGCTCCCTCAGGGGCTAAAGCTCCAGTGTTGCGGACTTTTGTGGCGGGGCTGAAGCCCCGCCCCGACAAAGCATGACTTCTGCAGGGGGGGCCCTGGCTTACGCGGAGTTGTTACTCGTAGCGCAGCGAGGTCATGGGGCTAACGCGCGAGGCCTGCTGTGCGGGGTAGTAGCCGAAGAGCACCCCGATGGCTGCGGAGACGGAGAACGCGAGGGCGACGGAGAGCAGCGAGACGTCGACGGACCAGCCGCTGTAGCGTGCGGTGGCGAAGGCTCCGACGACACCGACGGCGACGCCGAGGATGCCTCCACTGAGGCTGAGGTAGAGGGCTTCGAAGAGGAACTGGCGCATCACATCTGCGCTTTCAGCACCTACCGCTCGGCGGATGCCGATCTCTCTTGTGCGCTCGGTGACGGCGAGCAACATGATGTTCATGATGCCGATGCCGCCGACGATGAGCGAGACGGTCGCGATGGAGGCGAGCAGGATGGCCATGGTGCGGCTGGCGTGTTCGAGTGTTTTGCTGAGTTGCTCGAGGGTGACGTGGTCGAGGTTGTTGGCGTTGCCCATCATGGCGCGCGAGATGTCGGTGCGCATGCCGCCGTGGGCGATGGCGTTGCGGGCCTGGCTGACGACGGTGAAGTCGTCGGGCGCATTCGCGGCGAGATGATGGCGGGAGCGCAGCAGCGCGGCGGCGTCCTTGGAGACGCGGACGACATCGCCGGCGGACTCGGTCGAGAGCGTGATGCTGTCGAGGTTGGAGCGGCCTGCTAGTTGCTGCATGGTCTTTACGGGGATGTAGGCGGCGTCGAACTGGCCATCGCCGGGGTTGGAGGGCACCATCCAGCTTCCGCTGGCGACGACGCCGATGACCTTGAACGTTGTGCCTCGGAGGTTGATGCTTTGGCCGATGATGTTTTTGCTGCTGAAGAGATGATCGGCGGCGACGCTGCCGAGGACGATGACGTGTTCGGCGCGATCGTTCTCGGTGCCGGTGAAGAAGCGTCCGCTGGTGAGCACCCAGGCGCGGCGGATGGTCATCAGCGAGACTTGCTCGCCGCGCAGGAGGGTCATCCAGGTGCTGTCGCCGGCGGTGAGGTTGGCGTTATCGTGCATGCCGCCGGAGACGGTCTGCACGCCGTGCAGGGAGGCGATGGCGGTGACGTCGTCGAGGCTGAGTCTGGTGGATGCGCCGAGACCTCCGCGGCTGTCAGGGCCGTTCTCGAGCGACTGGATGGGGTTGTCCTGGGGACGGACTTGAATGCGGCGGGCGGTGAGTGGTGCGGTGGGGCGGAAGACTCCGTCATGGAGTTTTGGGTGCTGGGTCTGAGGAGACCAAGCGGCGGGTTCTTCGGCCTCGCCGGCGCTGGTCCACTGCTGGGGCATCTTGTAGTTGCCGCTGTTGATGACGATGACGTTCATTCCCGCGGCACGGACCTGGCTGCGGATGGAGCTTTGCGCGCCACTGCCGACGGCGATCATCACGACCACCGTGCCCACGCCGATCATCATGCCGACGGTGGTGAGGATCGTCTGCAGACGGTTGCGCCGGAGGGAGCGGATGGCGATGGCAGAGCTCTTGCGCAGCGACACGGCGGACCTCTAAAGCATTTTCCCTGTGGATGGGTTTCTCCAGAGGGGCGTGCTGTGGCGTTTTCATTGGGGAAAACGCCCATCAGAATCGAAGAACTGGACTATACCTACAGGGAAAACGCTCTACTCGAAGCGCAGAGCGTCGATGGGGTTGAGCTTCGAAGCGCGGCGGGCGGGGTAGAAGCCGAAGAAGACACCCGTGGCTGCGGCGACGCCGAAGGACAATGCGACCGCGTTGAGGGAGACGTCGGCGGGCCACTGCATCACCTTGGTGACGAGGAGCGAGACGAGGAAGCCGAGCAGGATGCCGCAGGCTCCGCCGACGACGCCGAGGGTGACAGCTTCGACGAGGAACTGCATGAGGACATCGCGCGAGCGTGCGCCGACGGCGCGGCGGATACCGATTTCGCGGGTGCGCTCGGTGACGCTCATCAGCATGATGTTCATGATGCCGATGCCACCGACGATGAGCGAGATGGTGGCGATGGCCGCGAGGAGCGCCGTCATGGTCTGGCCGGCGCGGCTGAGGGTGCCGGACATCTCCTGCAGGTTGACCTGATCCATCTGCGGCATGTTGGCGAGGATGAAGGCGGCGACGGAGGTGTTGAGGCCCTTGGTGAGGGCTTCAGAGGCTTGCGTCTTGACGGTGAAGTCGTCGGGAACGCCGCCACCCGCGCCGGAGCCTTGCAGACCGCCTAGGCCAAGGCTGCCTGGTGAGGACGTGGCAGCCTGCGAGTGCGCCGCGCTGTGGCGCTGGCGCAGGAGAGGTACGATGTCTAGCGCGATCTGCGAGGCATCGCCGGCTTGTTCGGCTGCGACCGTGACTTGATTCAGGTACTGGACGTTGAGGAGCTTCTGCAATGCGGTGTAGGGAACGACGACCATAGCCGCCTGATCGTCATCGTTGGAGCTGAAGAAGCCCTTCACGGTGAAGGTGGCTCCGTGGATCTCGATCTGCTTGCCGACGGGGTTTTCGTCGGGGAAGAGTTGATCGCGGAGCGCGGAGCCGATGACGGCTACGTTCTCCGCATTGTCGACGGCGGAGCTCTTGAAGAAGCGACCCTTCTCCATGTCCCAGTCGTACATCTTGTAGTAGTCGGCGTCGACGCCGTAGACCTGGGTGAACTGCTTGTCGGAGCTGGTGTTGACCCAGGTGCGGGCGCGGACCAGAGGCGAGGCGTGCGCGACGCCGGGCATGGCGCGGATGGCGTCTGCGTCGCCGGGAGTGAGGGTGTTGGCGGCGCCCATGCCGGAGGCGATCTTGAGCTCTTCGCCGCCGCGGGTGTAGTTGCCGGCACGCACGAAGAGCAGCGTGGTTCCGGCGGAGCGGACTTCGCTGGAGACGTTGCCCTGGGCTCCAGTGCCGAGCGCGAACATGGTGAGCACGGCGGCGACGCCGATCATCATGCCGAGCATGGCGAGACCGGTGCGGAGCTTGTTCTTCCGGAGTGAAGCGATGGCGATCTTGAGACTCTTGCGCAGCATCTACTCGTACCTCAGCGAAGCCAGGGGCGGCACGCGGGAAGCCTCGCGTGCGGGGTAGTAGCCGAAGAAGACGCCGACGGCGGTGGAGATGCCGAAGGCGATGGCGATGGCCGCCATCGGGACCTCGGTGGACCAGTGCGCGAGATGCGAGATGAGCAGCGCGGCAGCGACGCCGATGAAGACGCCGAGCAGGCCGCCTGCGATGGATAGCACAACGGACTCCATGAGGAACTGGGCCATGACTTCGCGCTCCTCTGCGCCCACGGCGCGGCGGATGCCGATCTCTCGGGTGCGCTCTGTGACGCTGAGCAGCATGATGTTCATGATGCCGATGCCGCCGACGATGAGCGAGACGGTGGCGATGCAGACGAGCAGCATGGTCATGGTGCGGCTGGAACGGTCGAGCGACTTGCCGAGCTGATCGAGCGTGACCTTCTCGAGGCCGGCGATGTTGCCGGTGACAGCGTGCGCGACCTCGGGCCTCATGCTGCCCTTGGTCAGCGCCTTGCTGGCCTGCGTGGAGACGGTGAAGTCGTCAGGCGAGTCGCCGCCGATTTTGTGGCGCTGGCGGAGCAGCGTGGTGAGGATCTTCGAGACGCGGGTGACGTCGCCGGTGGAGACGGTGGTGACGGTGATGTCGTTCAGCTTGGAGAGATTGAGGAGCGACTGCATGGTGGTGACGGGGATGTAGACGGCGTCGAACTGATCGTCGCCTGCGTCGGGGGTCTGCAGCCAGCTGGAGCTGCCGATGACGCCGACGACCTTGAAGGACTGCTTCCAGATGGTGATGGTCTGGCCGACGGGGTTCGCGTCGCCGAAGAGTTGTTGCGCGACGATGGTGCCGAGGACGACGACCTGCTCGTTCTTACGCTCTTCGCTGGCGGAGAAGTAGCGGCCGTGCGGGAAGGTCCAGGCGCGGCGGATCTCGGGGGTGACGGTGTCGTCGCCGTGGACGCGGGTGAACCAGCGCTTGTTGTCGGCGTTGGAGACGTGCACGTTTTCGTGGATGCCTTCGGAGACATACTGCACGCCGGAGATCTTGCGGATCTCGTTGGCATCCGCGATGGTGAGCGTGGCGGCTGCGCCGAGGCCGGCTTCGGAGTCGCCGAGGCGCTGGCGAGCGGTGGGATGATCGTGCACGGCGAAGGGATCGTCTTCGGGGTGGAAGAGGACGGTGTGCAGGCGCGACGCTGTCGGTTCTGCGTAGCGGATGTGCGGCGGGCTGAAGTCGTCGCGTAAGTCAGGCTGCGGTGATTGCAATTTGCCCATCTCGATGGCGTCCGGTGGTGGGGCTTCGCGCTGGGCCTGATAGTTGCCGGCGGTGATGATGAGCATGTTCATGCCAGCGGCGCGGACCTGGTCCTGGATGGCGCGCTGCGCCCCGGTGCCGAGGGCCATCATCGCCAGCACGGTGGCGACGCCGATGGCCATGCCGGTCATGGTGAGCGCGGACTGGAGTTTGTTGCGGCGCAGGGAACGGCTGGCGATGTGCCAGGTCTTGTTGAGGTTACTCACGAGAGTTCCTCGACAACCACCGTGACTTCGGTCTCGACGAGGTAGGTGGCCTTCTGTGCGTGCTGCACGTCGGAGACGATGATGCCGTCCTTGAAGCTGACGATGCGGGAGCCGTACTCGGCGACATCCATCTCATGCGTGATGAGGACGATGGTGATGCCGCGATCGCGCTGGAGCTTCTGGAAGATGTCCATGACCTCGAGGCTAGTCTTGCTGTCGAGGTTGCCGGTGGGTTCGTCGGCGAGGAGGATGGAGGGGTTGTTGAGCAGGGCGCGGGCGATGGCGACGCGCTGCTGCTGGCCTCCGGAGAGCTGGTTGGTGTGGTGCTCCCAGCGGCTTTCGAGGCCTACGGCGGCGAGGGCATCCATCGCGCGGCGGCGGCGTTCGCTGGCGGAGAGATTTTCCTTGCCGTAGAGCAGCGGGAGTTCGACGTTTTCGAGGGCGGAGGTGCGGGTGAGGAGGTTGAAGCCCTGGAAGACGAAGCCGATCTGCTTGTTGCGCACGGCGGAGAGTTCGTCGTCGCTGAGCTTGGAGACTTCCTTGCCGTCCAGGAGATACTGCCCGCTGGTGGGCGCATCGAGGCAGCCGAGAATGTGCATCAGCGTGCTCTTGCCGGAGCCGGAGGGGCCGATGACGGAGACGAACTCGCCTTTGTGCACGTCCAGCGAGACGGAGCGAAGCGCGTGCACTTTGTGCTCGCCGAGTTGATAGGTCTTGGTGAGATTGCGAACTGAGATAACCGGTTCCATTGCACATTTCTCCAGGGAACGATTGCTTGAGGTTTCGGGGAGACTCGCAGCGGAGCCAATGACTCTTCAGACGAAGCAGCCGCGCTGTGTGGACTCACAGCGCGGCTGCTTTGGGTTACTTCACGTGGGTCTTCGGTTTGGGTGCGGTGGTGGTGGTCTGCGAGTACTCCCAGATGGCAGCGGCGACGAGCTTCTCCGCGCCGGCCATGCCGTTATCCCAGCGTGAACCTTCGACGGCGAAGTACTCGTTGGCTGCGTGAGCGCGACCTCCCTGGCCACCGCGAGCACCCATGCCCATGGGGATGGACACTGAGCCGACCTTCTGGCCCACTTCGCCATCGGAGAAGAGGTAGCTCGGCCAGTAGCCGCCGGTGGGTTCCGCCTGTGCGACGCCCAGAGGAGCTAGTTCGCCGCCCAGCTTTTGGTAGTACTCGGACGAGTTGTCGGCCGCCATGAAGGGGTTGTCTCCGCTGGCCTTGAGGCCGAGCAGTTCGCCTGCCTTGCGATGGGCGACGGAGATGTCCGCATTCGGCGAAGAGCCGCGCGACCAGGGCACGTCGCCGATGAGCTTGATATCGACGTCCTTGTAGCCGTTCTTATCGAGCTGTGCACGGAGCTTGCGGATGAGGTCCGGACCGTCCATCTTGGGGACGTAGCGGAAGTTGTGCTTGGACGTGATCTTGTTGGGGAGGATCGCGCCTGCGCCGCCGGCGTACATGTTGCCGCCCCAGATGCCGTCGAGGTTGAAGCTGGTGCCGAAGCGGCCGTCCTTGAGGACCTCGACAGGATCGTCGGACATATAGCGAGCGACGCCCTGGTTCTTGGCCATCTTGACGAGGTCGGTCTTGGCGCCGCGGTCCTTGAGCTGCTGCATCTGCTCGGGTGTGGGGTACTCGCGGTTGTCGTTGAAGCCGTCGATGAGCGGCGTGTTGCCGTCGGGTGAGGTCAGCGAAGCGAGCATGTGGATGTGACGCCAGGCCGGGCTGTCGGTGGTGCGCTTCATCACGCCGTGCACGTCGGAGACGGTGGGGCCGCGTCCCCACTTGAGGCCGCTCGTGGTGAGTTCGACGTAGACGCAGCCTTCAGACGGGCCACCGGCGTAGAGCGCATCGGCTTCCGAGAGGAGGTCGGAGTGATCCTTGATGAACTTGCGCAAACCAATGTCCATGCGCTCTTCGTCACCTTCGGCGACAAAGATGAGGTTGACGGGAAGCTTGCCGTTGACGGCCTTGTAGGCCATCAGCGCGTTGAGCTGGGCCATCTCCGGTCCCTTGGAGTTGACTGCGCCACGGCCCACGAGCACGCGTGGGATGTCCGGTACGCCAGCCTGGGCTCCGGGGATGATGTTGCCTTCGAAGGGCGGCTGAACCCAGGCGTCGGGCTGCGTGACGGGCATGGTGTCGTACTGCCAGTAGATGGCGACGGTCTTGGGCGCGCCTTCATCGCACTTGGCGTAGACGACCGGGTTGCCGGGCGAGCCGTACTCGGTGATGCCGACGTCGTAGACGCGGGTGGTCTGGCAACCGAGCTTATCGAAGAAGCCCTTGACCATCTCGGCGGACTCGGGGATGCCTTCGCCGCTGTTGGAGATGCTGGGCTGCTGAATCCATTTCTGGAGGTTTTCGACGTGGTCGTCGATGTGGGCGTCGATGTAGTCGAACACCTTCTTCAGCTCGGGCGGAGCGGAGCTCTCGACCGGGGCGACACCGTTGGTGCCGTTCGGATTGATGTGGAGCGCGGGCTTGGCCTTCGCCTGCCTGGTGTTGGCTGCCTTGTCACCGCTCTTGCAACCGAGCGGGAGAAGCATCGCCCCTGTCAGAAAACATGCTGCCCAACGTGCTTGCATCGTAACCTTCCGTTGCTTGATGTTGTGGCAAGACGCGACGCCCCCGAGGCGGGGATCCTGCGGTGAAGATATGGCTCCGCCTGGCGCTCGGGTCGGTGCGATTGTGCAGCACATGAGGGCGTCAGGACCGCGCGGGAGGTCGAGGGCGTTGTCTTACGGTGTGAGAAAACGTATATCACCCTGGGTGCCCTCCTTGCCGGTGTATCAATTCTGTTTATGGGTAGGATCAGGAATGTCTATTAGAGCTTCCCCGGAGCTCGCTGGCTCACTATGCTGGTGGTGAAACCCATCATCACTTGGAGAGCTATGCGTCTGGCTGGACTCGTTGTGCCGCTGTTGCTTGCCGTCCCCTCGATTCACGCCCAGGGCTCCGTTCTGAATGGCGTCTTCGCGCTGCAGGGGCAGAAGCCTCTGACGGATGCTCACCTGCGGGCGACGCCGGTCGCGGGGCAGCCGCTGGCGCGGAAGCTGGACTTCTGGATGACTGATCCTGGCAAGCCGGAGGCGATCCGGAGCTACCAGGTGGAGATGACCAAGAAACTGCACGTGGTCATGGTCAGCTCGGACTTCAAGACGTTCCTGCATGAGCATCCGACGCTGGGCCCGGATGGGCATCTGCGGATGACGGAGGCGTTTCCGCATCCGGGGACATACTACGTCTATGCTGACGGTCTGCCGAAGGATCTGAACCACCAGGTCTTTCGCTTCGACCTCGAGGTGGGTGCTCCGGGATCGACGCAGCGGGTGCTGCCGAAGACGGGTATGGGTGTGCAGGTGGGGCCGTACGAGGTGGACTTGAGCTCGGTGCGGCTGCGGTCCGGCATGATGAGCATGATCGATGTGTCGATTCTGAAGGATGGAAAGCCGGCGACGGACCTGCATCCGTACCTCGGCGTGCCGGCGCACGCGGTGTTTCTCAATGCCGGGGATCTCTCTTACGTGCATGTGCACCCTATGGCGATGGACCAGATGATGATGGACATGAGCAAGGACCCTCCTCCGCTGCCGGAGAATGGGCCTTCGCCCTCGGACATGATGCTGCACATTGCGTTGCGTGAGCCAGGGACGTACAAGCTGTGGCTGCAATTCCATGGCGGAACGCAGCTGTATGTCGCCGAGTTCACCATTACCGCGATTTGATTTTGAGTTAGAGAAGGTCTGACCAAGTTCCGAGCATTCCCTCAGCGGCTAAAGCCGCGCTGCCATCGCGACGCCTTACGGCGGGACTGAAGTCCCGCTCTGACAAAACGGGGACTTGTTCAGTTCCGAATGTTTCTTCGAGGAAATTCCATGCGACTGAAAGCCGTTCGTCTTGCCGCTGCCTTCACTCTTGCGTTGTCGGCCACGGTAGCTCTTGCGCACTCCAAGCCGAAGGTGATGCTGCCTGCGCCGGACTCGACGGGGCCTGCACCGGCGGAGCTCTCGGTGATCTTTACTGAGCCGTTGATGGGGAAGTTCAGCAAGTTGGAACTGACGGACGAGAAGGGCAAAGTGCTCAGCAAGGAGTCTTCGGTGCAGGATCCCAAGGACAGCAAGCATCTGACGCTGAAGCTGCCGAAGCTCGCGCCGGGAACGTACTACGTGCATTGGGTCTCGGCGGCTCCGGACGGCCATCGCATGGATGGCGACTACTCCTTCAACGTGAAGTAAGCTGTCCGCAAGGTGGACAAGCTTCCTTTGCTGCGCACGATCTCCGCTGCTGCTGCCGACATTGCGATGGCGGTGGGGGTTGGCTGCGCCGTCGCCGGAACGTGGATGCGACGCTGGACTGCTGAAGAAGCGGCTGCACTGCGAGAGCGTTTGAGTGCGCTTAACTTTGCTGCAGCTTGCGGGCTTCTCGCGGGAGCGGTCGGGCTGTTGCTGGCTCTGGTTGCGGGCTTCAGCGGGGCTGCGAGCTTCGCGGAACTTCGCGCGGCGTTGCCTGATGTTCTTGCGACGATGCCGGGCAGGGATGCTGAGGGGCTCGTGGTTGTCGCGTTTGCGCTGGTCTTCGTCGGCATCGCGAGGTATAGCTTGCGGAGGCTCGCGGGTTCGGCTGCGATGCAGGTGCTCTGTGTGCTGCTGTGGCTTGCGGCGATTGCTGTTCGGGCCGACTCGGGACATGCTGCGGAGAATGGTCCGTGGACCGCAGCCGTCGCGTGGCAGCTGGTCCATCTGCTGGCGATCAGCGTGTGGAGTGGATGCGTGCTGGTGGTGGCGTGGCTGCTGCGGTCGATCGCAGAACCACAGCGGACCCGGGCGTTCCTTGCTTCGCTCTCGCGAGCTGCAACGGTCGCACTGGGGGGTGTGCTGCTTTCGGGAGCGGTGAAGGCCTATCTCTCTCTCGCCCCGGCCGCGCACCTGCTTCCGCTGGAGCCGTGGACTTGCATCCTGACCGCCAAACTGGCTGCCGTAGGCATCGCTCTGGCGTGCGCGCTGAAGAACCGCAGCCTGCTCAGGGTCCGGATATGGGGCGAGGGCGAGCGGCATTCTTGCAGGATCAATCTCGGGATAGAGAGTGTTGCGATGCTGGTGATTCTTTTGCTCTCGGCCATGCTGGGTGGGACGGCGCCTCCAGGCGAGTAACCCGTGCGAAGAATTCCCTCGTCTTCTCGTCTCATCGAGGCCCGCTACTTGGCTGAGCCACAGCGCTTTCCGTGGTTCACGCAAACTATCTTTCGGCTGAGGCGTATCGCCGGGCCACGACATGTGAGAGTCTGACATCCATCTTCACTGGCGTCGGGTTTCAGGTCCTCAAACCGATGCGAAAGGGGTAGATCAGATGAACGACCGTACCCGGAATGAAGCGAAGCGAATCCAGATCTTGCGCCGTACGGAGGACCCCGGTCCGGCGCGCCCGATTACGTACCTGTTTGTCGCGGTGCTCTCGGCGCTCTTCCTTGCCGTAGGCATGGGGATGGTGCGGCATCACTTCCTCACCTGCGAGGGCACCAACTATTACAGCGAGTATGTCTCGACGCCGTGGCACTTCGAGGCGTCGATCTCTCCGCTGCGCTAAGAACACATTCGAAGACGAGAAGCGGACCTCCTTGCAGCCCGGGCTCCGGGTCTGCAAGGATGGTGCGCATGATCGATTCGCAGAGCGCACTGCAACGTCTCGATGAACTGAGAGCCCTCACCGCCGATGAGATGGGGGCTCAGCGCGTCGCGTGGACGCCGATTTGGCTGAAGGCCCGCGAGTGGTTTCAGGGCAAACTGGATGCGTTGCGTGCGACCGTCGCGCCGGCGCTCGAAGATCATTACGACGCGGCGGGGAATCACTGGATCACGCTGCCTGGAGATTCGCCCAAGGCTCTCGTCCTCGGCTCGCATCTCGACTCCGTTCCGAATGGCGGCTGGCTGGATGGCTGCCTTGGAGTGATCGCGGGCTTTGAGGTGCTGGCTGCGATTGCTAAGGAGTACAGGGGGCGGCCTCCGGTTACGATCAAGCTGGTGGATTGGGCCGATGAAGAGGGCGCGCGCTTCGGCCGCAGCCTGTTTGGCTCCTCTGCGTTTGCAGGGACGCACAACATTGCGGCAGATCGCGTTCGCATCGACCGTGAGGGCATTACGCTGGAGACCGCGCTGAAGGCTTGCGGGATCGAGATCGATCGAGTCGCCGAGGCGGCGGTGGAGCAGAAGGATCTCGCGGCGTACCTCGAGTTGCACATTGAACAGGGGCCGATCCTGGAGCGGCTGGGCAAGCCGCTGGGTGTGGTGCAGGGAACCAAGGGCGTGAAGCGTTGGGCGATCACGTTTCATGGGCAGGAGGCGCACTCGGGCTCGACGCCGATGGAGGTGCGCCGCGACGCGCTGGCTGCGGCAGCGAAGCTCGCGCTGGAGATCCGGCCGATCGCGCGCAAACATCCACAGAGCGTCGCGACGATGGGCAGCGTGAAGACGTTTCCGGGCATCGTGACGGCGGTGGTGGGGCGTTGCGAGTGCACGCTGGACATGCGCGACCTCGACGCGATGGTGCTTGCGGCTATGTTGAGCGAGGCGCGCGAGGCCAGCGAGCGGTTTGCCGTGGAAGAGGGCTGCACGGTGGAGTGGGCGAAGATCTGGTCGATTGAGCCGATTCCGTTTCATCCTCACCTGATCGCGCTCTGTGATGAAGCGATCCACGAGGTTGCGGGCACGAGCGAACAGCTGCCTTCGGGGCCGTTGCATGATGCTGCGGAGGTCGCGCGCATTGGCATCCCTACGGTGATGATGTTTGTGCAGTCGCTCAATGGCCTGAGCCACAATCGCGCGGAGGACACGAAGCGTGAGCACCTCGAGCAGGCGATCGAGGCGTTCCATAGATTGGCGGAGAAGACGATGGAATGGATTGGTGCGAGTTGAACGCTCGGTGCTCCGTATTTTGCGCAGGCTGATTTTCCCCATTCGTTGGCAAAATGTTGCATAATCAGTCTTCCGCAAACGGAAGCGGAGTTTCACGGCAACGCGGCGCGCAGGGCGCATGCGGGGCCTTCTGTTTTTGAACGATCTTGTTTGGTTAGGAACGTTATAGCGTAGTGCGAACGTTGGCGGGCTGCCGCCAGGAGACGTAAGAGCACCATGAGTGGAACGATCAACACCCACGGGCACTTTCAGGCGCAGTCGCCGGGATCGGCTGACATTGCCGCGCGCTTTCCGGACCTGCACCCTCCCTTCGATCCCAACGCGGCGGTGGTGGAAGCCAATCGATGTTTGTACTGCTTCGATGCTCCTTGTGCGCAGGCTTGCCCGACGCACATCGATGTGCCGAAGTTCATCAAGAAGATTGCGAGCGACAATCTCGAAGGATCGGCGCGCACGATTCTGGAGGCCAACATCCTGGGCGCGAGTTGTTCACGTGCTTGCCCTGTGGACGTGCTGTGCGAAGGCGCCTGCGTGCTGCATCGCTATAACAAGCAGCCCATCGAGATTGCGCGGCTGCAGCGGTTTGCGATGGATACGTTATACGCGAGCGGAACGCCGCATCCTTTCACGCCAGGGCCGGACACAGGTAAGAGCGTGGCGCTCATAGGCGGAGGGCCTGCGTCGCTGGCGTGTGCGGCGGAGTTGCGCAGGCACGGGATACGCGCGCTGATCTATGACGCGCGTGCGCTGCCGGGTGGATTGAACACGTACGGCATTGCGGAGTACAAGCTGCCGCTGGCGGAGAGCCTGCGCGAGATCGATATGCTGGCGCAGCTCGGGGTGGAGTTCCACTTCAACACGTGGGTCGATGCGGAGAGGCTGGCGAAGCTGGAGGCCGAACACGATGCGGTGTTTCTCGGCATGGGACTTGGGGCGATTCACAAGCTCGGCATTGCGGGCGAGGAGAAGAGTGGTGTGACCAGCGCTCTGGAGTTCATTGCTGGCTACAAGAGTGGAACGATTGCCAGCGTGCCGGAGAAGGTCGCTGTGATCGGCGCGGGCAACACGGCGATCGATGCAGCCAATGCTGCGGTGCGGCTTGGCGCGGCCGAGGTTCACATGATCTATCGGCGCGGGCCGGAGCAGATGTCGGCGTTCGCTTTCGAGTATGAGCATGCAAAGCAGGAGGGAGTGCGGTTCCTCTGGCATGTGGTGCCAAAGGGGCTCCGCGGGCAGGACCGCATCGAGGCGATGGAGTTGATGCGGCTGGAGGCCAGCGAGGATGGTTCCTTGGTGCCGAAGCTGGATGAGGACTTCCTGCTCGACGTCGATCTGATTATCCTCGCGATTGGTCAGTCCACGCATACGGAGTTCCTGAAGGGCGGCAGCGTGAAGCTGGAGCGTGGGCGCGTGGTGATCGATCGCGCGACGGGACAGACGACGAACCCGAAGTACTTTGCGGGTGGTGACTGCACGAACGGTGGTCGCGAGGTGGTGGACGCTGTGGCCGATGGCAAGCGTGCTGGTTCCGGCATCGCGGCGTGGCTCGCAGGACAGACTGCAAAGGAGGGCATCGATGCCAACGCTTGAGACGACGTTCGCGGGCATCAAGTGCCTGAACCCTTTCTGGCTTGCAAGCGCGCCGCCAACCAACTGCGGCGAGCAGATCATGCGCGCGTTCGATGCGGGCTGGGGAGGCGCGGTGTGGAAGACGATCGGCGCGCCGGTCCGCAATGTTAGCTCGCGCTACTCGTCGATCGATTGGATGGGCCAGAAGATGATGGGTTTTAACAACATCGAGCTCATCAGCGATCGCCCGACGGAGTTGAACCTGCGCGAGATTGCGGAGGTGAAGCGGCGCTATCCGAAGCATGTCGTGATTGCGTCGCTGATGGTGGAGTCGAACCGCGAGGCGTGGCATGACATCGTGAAGCGCGCTGAAGACGCGGGTGCTGACGGGCTCGAGCTGAACTTCGGATGCCCGCATGGCATGAGCGAGCGCGGTATGGGCTCTGCTGTAGGCCAGGTGCCGGAGTACTGCGCGCAGATTACCGGGTGGGCCAAAGAGGCCGCTCGTACGCCGGTGATTGTGAAGCTCACGCCGAACATCTCGGATATCCGCATGCCGGCGCGCGCGGCGAAGAGAGGCGGTGCGGATGCGCTCAGCGCGATCAACACGATCAACTCCATTACGGGCATCGATCTGGACACATTGGAGCCGCGGCCGAAGGTGGATGGTAAGAGCTCGCATGGCGGTTATTGTGGGCCGGCGGTGAAGCCCATCGCGCTGAACATGGTGCAGCAGGTGATGAGCGATCCTGAGGTGGGCCTGCCGATCTCGGGCATTGGGGGAATTGGCACGTGGCAGGATGCAGTCGAGTTCATGCTGCTGGGCGCGGGCAATGTGCAGGTGTGCACGGCGGCGATGCATTACGGCTATCGCATCGTCGAGGACATGGGCGATGGGCTGCTCTCGTGGATGAAGCGCAAGGGCTATGAGACGATCGACGACTTTCGAGGCCTAAGCCTGCCGCGAGTCACGGAGTGGAAGCATCTCAACCTGAACTATCAGGTGGTGGCGCGCATCCGTGAGGACAAGTGCATCGGCTGCCAGCTCTGCTATACGGCATGCTGGGATGGAGCGCATCAGTGCATCCATCTCGATCGCGCGGAGGCGGAGTATGACACGAAGCTGACGCCGCAGCAGATTGTTGCTAGCGCTCCGAAGCGGATCACGACGACGCCGATCCCGAAGCTGGATCTTGGCGGGCTGGGCGAGATGGGGCCGTTTGCCACTCCGCTGGCGCGGATCCCTCGCGTGGACGAGCATCATTGCGTGGGTTGCAATTTGTGCTCGCTGGTATGCCCGGTGCCGGGATGCATCACGATGGAGCAGGTACCGAACGATCTTCCCCGCGAGACGTGGGAAGGGAAGATGGCAGCAGGTTATGTGCCTGAGGGGATTACGGGGCCGAAGGATTTGTTTTGAGCGAATTCGCTGGGTGAGAAGATTTCGTCAAAAGGAGCCGGCAATGGCGCGTTGGACGAGCATGACAGTGGCGGAGTGGAAGCAGCGCTTTCATGAGGGACAGGCGAGGGGCCGTATCAGCTGGCTTGCCGTCGCGGTTCAATACTCGCAGGTCTTTCTTGGCTTTGAGGCGGTCCGCGTCATCCTCGCTGCTCAGGAGCGAACGCTCGATCGCACTCTTTCCACGTCTTCGATATGTGTTTGCATTGGGGACCTTACGCTCGCGTTGGCAATGATCGTAGTGCTTCTGCGGCGTTCGAACACAGAGATCGAAAAGGTCTACCGGCCGATTGTCTGGGGTTGTGGTGCCTCAGCGCTCGTCTTGATTCTATGCATCCCAAAACTCTTCTGAAATGAAACACAGTCTGATGGTTGAGTAAAGGTTTAGAACTCGATGGGAATCCTGATCAAGAACGGAACGGTCGTCAGCACAGATGGTTCGTCGAAGCTGGATGTGTTGATCGAAGGTGAGACGATTGCCGCGGTTGGCGAGGGTTTGAGTGAGGCCGGGCATGAGATTGTCGATGCTACGGGTCTGCTGGTGATGCCTGGGGGTATCGATGTGCATACGCATCTCGACATGCCGTTTGGCGGGACGACATCGGCGGATGATTACACGACGGGGACACAGGCGGCGGCGATTGGTGGGACCACCACGGTTATCGACTTCGCGCTGCAGAACCAAGCGGGCACGTTGAAAGATGCGCTGGCGATCTGGCTGAAGAAGTCAGATGGTAAGGCCTGTGTGGACTTCTCGCTGCATATGGCTGTGACCAATCTGCATGGCAAGGATGGCGAAGAGACGCTGGCGGAGATGGAAGAGATGGTGACGTTCGGGATCACCAGCTTCAAGCTCTTCATGGCCTACCCGAACGTGCTGATGATTAACGACGAGCTGATGTTCCGCGTGATGCAGAAGGCGGCGGCGCTGAACGCTTTGTGCATGATCCATGCGGAGAATGGCAGCGCGATCGATGTCGTGGTGTCGCAGATGATTGCGGAGGGGAAGACAGAGCCGCATTATCATGCGCTCTCGCGGAGCCCGAAAGCAGAGGCTGAAGCGACGCATCGGTCGATTGCTCTTGCCGACATGGCGGGCGCCGCGGTGTATATCGTGCATCTGTCGAATGAAGATGCGCTGGCGGCGTTCGAGTTCATGAAGGGCAGAGGAGCGAAGGCGCTGGCGGAAACTTGCACCCAATATCTTGTGCTTTCCATCGAGGACCAGATGCCGGGCAAGAGTTGGGATGAAGCGAAGTTCGTGTTCACGCCGCCGCTGCGCGAGAAGTGGAACCAGCAGCCGCTGTGGGATGCGGTGGCGGATGGCACACTCGCTGTGGTCTCCACTGATCATTGCCCGTTCACGATGGAGCAGAAGGCGTTGGGCAAGGGAGATTTTCGCAAGATCCCCAATGGTGGTCCGGGCATCGAAAATCGCCTGCAGATCCTGTGGCACTTTGGCGTGAATAGCGGCAAGCTGACGTCGGAGCGCTTCGTGGCCGCGGTTGCCGCGGAGCCGGCGCGGATCTTCGGCATGGAGAAGCAGAAGGGTGCGATCAAGCGGGGGCTCGATGCGGACATTCTGTTGTGGGACCCGAACGTGGAGTACACGATTAGTGCGAAGACCCAGCGTATGGCCACGGATTACTCGATGTTTGAAGGATGGACGGTGAAGGGCAACGTGGCGAAGGTATTCTCGCGTGGAGAGCTCGTGGTTGATAACACCACGCAGCCGGGCGTGTTCCTTGGCAAGACGGGGCGCGGTCGATTTGTGAAGCGCGAAGCTAATGCCGGAGGATTTGCTTGATGCCACCGACTGTGCGACTGGAGAATGCCGCACTCAGCTCTGATCCTGGAGCGCCGCACCGCAATGAAGGAGCAGGCTTCGCTCCGGACCCGCGACTATATAACGAGGATCTTGCGCCGACGGAGAAGGCACATAGAACGTGGACGACATATAACTACATCGCGTTGTGGTTTTCGATGTCGATGGAAGTTACGACGTACATGCTAGCGTCGAGTCTTATTGCTGGCGGCATGAACTGGAAGCAGGCGGTGTTCACGATCCTGCTGGGCAACGTGATCGTGCTGATGCCCATGCTGCTGAATGCGCATGCGGGCGCGAAGTATGGGATTCCGTTTCCGGTGTTTGTGCGCGCGAGCTTTGGGCCGCTGGGAGCGAATGTGCCGGCCTTGTTGCGGGCGATTGTGGCTTGCGGATGGTTCGGGATTCAGTCATGGATCGGCGGCACGGCGATCGCGCAGATGGTGAACGTGCTGGCTCCGTCGACGGTGGGGCAGCCGTGGGTGGTGTGGCTCTGCTTCCTGGCGTTCTGGCTGTTGAACATGCTGGTGGTGTGGCGTGGCGTCGAGTCGATTCGCTTCCTGCAGAGCTATTCGGTGCCATTTATGTTCGTGCTCTCGGCGCTGTTGTTGTTCTTCATGCTGCGCAAGGCTGGCGGCTTTGGTCCGATGCTGGCGGCACCGGATCATTTTGCGACGCGGGGAGCGTTCTGGAAGTTCTTCTTCCCTTCGCTGACGGCGATGGTCGGCTACTGGGCGACGCTGAGCCTGAATATTCCTGACTTCACGCGGTATGCGAAGAACCAGGAGTCGCAGATTGTTGGCCAGGCGTTTGGTCTGCCGGTCGCGATGGTGACGTACTCGTTTCTTGGCATTGCCGTCACGTCGGCTTCAACGGTCGTGTTCGGGCGCCCGATCTGGAGCCCGGTAGAACTGCTGGGCATGTTTCATCAACCGCTGCTGGCCTTCCTGGGTCTGATTGCTCTGCTGGTGGCGACGCTCAATGTCAACATAGGCGCCAACGTAGTGGGACCTTCAAACGACTTTTCGAACCTTGCACCGAAGTACATCAGCTTTCGCATGGGTGGGCTCATCACAGGGTTTCTCGGGCTGCTGATGTGTCCCTGGTATTGGCTGTCGACGTTTGGCAACTATATCTTCGGATGGCTGGTGGGATACTCCGGTCTGCTTGGACCGGTGGCGGGGATTATGGTCGCTGATTACTTTGTGATACGGCGGACGAAGCTGGATACCTACTCGCTGTATCGGCGCGGCGGGGTCTATGAATATAGTCAAGGGATCAACCCGCGCGCGATGATTGCGCTGGTGGTTGGTGTGGTGACGATCTTCGGCGGCTTGCTATTGAAGCATGCCGGGTTCGATCCAACGATTGCGAATCACCGATTGCTTCCGACGCTGCTCGCGTTCTATGACTACGCCTGGTTCGTCGGGTTTTTTCTTTCTGGAGCGATCTATCTCCTGTTGATGTGGGGCCGCCGCGAGACCTTTGGCGCGGCTCCAATAACTGAATAACGAAAGGCATGTTTTTATGAGTCCCACGGACACCCTCCCCCAGCCTGAGACCAAGCTAACGTCTGCCGAGGTTGTGCAGATCACGAAGGATACGAACTACGGTACCTGGCGGTACCAAAAGGGCTGGACGCCGCTGCACATCGTCGATGCGGAAGGTTGTTATATCACCGATGGGAGCGGCAAGAAGTATCTCGATTTCTCCTCGCAGCTGATGTGCATGAACCTGGGGCATAAGAATCCTGCGGTGATTGCATCGATTGCGAAGCAGGCGGAGGAGCTGGCGTATGCGATGCCCGGGTATGCGACGACGGCGCGTGCGGAGCTTTCGAAGCTGCTGCTGGAGGTGCTGCCGAAGGGGCTGAATAAGTTCTTCTTCACGACCAGCGGAACGGATGCGAATGAGGCGGCTTTCAAGATTGCGCGCATGTATACGGGCAAGACGAAGATCATCGCGCGCTATCGCTCATATCATGGCTCGACGGCGGGATCCATCGCGGCGACGGGTGATCCTCGGCGGTGGGCGATGGAGCCGCGCGGCAAGGGACCGGGGATTATTTTTGGGCCCGAGGTGAACTGCTATAAGTGTCCCATCAAGCACACGTATCCCGGTTGTGGCATCGCCTGTGCGGATTATCTCGAGCATATGATTCGCAACGAGAGCGATGTGGCGGCGGTGCTGGTCGAGCCCATTGTTGGGACCAATGGTGTGCTTGTTCCTCCCGATGAGTACATGCCGAAGCTGCGCAAGATCTGCGATGACTATGGCGTGCTGATGATCGCCGATGAAGTGATGGCCGGTTGGGGGCGCACAGGTACTTGGTTCGCGATGGATCTGTGGGGAGTAACTCCGGACATCCTGACCACGGCCAAGGGGATTACGTCCGCGTATGTGCCGCTGGGTTTGTGCGCAACGAGTGAGAAGATTGGCGACTTCTTCCAGGATCATTACTTCTCGCATGGGCATACGTATGAGGCGCATCCGATGACGCTGGCGCCGGCTGTCGCGACGATCAAGGAGATGCAGCGGCTGAACCTGGTGGAGCGCTCACGGGAGCTTGCACCGTTCGTGCAGGAGAAGCTCGAGGCGCTGAAGGCGAAGCACAAGTCGGTAGGAGATGTGCGCGGCAAGGGGCTGTTCTGGGCGGTCGACCTGGTCAAGAACCGGGAGACGAAGGAGCCATTCAATACCTACGTGGACAAGGTGAGCGGCAAGCCGCTGGTGGTGGATCAGATTGCGGGCAAGATGGCGGCGGATGGCGTGATGATCCAGGCGTGGGTGAGCCATGTCGTCATTGCGCCGCCGCTGATCGTGACGAAGGAGGAGCTGGAGCAGGGGATCGACGCTCTTGACCGGCACCTGCATATTGCGGACGAGCTGTGTTCATAAACTGACGGCTAGGCTCGTAATCTCTGTGCGAATGATGGGCGCGGCGCATGGGCTGCGCCCATTCGCATTTAAGATGGAAGAAGTGACCTCCATCACGCGCGCCAGCCGGTGCGCAGACGCAAGCTTGAGACAGGCACGCGAGAGATAGGGAAGACAAACGCATGGTGAAGAACGGTCCGGTGATTTTGACCATCCTCGACGGATGGGGCTATCGCGCGGAGACGCGCGGCAACGCAATTGCGCTGGCGCGCAAGCCTACGTATGACAAGCTGCTGGCGGAGTATCCGAACACGCTGATCCGCGCCAGCGAGCACTTTGTCGGCCTGCCGGATGGGCAGATGGGCAACTCCGAGGTGGGACATCTCAACCTTGGCGCGGGTCGCATTGTGCGGATGGACATCACGCGCATCGATACGGCGATTGCGACGGGCGAGTTCTACGAGGATGCCACGCTGATGAAGGCGATCCACCGCGCGAGCGAGGACAGCCATGCGCTGCACTTGATCGGGCTGGTGAGCGACGGTGGTGTGCATTCGCACCAGCGACACCTGTACGCGCTGCTGAAGATGGCGGCGGCGCACAAGCTGGAGCGGGTGTATGTGCACGCGTTCATGGATGGGCGCGACACGATGCCGACGTCGGGGCTTGGGTATCTCGAGGAGCTGCAGCAGAAGTTCGCGGAGATTGGCGTAGGCAAGCTGGCGAGTGTGAGTGGGCGGTACTTCGCGATGGACCGCGACCTTCGCTGGGAGAAAGAGCTGAAGGCGTTTCGCGCGATGGTGACTGGCGATGCTGAAGGCGGGCGTTATGCGGATCCGCTGGCTCGCGTGCGGGAGAGCTATCACAACGGGATTACCGATGAGTTCATCGAGCCGTTTACGTGCATCGACGAGGCCGGACAGCCGGTGGGGTTGATCAAGGATAACGATGCGGTGGTGTGCTTCAACTATCGTGCGGACCGCGTGCGGCAGATCTCGCGCGTGCTCGCGCGGCGTTCGGGCATTACGCCGTCGGGCGGCATGGAGCTGCCAAAGGCGCAGGAATTGAACGACGAGATCCAGCTGCACACAGTGCCAGAGAACCTGGCGTACATCACGATGACGCAGTACGACCCCAAGTACAAGCTGCCCATGGTGATCCCGCCGGAGAGTATGGACAACCTGCTGGCCCACGTGATGGCGAAGCACGAGCTGCGCAATCTTAGGGTGGCGGAGACGGAGAAGTATGCACACGTGACGTACTTCTTCAACGGCGGCATCGAGAAGCCGTTTCCTGGAGAGGATCGCGAGCTGGTTCAGTCGAAGAAGGTCGCGACGTATGACCTTGCGCCGGAGATGTCGGCGGAGGGCATTGGCGACATCGTGGTGCGCAACATTACGGATACTGCTTTCGACATCATCATCGTGAACTTTGCGAACGCGGACATGGTGGGCCACTCGGGCAAGATCGAGCCGACGGTGAAGGCTGTGGAGGCGGTCGATGCGCAGCTGGCGCGGATCTACCAGGCAGTGAAGCAGCATAACGCCAACTGGATCATCACGGCGGATCACGGCAACGCCGAGCTGCTGATTGACCCTGTGACCGGTGGGCCGCACACGGCGCACACGACGAACCCCGTGCCCTTCATCCTTGTCACCGATCAGGGCAGGAAGGTAGGCGTGCGCGATGATGGTTCGCTGCGGGATATTTCGCCCACGATCCTGAGCCTGCTGGAGATGGAGTTGCCCAAAGAGATGACCGGGGGCGACATGCGCGTGGTGCCGAAGGCGGAAGACTAACTTTCATCGACACCGTAGCTGACGCGGCCACCTCTCTCGACGTAGAGTGGTGGCCGTGGTTTTTGCAGGGTGGAGCGAGCGATGAAACAGAGCGGGATGACACGGCGGGAGTTTGCGGGATTGTTGGGTGGAGCGGCTGTGTGCGCCGTGACGCCGCGCGCGGTGCAGGCGGAGGGAGCGCGGCTAACGTATGGCGTGCAGATGTTCGAGTTGCGCGAGATGGCGAAGGCCGACCTGCCCGGCGTGTTCCGCACGATTCGCGACGCGGGGTTTGAGCAGGTGGAGCTGTATCCGATTGCGTATCGCGTGCCGGCGAGGGAGTTGCGCGCGATGGTGAAGGATGCGGGGCTGGAGTGCGTCTCGGGTCACTTCGACTACGAGGGGCTGGAGCAGAAGGTCAGCTATGCGAAGGAGCTAGGCCTCGGCTACATGGTGTGTCCGATGCTGCCGAAGGCGCAGTGGACGAGCCTGGCGGGGTTCAGGGCCGCGGCGGAGTTGTTCGACAAGGTAGGCAGGCTGGCGAAGCAGGAGGGGATGCAGTTCGTCTTCCACAACCACTGCTACGAGTTCAAGCCGATGGAAGGCTCGACGGGCTTTGCGACGTTGATGCAGCATACGAGTCCGGAGCTGGTGAAGCTGGAGGTCGACTGCTACTGGCTGACGCAGGCGGGGCAGGAGCCAGTGAGTTTTCTGCAGGCGCACGCGGACCGCGCGGTGCTGCTACACATGAAGGACCGCGTCGCCGGAGCGCCGACGGGGTATGACATGGACAAAGGCGGCGACTACATGGCGGAGCTGGGCAAGGGCACGATCCCGTGGCCGGCAATCCTGGCGGAGGGACGGAGCGTGGGCATCCAGTACGCGTTCGTCGACCAGGATTTTACGAGGATGCCGATCCCGGAGAGCCTGAAGGGTGCGCGGGCGTACCTACGAGGCATTCGCTACTGAATGCAGGGTTGAGGAAGCCCAGAAACATGGGGCTTTTCACGCGACGCGGATGGTGCTAGGCTCTCGATCCAACGTCGGAGGACCTCCGCGATGGACCGTGACGTACCTGTTTGTCCTGTGTGCCAGCACGCGATGTGCGAGGACACGAATTGCATGCGAGCTCAGCTGGTGCTGCCGGATGGGCGTTGCTTCAACTGCGGCAACCTCGAGTGCGCGATGTTTGTGCTGCCGCCGTGTGCGGACGCACGCAAGGCCGTGCCGTGGGTGTTGTGAGGTCGGCCTCAGGGGCTAAAGCCCCTCTTGTGGGCGAGGCGGAATGGCGGGAGCTGAAGCCCCGCCCTGACAAAGCTCCAAATAGTCTCGCCCTGACAAAGCTCCAAACAGTCTCGACCTCACAAAGCTCTCGGAAGCCCCGCTCGGACAAGGCTCCAGGCGTCCCTGAAGCTCCGCCCCGACACGCTCCAGGCCGTCCCGCTAGAGAATCGTCACATTGCCGCTCACTGACTTCGAGAACGCGTGGACGACTGCGCCGGTCTCGTCGATGTGGCGGAAGATGAGGCGCTGGGGGGTGGCTTCGAGGTGGGTGAAGCCGTGCACCTTGTGCGCGTAGGGGCCGCGCTGCGCTTCGTCGATCTTGATGTCGTAGAGGTCCGCGCCGCCGGCTCCGGAGCAGACGAAGCTGGTGGGGTGGTTGGCGAACTCGAGGTGCTGTAGGTCGTGGTCGTGGCCCGCGAGGTAGGCGGAGACCTTGTGCTGGCGGAGGATGGGCTCCCAGTCGGCGATGAGGCGGGCGTGGTCGCCGTGGGGGCCGTTGGAGTAGATGGGGTGGTGGCCGATGACGATCGTGAAGGGCGCGGTGGTGGGCTTGGCGAGCTCGGCCTTGAGCCACTCGGTTTGCTCGTGCCAGTCATCCTCGCTCAGCGTGAAGTCCACCGTGTTGGTCGGCTTGAGGGGATGGGGAGCGTTGGTGTCGGTGGCGATGACGTGTAGCAGCGGCTTGTGGTCGGGCGTGGGCACATCGAAGGTGTACCAGCGCGCGGGCATGGTCCAGCGGGACTTGCCAGTTTTCGCGTAGTCGAGCTCGGCGTGGAGCTTGTTCACGTTCGCCGGCATGTGCTGGTAGTCGTGGTTGCCGGGGATGGTGTAGGCGGGGCCAGGAAAGGCTGATGCAGGGTACATTTGCTCGAACTGCGACTCCCAGCGTGCGGAGTTCACGCCGCCGTCGAGGTCGCCGTACCAGGTGTCGCCGAGCATGAAGAGGCTCTGCGTCTTCAGAGCGTTCTTGCGCGCGTAGCTCACCATGGATGCGCCCACCTGCTGCTGGCCGCGGGTCGCATCCTCCGCGCCCCAGTCGCCGATCATGAGGATGTGCTGGGCCTTGGGGTCGACGGGCTGCGCGAACGCGCGGCTGAGGCTGCCGGTGGCCGTGAGGGCGCTGAAGGCGATGGTCTGGCGGAGGAATTGGCGGCGGGTCGGCTGGTTAGGCATACGCGGGGATTTTATCGTGGCGAGATTGCGGGGGTGTTGCAGGTGTCCCGCCGGACGGGCCCACTGCGCGTGGGGCGGGTGCTTCGCACCGTTTCACTGCTTCGCGTGGCCCTCGCGTTGGTCGGGATCGAGACGGTCAGATGCCGCGGCGGTTTTCGAGGGCACGGGTCATGGTGACTTCGTCGGCGTACTCGATGTCGGAGCCCGCCGGGACGCCGGTTGCGATTCTCGTGATGCGGACGGCCGGTGTGCGCTTGTGGGCTTCGTCGGCGATGTAGCGGGCGGTGGCTTCGCCTTCGACGGTGGGGGATGTGGCCAGGATCAACTCGGCTGCGGGCTGAGAGTCATCGTGGGCGGACTCGGTGAGCGCGGCGAGCCGGGGCCAGAGGTTGCCGAGACGCAGCTGGTCGGGGCCGATGCCGTTGACCGGCGAGAGGGTGCCGTGCAGCACGTGGTAGACGCCGTTGTAGCTGCGGGTCTTCTCGATGGCGGCGATGTTGGTGGGCTCTTCGAGCACGCAGATGACGCGCTGGTCGCGGGTGGGCGAGGTGCAGTAGCTGCAGGGATCGACGTCGGTGATGTTGTTGCAGATGGAGCAGAGGTGCAGTGCCGCGCGCAGCTCGCGAATGGAGTCGGCGAGGGCACTTGCGTCGCCGTCCGCCGAGCGGAGGATGTGGAAGGCATAACGCTGTGCGGTCTTCGTGCCTACGCCGGGAAGCTTGCGGAGTTCCTCGATGAGGCGCGCGAGCGGAGGTGCGAAGCGTGTGGTCATCGGGGGTCTAGAGGCCCGGGAAGCCGAGGTCGCCGAGCATGTTGCGGCTGGCAGCTTCGGTGGCGCCCATGACCTTGCGGCCGGCCTCGTTGACGGCGGCGACGATGAGGTCCTCGAGCATGGTGAGGTCGCTTCCGGCGGCGGTGAGGGCGGCGGGGGCGAGGGTGAGCTTGGTCAGCTGCTTGTGGCCGTTCATGCGGACCTGGACGAGGCCGCCGCCGGATTCGGCCTCGACTTCGAGCTTGTCCATGGCGGCGAGCATCTCCTCGCGCTTGGACATGGCGTTGCTGAGCAGGGCTCCGAGGTTGTTGATGTCCATGGCTCTACTCCTTGCGCAGGTCGTCGACCCGGATGATTTCGGCGGAGAAGAGCTGCTGCGCCTTCTGCACGATGGGATGTTTGGCGGCGAGGTCTTCCACGCTGCCGGCCGCGGCGGCGCGGGGCTTCTTCGGCTTGCCGGAGGCAGGGGCAGTGCCGGGCAGGAGCTTGAGCTTGTGCGAGCCGAGGCCGCGCTCGCGCATCACCGACTTCAGGAGCTTGTCGGCGTCGGCGTTGAACATGAGGGGGAGCATGGCCTTCGAGACGCCGGTCTGGATCTCGACGTTGTCGCCGTTGAGCGCGAAGGTGGCGTCTTCGATCTGGTGCGAGGCGGACTCCTGTCCTTTGGCGGCGGCGAGGGCGGAGCCCATGGCGTGCTGCAGGCCCTCGAGGTCCGCGCCGCCGGTGGTCTCTGCGGGAGCGGTGATTGGGGCGGTGGTGATGGGCTCGGCAATGATCGGTTGGGCTTCGACGGGCTGGGCTTCGACGGGCTCGGCCATGATCGGAGTGGCCACGATGGGGGTTGCTGTGATGGCTACTGGGGGCGGCGTCGCGACGAGGTGCGGGCGGGAGGCGTGTGTCTCCTGCGCGACCGGCGGTTCCTGCTTGCCGGCCAGGGCGAGTGATCCCGCTGTCTCTGCGACCGGCGTTGTCGAAGGTGCTGCGGAACCCAGCGGCACCTTGCGGTTGCGGTCGGCGTCGAAGGGCGAGGGAGCGGCGGGACGGACGGGTGTTGAGGATGCTGAAGTTGGCGACGAGGTACGCGGCGCGCTGGTGGTTGCGGCGGTGACGACTGCGCTGTTCGCGCGCCCGGTCGCGGGAGCAGCAGTGATTCCAGAGGGTGCTGGAGCGCCGAGCTGGGCGAGCAGGTCTTCGACCGGGATGAGGCGCTGGACGTGGACGAGCTTCAGGAGGCCGAGCTCGAGGTGGAAGCGCTGTTCCTGGCGGTAGCCGAGCTCGTCGAAGGTGCGAAGCATGATGCCGAGGAAGCGCGAGAGGTCTTCTTCGCTGAAGAGCGTGGCCGAGCGGGCGCAGCGGGCGCGCTCTTCGCTGGAGATCTGCAGCAGGTCGGCGGCGGCGCCTGTGGCCTCGGCGTCAGGAGCGAGGCCGGTAATCTTGGCGACGACGCAGTTGCGCAAGAAGCGGACGAACTGGCGAGCGATCTGCGAGGGGCCGTTGCCGGCGTCGAGGAGGCGCGCGATGATGGCGATGACGTCGGCGGAGCTGTTCTCGCGGACGGCCTCGAGGACCTGCTCGTAGACGACGTTCGAGACGGAGCCCATGAGCTCGCGGACCTGCTCGACTTCGAGGACGGGGCGGCCTTCGACCAAAGGTGCGGAGGCGATGGCCTGGTCCATGATGGACAGCGCGTCACGCATGGAGCCGTCGCCGGCTTCGGCGAGCAGGGCGAGCGTGGCGTCGGAGGCGTCGATGTTCTCGGCGGTGGAGATGCCACGCAGCTGGCCGATGATGTCGTCGAGCTTGACGGCGTGAAAGCTGAAGTGCTGGCAGCGCGAGCGAATGGTCTGCGGGATGTTCTCGGGCTCGGTGGTCGCCATCATGAAGACGATGTGCTCGGGCGGCTCTTCGAGGGTCTTCAGGAGGGCGTTGAAGGCGGCATCGGTGATTTGGTGCGCCTCGTCGAGGATGATGATCTTGAAGCGGTCGCGCGAGGGAGCGTAGCGGGCGGCGTCGCGCAGTTCGCGGATCTCGTCGATGCCACGGTTGGTGGCGGCGTCGATCTCGATAACGTCGACGGCATTGCCCTGGCGGATCTCGAGGCAGCTCTCGCAGGCGAGGCAGGGCTCGGGCGTGGGGCGAATGGCGCTGCCGATTTCGTTGCGGCAGTTGAGCGCAGAGGCCAGGATGCGCGCGATGGTCGTCTTGCCGATGCCGCGATGGCCGGAGAAGATGTAGCCGTGTGCTATGCGGCCCTGCGAGAGCGCATTGAGGAGCGTGCGCGTGACGTGATCCTGACCGACGACGTCGGAGAAGCGGAGCGGGCGATATTTACGAGCGAGAACCTGATATCCAGCCATCGGCAAGGTTCATTCTAGCGCCAGGGGGTGTGGGGATTGTGGTCGCGGCGCGCTGGAGGGGCCTTGCCTCGGGGCGGGATCTCGATATACTGGCCGCATGACGATCCGCGCCATTTTGTTTTGTTGTCTGGAGTGTGCGAAGTGCGGCACAGCTTCTCGACGACCTGCGCGATGTTAGGGCTTTAGGATAGCCAGGTTTCTGAGAACGGCCCGCTTCAGGCATAACTTGAGGCGGGCCGTTTTGTTTTTGGAACATGCAGGAAAACGAGAGGGAGCGAAAACGATGGTCTCGAAGAAGGTAGTGCGTATGAAGTGGGGAATGCGCGGGGTGGCGCTGGCAGGGGCGTTTGCGATCGCGAGCTCCGCGCTGGCGGCTGCTGGAGCGGACGACAAGGCGACGTATGTGGCGAGCCAGGAGCAGTGGCGTGCAGATCGCGCGAGGGGCTTGCAGGCCCCGGAGGGCTGGCTATCGCTCGTGGGGCTGGAGTGGCTGGCGGTGGGAGGGAACACCGTGGGTTCGGCGGCGGATAACTCGGTGCACCTGCCGAAGGGGGCGCCTGAGCACCTTGCGTTCCTCGAAGAGAGGGGAAAGGCTCCGGATGCGTCGTTGACCCTGCAGGCTCCGAAGGGAGGCTTTCCGGCGGCATTTGTGATCGATGGCAAGCCGCCTGTGGCAGGACCGCTATCGCTGAATGCGAAGCTGCAGTTCGGTACGTACACGGTGATCGTCATCCCGCGGGGCGAGCAGCTCGGCCTGCGCATCAAGGACGCGAATGCTCCCGAGCGGGTGAACTTCCGCGGCTTGAACTGGTACGCGCCCGACCCATCATTCAGGGTGCAGGCGAAGTGGATTCCGTATCAGCCAGAGCATGATGTGGCGATTGCGACGGTGATTGGAACGACGTTGCACGAGAAGATACCCGGCGCGGCGGAGTTTGTGCTCAACGGCAAGACGCTGCGGCTGGAGCCGGTGGTCGAATCTGTCGGCCAAGGGAAGAAGCTGTTCTTTATCCTCCGAGACCTGACCAGCAGGACGACAACATACGGAGCTTCGCGCTTCCTATATACGGCGCTGCCGTCGCAAGGGCTGGATAAGCCGGGTGAGGTGACGCTGGACTTCAACCAGCTGCAGAATCCTCCGTGCGCGTACACGAATTTCGCGACGTGCCCGCTGCCTCCGGAGCAGAACAAGCTGCAGGTGGAGATTCGCGCGGGAGAGAAGCGCTTTCGCGAGGAGTAAGTCGAGCGGGAATCCAGGACGATAATTCGGCGCGCCGGGGCAACCTTCGGGAGTGCGAAAATGTCCGTTCCTGCTGCGACAACGCGTAGGAGAGGATTGCCGTCCCATGGTCAGCGAAACGATTTGGCTGCGCCAATCGCGAGCCAGGGAGATACACTATGACGAAGATTCTCTTGGGTGTTGTTACTGGGCTTATGCTGCTTGTGCCGTTCGCCAAGCCGGCGGACGCCCAGGTGGTGGTGCGCGTTGGCCCTCGCTACCATCATCATCACTACTATCGGCACCACTACTACCATCACTCGCACTACTACCGTCACTACTAGAGCGAAGTAGATCGACTGACGAAAGAAAGTGAGCCCGGCTTATTGCCGGGCTCGCGTGTTTTGGATTATGGGACGTTGGCGTGAGTCCCTCAGCGGCTAAAGCCGCCCTATTTCGGGCGCTTTGTGTCACGGCTGAAGCCGTGACCTGCCGTTCGTGCCGCTGGGGCCTAATGTTCTCGCCGCTGAGACCTACCGTTCTTGCCACTGAGATCTCGCGTTTTTGCGACTGAATAGAGCTTCTCAAGAAAGTCAGATCAAGATCTGAGTCGTCCCTCAGCGGCTAAAGCCATGTTGCTATGACTACGCTTATGGCGGGACTGAAGTCCCGCCCTGACAACGGGGATCTTGCGCAGAAGCTGCTTAACGTTTCTTCGCGGCTGCTTTTCTCTTTGCCGCGCGAGCTCGGCGCTGCAACTCCCAGTCGGAGAACATGGTTCCGCGGCACTGGGGAGCGCCGCAGTAGCAGTTGGCGTCATCATCTTCGGAGTCGTAGAGGTTGTACTCGTACAACAGCTCCTCGCCGGGCTCGATGTCGCGAATGGCGCGGATGAAGATGCGCCCCTTCAGCTCGTCGGTCTCGCAGTTGGGGTCGCAGGAGTGGTTGACGAACATGGCCGTGCCGAAGCCGTCGATGACTTCGTTCGTGCCCGCGACGCCGAAGAGGTAGGTCACGACGCGCTCGGCATAGCGTTCGTCGGCGAGCCGCTTGGAGATGCGCGGCCCGTTGTACTCGAGCACGAGGCTGCCCTTCTTGATCGGATCCAGCGTGTAGCAGCCGGCGGCATGGATTTTCGAGGAACGGACGATAAGGCGCGGAGCAGGAAGTCGTGGGGCGGGGATTCGTGGAGCGGTGGCGGAAGTGCGCGGCATGGGGGACAGTATAGCGGGGAGCAGCGCTTCGCGTTAGCACTTCGTGCCAGCGCCTGCGGCTGGTAGCGCTTCGCGTTAGCGGGTGAGTGCGGGTGAGAGACTGCGCTGGCGATGCACGGCGGCCGGGATGATCTGCAGCGCGCGGTCGATCTCGTCGGGCGTGGTGTGGCGCGAGAGCGAGAAGCGCAGGCTGCTACGCGCTTCCGCGTCGCTGAGGCCCATGGCCAGCAGGACGTGCGAGGGCTCGGTGGCGCCTGACTGGCAGGCCGCACCGAAGCTGGCGTTGATGCCGGCCAGATCGAGAGCGATGAGCAACGACTCCGCATCGATGCCAGGGAAGCGCAGGTTGGTCGTGTTCGGCACGCGTGGAGCTTCGCTGGCGTTGACCACGGCGCCGGGGATTGCGGCGAGCAAGCCCTGCTCGAGACGGTCTCGGAGAGAGGTGAGATGGGCGAGGCGAGATGCGTCACTGATCCAGTCGAGGGCGAGCTCCGCGGCCTTGCCGAGCCCGACGATGCCCGCGACATTCTCTGTGCCGGCGCGGCGCTGACGCTCGTGTGGTCCACCGTGGAAGAGCGGAGCGACGTACAGGCCCTCGCGCACGAAGAGGACGCCGGTGCCTTGCGGCGCGTATATCTTGTGGCCGGAGAGCGAGAGCAGGTCGACGTTCTTGAACTCGCCGGCCAGGTCGAGCGGGAGCTTGCCTGCAGCCTGCACTGCGTCGGTGTGGAGGATGATCGCGGGGTTGTACTGCTTGGCGAGGCGGGCGAGTTTCCCGACGGGCTGGATCGCTCCGGTCTCGTTGTTGGCGAGCATGATGGAGACCATGACGGTCTTGGGTGTGAGCGCTGCCTCGAAGGCCGCGGGATCGATGACGCCATCCTGCGTGGGAGCAACGCAGGTGAGTCCAATGCGGCGGCGATGCAAGGCTTCGGCGGCATAGAGCACAGCGTGGTGCTCGATCTGCGTGGTAACGAGGTGCGCGTCGAGACGGCGGTCGAGGTAGGAGTCGAGCACGCCGCGTAGGGCGAGGTTGTCCGACTCGGTGCCCCCTGAGGTGAAGATGATCTCTTTGGCCGCGCAGTGCAGCAGCTTGGCGACCTGCTGGCGGGCACGATCCACCGCCGCGCGCGTGCGCTGGCCTGCCGCATGCGCGCTGCTGGGGTTGCCGTGCGACTCCAGGAAGTACGGGCGCATCGCCTCGAACACCTCGGGGAGCAGAGGTGTGGTCGCGTTCGCGTCGAGGTCGATGCGCTGCATGGTGGTTCCTAGTCGAGGGTGTACATGGCGAGGCCGGAGAGCAGCTTGGGATAGAAGTCGGTGGACTTCTGCGGCATCACTTCGAGGTTGAGGGAGATGTCGCGCATCTGCGCGAGGGAGACGGGCTTGATGAGGAACGCGACGTCGGCTTTGCCGCTGCGCACCTGCTCGATGGCCTCGCTGGCTTCGCGCAGGTAGCGGACGTTGTCGCCTGCACGGACC
This sequence comes from Bryocella sp., assembly GCF_058498515.1. Taxonomy (NCBI): domain Bacteria; kingdom Pseudomonadati; phylum Acidobacteriota; class Terriglobia; order Terriglobales; family Acidobacteriaceae; genus Bryocella; species Bryocella sp. The sequence continues at coordinate 234,681 of NZ_JBMHYI010000070.1, forward strand.
GCGGTCTCGTCGAGGCCGAGGAGCTTCTCCAGCACGACCTTGTGGAGCTGCGCGACGTCGAGCTGCTGCTGGCGGGGTGACAGCCCATCGAGCAGCGGAGCCACAGTGTCGGTCTTCGGCTTCAGCAGCGCGGCGCCTTGCCTGGTCACGGCGATAAAGGCGACGCCGTCGGCGGTGCGCAGCTTGTTGAGCAGGGTGGCTTCTTCGCTTGGGCCTTTGGACGCGGCGTTCTGGATCGGCGTCACCGTGAAGTACTCATGCGCCTGCGCGAAGAAGTGGTCGGGATGGAATCCCTTGAGACCGAAGACGACGCGGTGCGTGGGGAGGATCGTGATGCCGGGAGCAGCCATGTTGACGAAGGTCATCATCATCGCCTGCTCGGGGAAGGCGGGAGCGGGCAGGCCCTTGTCGGTCTTGGGCTCGGCGTTCTCGTCGATTCCAAGCTCTCTGGCGCGCTCGTGCATGTAGCCGACGGATGTCTCATAGCGATGATGGCCGTCCGCGATGATGAGTTCCTTGTCCTGCATGGCGGCGAGCACACGCTGGATCAGCGCCGGGTCGGTGAGTTTCCACACGCGGTGATGAACGCCATACTCATCCTTGATCTCGAGGTCGGCCTTGCGTACGTGGCCATTGCTGTCGTCGAAGATCGCTCTTTCCGCGGTGAAGGTGGGGTCGGAATAGAGCATGTAGATCTGCTCGCAGTAAGCGCGCGTGGCCTTGAAGAGTGCGAGGCGATCGGACTTGTGCTTAGGAAAGGTCTGCTCGTGGCGATAGACGACCTTGGCGTCGTAGTCATGCAGCTGAGCGAGGGCGATGAAGCCGCGGCGCTCGCGAACCTCTCCGGGGCGGCCAGGGACCTCGTACGTCTGCGCATAGCCGTAGAGCGCGGGCTCGTCTTCCTGCTTCAGGATGCCTTCGCTGCGCCACTGCTTCAGCGTGGCGGCGGCGCGCGTGTAGACGTTCTCGCCACCCTCGGTATCGCCCTCGAGCTTCTTGCCCAGGATGACGCGGATGAGGTTGTAGGGGCTGGCCGCGTAGTAGCGGTCCTGCATCTCGGGCGAGATCTTGTCATAGGGCTGAGTGACCACGTCAGCCATGTGCGGAATACGGTTGGAGTCGTAACGAAGCGCGCGAAACGGGAAGAGCCTTGCCATACCTTGATTGTAGAAGACCGCTTGCGTCGGTGGTGCCTATGACTGGCCCGGAGGCGGGTGCGCCAGGACCTGGAGTTTTGGCGCTGGAAGACGTTGTAGACCGGGATACCTTGCCCGCGCACGGCACACAACCTTTGCAGCGCTGCAGTGTCTAATCGGCAAAAGAGGAGAGCTATGTCCCCCCACCGAGCCCTCGCCGTTCTCACACTACTCTGCGCCGCGATTGTGGCGCATGCCCAGACCGATATTGCTGCCAGCCTGTACGGTTCGTTTGGCGGATCGACCAGCGGCAATGGGACGCAGCAAAGCCCGTCGAATGCGGCCGGTGTGCTGGTGGAGCTGCGGCACATTTCTAACCCGCTTGTGGGCTATGAGCTGTCGTACTCGTTCAACCACAACGACCAGACGTACACGAAGAGTGCGTCGGTGTGCGGTCTCGTCTGCGGCAATCAGACGGTGACGCAGTATGTGCCGGCGAATGCGCATGAGGTGACCGCGGACTATCTCGTCTCGGCGCATCTTCTCAACATGCGGCCATTTGTGCTGGCGGGTGGCGGGCTCATGTTCAACTCGCCGTCTGGATCGCAGAGTGGAACCGGATCGACGACACAGGCGGTGTTCGTCTATGGTGCGGGCCTCGACTATGCGGTTCTGCCACACATCGGGATTCGCGGGCAGTATCGCGGCAACGTGTACAAGGCTCCGCAGCTGGCGACGGCGTTCAGCTCGACGGGAGCGTTCACGAAGACGGCGGAGCCTGTGCTTGGGGTGTATCTGCGTTTTTGAGATCGGATGAATTGGAGTGGCGTATTATCGGGAACCTATGAGCCCTAGCCGGATGCGCATTCCCGTATTTGTTTCAGCTCCGAGCCCTGATAATCTCAGCCCCGAACAGACGAAGAGTGCAGAGATCATTCAGACGCTGGTCGATCGCTACAAGCTCGAATGGCGTGCGCTAGGCCGTAGCGACTATCCCAACGACGTGCCCCTCAAAGAGGTACTACGGATGGTGCGCCATTGCTCCGGTGGTATTGTCCTTGGCTTTGAACAGTTTAGGTGTAGTCGCGGTACGGCTCGCCGCGGAAGCCCCAGAGAAAAGGTCGTCACGTCCTCAAGCTGCTTCCCCACGGCGTGGAACCAGCTTGAGGCAGGAATCCTTTTCGCAAGCCGCGTCCCGATGATGATCTTCAAAGAGCCCGGGATCTCTGGCGGGGTCTTTGATGTCGGGTCGACGGAGTTCTTCGTCCATCAGATGCCCACGAGCCTCACTTCCGCGCAAGGGCTCGATGATCTGGACTCCGTCTTCCAGAACTGGGTAGCTAGAGTACGGCTGCACTACTACGGCGACTGACCGTAGCATCAGGCGCTGGGCTTGGTCTCGAGCGTGTGTGCCGTACTGGTGCGGTGTTCGATGGGGGTGTAGGGCGCGGGCCACGCGGGGCCGGTGTAGTCGGCGCGTGGACGGATGAGGCGGTTGTCGTCGTGCTGCTCGATGACGTGTGCGCACCAGCCGGAGATGCGGCTGATCGCGAAGATGGGCGTGAAGAGGTCGATATCGATGCCGAGCGTGGTGTAGGTCGAGGCGGAGTAGAAGTCGACGTTGGCGTTGAGCTTCTTCTCTTCCTTGACGAAGAGCTCGATGGCGCGGGACATCTCGTACCACTTGGGGTTCGCGTCGCGGCCGAGATCCTCGCTCATCTTGCGGAGGTGCGTGGCGCGCGGGTCTTCGGTGGTGTAGACGCGATGGCCGAAGCCGGAGATCTTCTGCTTTTCGGCGAGCATCTTGCGGACGTGCTCGACAGGATCTTCGCCGGCCTTGTCGATCTCATAGAGCAAGTGCATCACGGCCTCGTTGGCGCCGCCGTGCAGCGGTCCCTTGAGGGCGCCGATGGCGCCGGTGATGGCCGAGTGCATGTCGCTGAGCGTGGCGGCAATGACACGAGCCGCGAAGGTGCTGGCGTTCAGCTCGTGATCGGCGTGCAGGATGAGTGCGACATCGAGGGCCTTGGTTGCGGTCTCGGAGGGCTTCTCGCCGTTGAGCATCCAGAGGAAGTTGCCGGCGTGCGAGAGCGAGGTGTCCGGCTTGATGAGTGCCTTGCCCTTGCGGATGCGATCGAACATCGCCACGATCATCGCGATCTTTGCGGTGAGGCGGAAGCTCTTGCGGATGTTCGCGGTGTGCAGGTTCGACTTCTCGTCGGGATCGTAGATGCCAAGCAGCGAGACGGTGGTGCGCAGCACCTCCATGGGCGAGGCGGTCTTGGGCACGCTCTCGAGGAAGGTGATGACGTCGTCAGGGATGTGGCGCGCGGCGGCGAGCTGGTGGGTGAAGTCGTTCAGCTCTGCAGCGGTGGGCAGGGCGCCGTTCCACAGCAGGTACGTGATCTCCTCAAAGGAGGACTTTTCCGCGAGTTCATGAATGTCGATGCCGCGATAGGAGAGGATGCCACGCCCGCCGTCGATGAAGCAGATCGAAGACTCGTTCGCGACCACGTCCTGGAGGCCCTTCGGAGCCCCTGTCGTACCAGCCATATGCATACTCCGTGCGGTGATCCGCAGCAGCTTGGATTATCGGCTGGGGTTTGCGCGGTTGTCACGACAGTTGAGCGAATATCGGCGGGGCTGTGCGGGCCGCTTCCTAAGAGTGAACTGCAACCTCTGGAATTGCATGAAAACGCAACGGAGAGAAGGCTGTAATGTCGAGCGCGGGCTGCTTGTGCTGGACGAGATCGGCCAGCACCATGGCCGTTGCCGGTGCCAGCTGGATTCCGTTGCGCCCATGGCCGAGCGCGAAGAAGACATCGGGCAGGGAGGACGCGGCGAGGATCGGAAGTCCATCGGGAGTCATGGGCCGAATGCCCGCCCAGGATTCGATCTCGGGAGCTGCCTGCTCGTCGGCGAAGTCCGGTACGAGGGTCGCAACGTCGGCGCGCATTTTGGCGATGGTTGCTGGATCCACGCTGTCGTCGAAGCCAGCGTCTTCCGCGGTCGTTCCGATGATGGCGGAGCCGGCTTGTGGGCCATGGGTGCGAGGCACGGCGTAGCAGGCGCCGCGGCGATGGACCTCGGTGAGACCTGCGAGTGCGGGAGGAAGACCGACACGCAGCATCTGGCCTTTGAGCGGCTTGATAGCGTCAGATGCGATGAGGTTTTCTCGCGAGCGTAGAGGCTCCGGGATGCCCCACGGACCGGTGGCGAAGACGAAGCTCTTCGCGGCGATGCGCTCGCCGGATCGCAGCACTGCTTCTTTGCCATGCGGCCCATCTGCGAGATCGACGAACTCGGTGTTCTCGCGCACGGTGACGTTCGCTGCGCGTACGGCTGCTTTCAGCGCCGCGCCGAGCTCGCCCGGATCGACGGAACCCTCGCTCAGGCGCTCCACGCCGCCTTCATCGAGGTAGTGCACCGTGGTCGAGGTCTGGAAGGGGACTTCCTGTCCAGAGAGCGCGAGCAGGCGCTCCAGGAAGTCGGGGTAAAGAGACTGGCTGTAGCGGGAGAGGGGATGAAGCGGAGGGGGATTGTGGACGTCAACTACGGCCAGCATGCCTGCGGCTGCGGCGCTGGCTTTCTCGAAGGCCCGATCCCGTTCGAGGACAAGAACTTGGGCTCCGCGTGTTTGCAACTCTAATGCTACCGAGAGACCAATGAGCCCCGCACCAATTACGATTACGTCGAAGCGAACTGCACTTTCTGTTTCCATCTCACTAGCATCCTAATCCTCGCGAGACGCGTCCATACCCTCATGCCGGGTCAGGTTCGCGAACATCGCACGACCTGACTTCAGCTGGCAAACAAGGAGAGCGCATGAGCGAAACCGATCACGAGTATGTTGTGCAACCGAAGGCGCCTGCATGGCTTGTTGGGGTGGCTGTGGCTGCACTGATCGCTGCCCTGGGCTCGCTGGCCTGGGCACTCGGACTGCAGAACCACCTGACGCAGGCTGAGAAGAACCTGGCCGCGGCGAACCAGCAGAACACTGCGCTGGCGGACAAGATCGAGGACACCAATGAGCGCCTGAAGGCGCAGGGTGAGGCCCTCGGTCAGAGCGTTGGCCTGACGCAGAAGCAGTTGGAGGAGCGCTCCACAGAGTTGGTTGCGGCGCAGAGGACGGCGAACCGCACAGCCGCTGAGACTGCGGCTCTCAAGCAGCAGGAAGCTGCCACCGCCCAGCAGGTGGGCGCGGTGCAGACGGATGTCGCCAGCGTGAAGACCGACGTCGGTGGCGTGAAGACTGACGTGGCGAGCACTCAGGCCGATCTGGCTGCGACCAAGACGCAGCTGACCAGCGTGCGGGGCGATATGGGCATGATGAGCGGCCTGATCGCGACCAACCACGATGAGCTCCAGGAGCTGCGCCGCCGCGGCGAACGCAACTACTACGAGTTCACGCTCCACAAGGGACAGCCGGCGGCGAATGTCGGCACGATCAAGGTTGCGCTGAAGAAGGTCGACCCCAAGCGCTCGAAGTTCACCCTGGCGGTGGGCTCGGACGATCATGAGATCGAGAAGAAGGATAAGAACCTCGACGAGCCCATCCAGTTCTACTCCGGCAAGTCGCCGGCACTGTATGAGATCGTCGTGAACAACGTGAGCAAGAACGAGGTTTCGGGCTACCTGAGCACGCCGAAGGGTTCACCTACGCCGATCCAGGTTCCTTAGGGGCAGCAGAAGAGCAGAACAGCAGAACAGCAGAACAGCAGAACAGAACAGCTGAATAGTGGAAGAGCATAAGAGCAGAACAGAAGAGCCGCGCTGGTTGCGCGGCTCTTCTGTCTGTGTTGGTAAAAGAAGCTAGGGCAGGGGGACGGTCTGTGGATTCTGCTTGGCCAGGCGGATGGTGAGGGTTGCGGACTTCTTCGTCTTCCAGTCCTTTTCGGTGAGGCCGGGGAAGAGCAGCACCATCGTGCCTTCGCGGGTTTCGCCGGGCTCCAGACGCTCGAGTGAGAGAGGATGCTGCGTGAGCTGTCCGAGGTTGGGGAAGATCTCCGTGAGCCGCGGGAGGTCGCGTAGGGCGATGAGGTTTCCATCGGCGCTCTGGTTGTCGTTGGTGATCATCGTGGCGCTGGCGCCCATGGGGTCGAGTGGAATGCGGAGTGTGTCTTTGAAGCGCACCGTGGCGACGACGTAGAGGTTGTCCTCAGCCGTCTCGGTCTCGCCGATCACATGCATCGCTCCGGCAGAACCGCGGGGAGTCTTGCTGACCGTGTGGGGAGCGAAGAGGTCGGTGTGCTCGACGGAGAGCTCAGAGACATGGTGCGGGTTGAACCACACGACCGCAGCCACGATCGCGGCGATGGCAATCCCGGCATAGACGAAGTACTTGGCGCTGCTGGGCTGTTCTGGCGGCCCGAGGTTGAGGTCACTCATCGTTATCAGAATAGACGGGGACAGGATCGACGGAGTCGCCCATCTTGAGGCTTCAATGGGCTGTTACAGGGCGCGATCCAGGGCGTCGAGCACGGTCTGCGGGTCGGGACGGACGCGATGATCGGCGTGGGACTCGGAGAAGATGACCTCGCCGGAGCGGGCGATGACCAGCGTGGCTGGCACGGGGAGCTTCCAGCTCTCGTCGCCATTGAGGAAGGGGACGTTGACCAGGATGGAGCGGTAGTGGCGCTGCATTTCCACGGGAACGGTGTAGGCGACGCCGTAGGCGGTGGCGATGGCTGCGCCGGGGTCGCTGAGCAGGGGGAAGGTGAGGTTGTGGCGCTCGGTGGTGAAGGAATTCTGGCGAGGCACCTGGGGCGAGATGGCGACCAGCAGGGTATTGCGTGCACGCAGAACAGGATAGAGCTGCTCCCAGGTCTCCAGTTCGGTCATGCAGTAGGGGCACCAGCGGCCACGGAAGAACTTGATCACCAGCGGGCCGAGGGCCAGCAGATCGTCGCTGCTTACGGTCCGCTCGCGGGTGTCCTTCAAGGCGAAGGGCGGTGCTTTGGTACCCGGCGCTAGGACGCGATCCTCGATGCCTGAGGCAAAGAGCTCGGCTACCGCCTGATCGGCGATGGCGAGACGCTCCGGCTGCACGAGGCCGCGGGTGTTCGCGGTGATCTCGTCGAGACGCTCCTGCAGGGACGGGGCTGGTTGGGAAGACGGCATCGAGATGTTAGTGTATCGCCGCGTGCGGGGAGGGCGTGTGTGGGGTGTCACGCAACGAATGGCTTACTCGGGAGCGCGCATCTGGAAGACGTCGCGGGCGTCGAGCTGGCGGGCGGCGAGGATGGCGTCGGAGAGTTCCCGCACGGCGCCGTTGCCACCGGGCTTGGTGGAGGTGAAGCCGCGGTCGCTGACGTACTCGAGCACCTGGGTTGCGGCGGTTGACGGGCAGGCGCAGAGGCCGCAGACCTCCATCGCGAAGAGGTCGTTGATGTCGTCGCCGAAGAAGCAGATGTTCTCCAGCGGGATGTGGAACTGGACGCCGAGCTGGCGGACGGCGGCGGCCTTGTCGCGGGTGCCCTTGACGATGAAGGGGATGTGCATCTTTTGGGCGTAGCGGTCGATGTGGGGCGTGTCCTCGCCGCTGATGAGGGCGAGCTTGAGGCCGATGCGCCGGAGGAGGCTGATGCCCATGATGTCGGCGAAGCAGAAGGTCTTGTATTCTTCGCCGGAGGGTGACCACATGAGGGTGCCGTCGGTGAGGACGCCATCGACGTCGAAGGCGACGGCCTGAAGGGTCTGTAGGTGTTCGCGAAGACGGCGGGCGGCGCGGGTCTGTGTCGGGGTGGGAGCCATGGTCTGGGAAGAGTGTACGTGCTGGAGTCTGCGAAAGGCCGTGCCTCGAACGTGTCAACGACTGTGCCTCCTGCGGCTATGTTCCGCGCCAAGCCTTCCTGCCGGATAGCTTGGGCGTGGACGTCTCGCCGAGGATGATTGGACCGTTTCGGGCGGTGGATTCTTAACGCAAACGCCCGGCTTTTGGGCCGGGCGTTTGTTCAAAGATATTCCGATCGAGTTTCGAGTTCGGAGCTGCGGGTTTCGAGTTCGTCTTCGTCCGCCGCCTAGACGTGGGCGCCGACGCGGCGGAGCTTCTTCATGACGGGAATCTCTTCCTCGTAGACGCGCTTGATGCCGTCGCCCATGGACTGCTCGCAGAGGCGGATGTCGCGTACGAGGCGGCTGATGCCGTTGGGTTCGAGCGAGGCGGCCTGGTCCGAGCCCCACATGGCGCGGTCCATGGTGATATGGCGCTCCACACAGCAGGCACCGAGGACGGCGGCGGCTACCGAGGTGGGAATGCCGGTCTCATGCCCGGAGTAGCCGACGGGGATGCCGTAGCGTTCGGCCATGGTGGGGATGGCGCGCAGGTTGAGCTGCTCGTACTTGGCCGGGTAGGTCGAGGTGGTGTGCATGAGGACGAGATCTTCCTTGCCGAGGACGCTGACGGCGTGGTCGATCTCTTCGTAGGTGCTCATGCCGGTCGACGCGATGATGGGCTTGCCGGTCTTGCGGATGTGGCGGAGCAGGTTGTCATCGGTGAGCGAGGCCGAGGCGACCTTGTAGACCGGGGGATTGAACATCTGGATGAAGTCGACGGAGGCCTCGTCCCAGGGGGAGACGAACCAGTCGATTTTGAGCTGCTTACAGAAGGAATCGATCTCGGCAAAGTCTTCTTCGTGGAACTCGAGGCCGCGCTTGAGGTCGCCGTTGGTCGTGCCGAAAGGGTTCGGGCGCGGGGTGGCGAGTTCGGCTGCGGTGTAGACCACGTCGACGGTCCGCTTCTGGAACTTCACCGCGTCGCAGCCGGCGGCTACGGCCACGGAGATGAGGCGCTTGGCGAGGTCGATGTCGCCGTTATGGTTGATTCCGATCTCGGCGATGATGTAGCAGGGCTGGTTGTCACCAAGCAGCCGGTTGCCGATCTTGATTGTGCTCATAAAGCGCTCCAGGGGGTCCTCGGCGGGTACGGCAGGCCGGGGCCGGGTTATTGGCGGGGTAGTTGCGACGGCACAGGGCCGCCAGGCCGGTCGACGTGCCTCCATTGTTACAGCAATCCTAAGACGTCGCTTACCTGTCTGGACCGGAATAATGTGGAAGGTCTTGGTACACGTCTAGCGGCTTAGATGCGGTTGTCAGACAATGCGTTACGACGGATCTAGCCGAAATTCGGACCTGTCGGCGGCCTGGCGCAGGTAGCTGTCGTCCTTGTTGATCCAGTCCTGCCGGGGTGGGGCGAAGATGTCGTAGTCGATGGTGTCTTCGAGGGCTTCGGCGGAGTGGGGAAGGTTGCCGGGGATGACGAGGATGTCGCCAGCGCGGACGATGTGCTCGGCGGGATTGGACTCGTCGCCGAGCAGGAACTTGAGCGCTCCTGTCTCGATCCAGGAGATCTGCTCGTTGGGGTGGGAGTGGCGCGGAACGAGGCAGCCTTTCTTGAGCTCGAGGCGGGAGAGCATGCCCTGGGAGCCGGTGACGAACTGGCGCTGAAGCAGGGGATTCAGGGTCTCGACGGGGACGTCGGACCAGCGGGTGTGTTGGAGTTCTTCGGCCATGCGGATGAGGGTATCGCGGGGGAGACGAGGCTGTCGCGAGACCTTTTTACTCTCAAGCGGAGTGAAGGAGGAGGATGCCGACTAGCAGCATGACAGCGCAGGTGAGGCCGTGGATGGTAAAGGCGGCCGACTTCGAGCCGCCGGAGCCAAGGACGATCGACATATCTCCGAAGGGGATGATGGCGAAGGCGAGAAAGACGAGGCCCAGGTTGCGCTTGTCCGAGGTCAGCATGAGGGTGAGCACGACGAGGCCGGAGGCGACGTCGCGGATGCCCTTGAGGCGCAGCCAGGCGAGAGTATCGGCGTCCTGCGCGGGCGGCTTGAGGCCGAAGGAGCGTGAGATGGTCTGCGGGGCGATGAGGTAGGAGGAGCCGATGAAGAGGACTCCGGCGGCGATGAGGGCGGCGAGAATGAGGGGGACGGCGTTCGGCATGATGTTCTCCAGTGATAGAAAATATAGCAACGCTAGTATTGATGTCGCTCGGACGTGTGGGATTCAGTTTCGGCCGCAAAAAATAGCAGCGCTATACTTTCTATCGAAGGTGATGGGAATGGCACGCAGGCAGGCGGTGGTGGAGGACGAGGCGGGGGCAGGGAGTCCAACGGCAAGAAACCGGATCGCGGAGCGAAAGCTGCGGGACCGGGAGGCCCGGCGGGCGCAGATTCTCGAGGCGGCACGGCGGATTGCGGAGTTGGAAGGCTGGCCGAGCGTTACGGTGCGGCGGCTGTCCGACGAGATTTCGTATAGCCAACCCGTCCTGTATTCGCACTTCGGCAGCCGTGAAGGCATTGTCGCGGCGGTGGCGATCGAGGGCTTTCAGGAGCTGGGTGTGGCCCTGGAGAAAGCCCGGAAGCGGGTGAGGAGCGGAAGTGCGGTTGAATCCGTTGCGATGGCCTACCTGGAGTTTGCGGCGTCTTCCCCGGCGCTGTACGAGGCGATGTTCTCGCTCGGCCTGAGTGTGCCGTTCGATGATGCGGGCACGCCGGCGGAGCTGCGATTCGCCTTTGCACAGCTACTGGAGATGTTTCCGGGGGACGGCACAAGAGCTGACGTGTCGGCGGAGTTGTTCTGGGCGAGCCTGCACGGCGTCGCAGAGCTGACGAGGACGCGACGATTTCCGCGGAGCCGTCAGCGAGAGAGCGTGAAGTTACTGGGGAGCTCTTCACGTAGCGCGGCTGAAGTGCCGTACACGTCTCCGCGTGGCGGTTGGGGCGGGGCGAAGTGTTGATGTACAGTAAACGCAACTGGTTGACATCGAGAGGATCGAACCGGGCCGTGTGGCGGTTTCGGGAGAGGTCTATACAAAATGAGCGTGTGCCCACGGGGCGCAACCGCCGACGTGACTTTCCTTGTTGTCCTTAGTTTGTTGCCGCTGTTTGTTGACTGGAATCGCGAAGGGGATTGGAACGATGGGCAGGATGGGGAAAAGGTTGATGACGGGCTGTACGGCGCGCGCGGCGCTGGGCCTTGCGGCACTGGCTGTTACCGGAACGGCGCTGGGACAGGCCCCGTCGTCGCATCTGACGATCGACCCTGCCAGCGCGATTTCGAATGGCGATAACGCGTGGATGCTGGTCTCCGCGGCGCTGGTGCTGATGATGAGCGGCCCGGGCCTGGCGCTGTTCTATGGCGGCCTGGTGCGGAAGAAGAACATCCTCGCAACGATGATGCAGACCTTCGCGATGATGGCCGTGATCACGATCCTGTGGGCGCTGATGAGCTACTCGCTGGCCTTTGGCGAGGGGAATGCGTTCATCGGAGGCTTCCAGTATGTCTTCCTGCATGGCGTGCCGCTGACTCCGATCCACGACTATGCGCCGACGATCCCCGGGCAGACGTTCATGGTCTACCAGATGATGTTCGCCATCATCACGCCGGCGCTGATTACGGGCGCGTTTGCGGAGCGGATGAAGTTCTCGGCGATGCTGGTGTTCCTGGTGCTGTGGTCGATCATCGTGTACTCGCCGATGGCGCACATGGTGTGGGGCTTTGGCGGGTTCCTGAATGCTTCGTTGGGCGGCAAGGTGCCTTGCCTGGACTTTGCGGGCGGCACGGTGGTGCATGTGACTTCGGGCGTGAGCGCGCTGGTGACGGCGCTGTACCTGGGCAAGCGGCTGGGGTATCCGCAGAAGCCGATGCCGCCGCACTCGGTGGTGCTGAGCTTTATCGGCGCGTGCCTGCTGTGGGTTGGCTGGTTTGGGTTCAACGCGGGTTCGGCACTGGCGGCGGGATCGCTGGCGACCTCGGCGTTCGTTGCGACGCACATGGGCGCGGCGGCGGCGGCTATCGGCTGGCTGGCGGCGGAGTGGGTTCGCAACGGCAAGCCTTCTGCGCTGGGTGGAGTCTCGGGCTCGGTGGCTGGCCTGGTGGCGATTACCCCGGCTTCGGGTTTCGTGACGCCGATGGGAGCGATCTGGATCGGACTGGCGGCGGGAGTGTTCTGCTTCTTCATGGTCGTGAAGGTGAAGAACATCTTTGGATACGACGACTCGCTGGACGCGTTTGGTGTCCACGGTGCAGGTGGGACGCTGGGAGCGATCCTGACGGGGCTGTTCGCGCAGTCGGGGATTAACCCGATCTTTGGCGCGGGCAAGGCTACGGGTTTCTTCGAGGGGAATCATGGCCAGGTGGTGAACCAGTTGATCGGTGTGGCACTGGCGTGGGGCATCTCGATTGTGGGTACACTCGTTATCCTCTTCGTTGTTGATAAGCTGATCGGGCTGCGCGTGAGCGAAGACGAAGAGCGCGAAGGTCTTGACCTGACTCAGCATGGCGAGGAAGGGTACGACTTCGACGCGGCTTAGAGACAGGGCCAAGGGATCAGGGCGAAGGGCCCAGAGAGAAGCGAGAGTGCGATGACGAAGATTGAGGCGATAGTTCAGCCCTCGAAGATGGAAGCGGTGAAGGACGCGCTGGTCGAGGCCGGCGTGGCAGGCATGACGATCTTCGAGGCTCGCGGCCACGGCCGACAGAAGGGTCACACGGAGTTCTACCGCGGGCGGGAGTACGCGGTGGATCTGCTGCCCAAGGTGAAGTTCGAGCTGGTGGTTTCGGACGAGATGAAGGATAAGGTCGTAGACACGATCATCAATGCGGCTCGGACGGGGCGCATTGGGGATGGCAAGATCTTTGTCTCGAAGATCGATGAGGCGATCCGGATTCGGAATGACGAGCGCGGCGAAATCGCGCTGTAGGTGGAGTGGCCGGGCCTAAAGGCCACATCTGTTGGCAAGAGGGGACCGCGGGCTGAAGCCCGCTGCTACTCCAAAGGCGGCTACTACACCGAAGACCGCAGCGCCTCCGAAGGCTGGGGGTGCTCCGGTGAGACTCAGGCGCATCAGGGCTAGCAGCATTTCAAGCGACGAGGAGGCACGGCGACGGACGTGGAAGCCAACCGGGGTCGCGACCCGCGGGAACCTGCTGCGGAGGGCCTGCGCGCAGAGTACGACAGGCGCATGGGCGAGATCCGGCGCAGCTTTGAGGCGGGCGGCGATGGGCTGGCGTGCACTCGCGAACGCACGGTGCTGGTGGATGAGATTGTGCTGCGGTTGTGGGCCAAGGAAGTTGAGGCCGACCCGCAGTTAGCCAAAGGAATTGCGCTGTTCGCGACGGGCGGCTATGGCCGCAGCAATCTGTATCCCTGCTCGGACATCGATCTGCTGATCTGCGTGGAGAAGGGCCAGCTGACGCGGGCCAAAGACCCCATTCGGCGGGTGTCGCAAGGACTGTGGGACTGCGGGCTGGAGGCTGCGCTGGCGACTCGGCAGCCGGGCGATTGCGAGAAGTTCGAGGCGACCAACCCGGAGTTCACGCTGTCGTTGCTGGACCTGCGTGCGCTGGGCGGCGATCCGGCGATGATCGAGAAGCTGGAGCAGCGTACCGACGCGCGGCGATGGGCGAAGGAAGCGAAGACGATCGGCGCGGAACTGATGCGGCTGACGCGGGAGCGGCATGCGAAGTTCGGCAACACGCTGTTTCACCTGGAACCGAACATCAAGGACTGCCTGGGTGGCCTGCGCGATGCGAATGTGTGCCACTGGCTGGCGAAGCTGCGTGCGGGCTCGGGCTGGAACGGCGCCGAGAACGATGAGCTGACGGAGGGCGTGACTTTCCTGGCGGCGGTGCGGTGTTTTCTGCACTACCGGCATCATCGCGACGACAACACGCTGGACTGGCGGGCGCAGGATGCGGCTGCGGAGGTGGGCGTCGGGCTGGGGCGGCCGCACTCGGTGGACACGGCGTACTGGATGCGGGCGTACTTTCGTCATGCGCGGCTGATTCAACGGCGGCTGGAGCGGGAGATCGAGGCTTCGGGGCTACGGCTGGATGAGAAGCCGACGAAGAAGATCAAGCCCAAGGGTGGCGAAGGCTTCAAGGTGGGCAAGGGGCAGATCGAGCTCGACAAGCCCACGGCCAGCGGCGATCCGGCAGAGAGTCCTCCTATGGTGCTGGCGGCGTTCGGGGCGGTCGCTGCGAGCGGAATGCGGCTGAACTGGGAGAGCGAGGAGCGCATCAGCGATGCGATTCCGATGCTCTCGATGGAGCTGGAAGAGGGCGCGGACCTGTGGAAGCGGCTGGGGGCGATCCTGGTGGGGCGGTATGCGGGCGAGGCGTTGCGCGCGATGCATGCGCTGGGCCTGCTGGAGCTGATCCTGCCGGAGTTCCACGGCATCGACGCGCTAGTGATCCGCGATGCGTATCACCGCTACACGGTGGATGAGCACACATTTGTGCTGATCGATACGCTGCATGGGCTGGCGGACGATCCGGGGCCGGGAGCTCCGGACTGGCGGGTGAAGTTCCGGCAGATGCTGCGCGAGCTGCATGCACCGGCGCTGCTGTATCTCGCGGCGCTGATGCATGACACGGGCAAAGGCCGCGCGGGTGACAACCATGCGCTGGAGAGCGCGCGCATGACCGATGGCGTGCTGCAGCGGCTGGAGCTGGACAGCCATGACGGTGGGCTGGTGCGGCGACTGATCGAGGTGCATCTGGAGATGTCGGCGGCGCTGCGCCGCGATATCTTCGACGCCGAGACGGTGCGGATCTTCGCGGCGAAGGTGCAGACGCATGAGTTGCTGCGGATGCTGACGCTGTTCACCTATGCGGATATCTCGGCGGTGCATCCGGATGCGATTACGCCATGGAAGGCCGAGAACCTGTGGCGGCTGGAGATGCGGGCGGCGAATCAGCTGGATCGTACGGTGGATGAGGTTCGCGTGCACACGGCGGGGGGAGCGGTCTGGAAGACCAGCGAGGACCGCGTGGCAGCGGTGCTGGGCATGGCGAGCCTGAACCGGCCAGCGGTTGTGGCGTACCTGGAGGGCTTTCCCGAGCGCTACCTGCAGACGCGTACGCCGGGGGAGATCATCCGGCATTTCGCGCTGACGCAGCATTTTGATAAGGAGCCGCTGCCGCTGGAGTTCCATCACGGCGACCCGATCAGCGAGGTCACGCTGGTGACGCGCGACCGACCGAGGTTGTTCGCGGGCATTGCGGCGGCGCTGGCGGCGTGGGGCATGAACGTGGTGACGGCGGATGCGTTTGCGAATGCTGCGGGCGTGGTCGTGGACAGCTTCCGGTTCACGGACAGCTTTCGGACGCTGGCGTTGAATCCTGCCGAGCGGGAGCGCTTTGTCGACAGCCTGCGGAAGTTGATCGACGATCCCGTGGCGCGGGAGACGATGCTGCGGGCGCGGGGGCGAGGCCGCCGCAGGGCTCCGCGCGTACCCGTGGTGACGGCTGTCGAGTTCCACGATGCCATGCCGTCGCAGAGCACATTGATGCAGGTGATCGCGCAGGATGTCCCGGGGCTTCTGCGGGCGATCAGCCAGACGCTGAGCGATCTTGGGTATAACGTGGAGGTCGCGCTGATCGACACCGAGGGCGAGATGGCGATTGACGTCTTCTACCTCACGCGCAGTGGAGCTCCGCTGTCGGACGAGGCGAAGCAGGCCCTGCGCGAGGCACTGGTAGCTGCGATTGCGGTGAATGCGGAAGGGACGACGTAGCGGGATGACGTTTCTGAAGACGAGGGCCGGGCTTGTAGTGGGCATGATGTTGTCGATGGGATCGGTACCGCCTGCCTGGTGCGGTACGCCGCCACCCGCCAAGGTCAGCGCCGATTGCTCGCAGGTGAGGATCGAGACTCAGGTCACCGAGGGGCACAGCTTCGAGCAAGTCTTTGCGCTGGGGCCGGGCGGAGGGCTGAAGCTGGTGGTACAGGCGCTGGCCCCGGGATGGATCGTGCGGGTCGTACCGTCGGCTGGGTCGTGGGGAGATCACGACTGGGCGGAACTGGCGACGCCACCATATCTCTCGCCGAATCCGTTGCTGATTTCGACGGACTTTGCATTTCGGGCGCAGGATGCGATTGCGTGGAACCCGCGGCATTTCCGCTATGCGGGATCCGATGCGGCCTATCGAAGGATGCTGGAGCTGTATCCGAGGCTGATGAAGAACGATGCCGGCGCAATGAGCGAGCTGGGACGGCTGACGATCGATCAGCCGGAGGGAGAGGTGCGCATCCTCGATGCGACGCTGGTTCCGGGGACGGCGGACCAGTGGCGCATGGCCGCGGCGGTGGCGTCGCACCTGGAATCGACGCCGCATGAGGTGGCCCAGGGAAGGGCGCCGACGAAGCTGGGGGAGCTGGTTTCACTGCGTCTGAGGTTAACGTTGGAGGTTCCAAAGGGGTTCTCGGCGGCAAAAGGGTTGGCTACGATAAAAATTCCGTGTGCATCCCGACCAACCGACTGAAATCAGCGTGCATCGGATGAAACATACGCGGTTGATGTAGGAAGAGCGTTTGCGCGGAAAGCAAACGCCCGTTCCGGAGGATTTGCATACGGAGATGGCCACATCGCTCCGTATACTTGATGGCATGAGCACCGATTTCGAACAGACGACAACGAACGGACGGCCTTCGCCGCTCAAGGACCGGTACCTTTTCGGCAATCTCGAGAGCTTCGGGATGAACCGCGAGAAGGTGCAGGAGGTTAACTGGGGCTCCGACCAGCCCGAGGGCGTGGTTCTCGCCTCCGTGGATGCGGCGATCAACTGGGTCCGTAAGAACTCGATCTGGCCGATGACGTTTGGCCTGGCGTGCTGTGCGATCGAGATGATGTCTATGGGTGGGTCCCGCTATGACATCGCGCGCTTCGGCGCGGAGGTTTTCCGCCCCAGCCCCCGGCAGAGCGACCTGATGATCGTCGCCGGACGGGTGTCGCAGAAGATGGCGCCGGTGATCCGCAGGCTGTATGAGCAGATGCCGGAGCCGAAGTGGGTGATCTCGATGGGCGCTTGCGCTACGTCGGGCGGAGTTTTCAATAACTACGCATTGCTGCAGGGCGTGAACCAGGTAATTCCGGTGGATGTCTATGTTCCCGGATGCCCGCCACGTCCCGAGCAACTGCTGTACGCGATTACGCTTCTACAGGAAAAGATTCAGGCGAGCCGGGGAACAATCCGCCAGACGCTGAACCTTACTTGACAGGGGCTCCGGGCGGGTCTGGGAAGGCTTGTTCCGGTCACAACGAAGTTCGCTGCGCTCATGGTTTTACGTCCATGCAGAGCAGCGTTGGATGGATCAAGATTGTTGCGTACGACTGCAATTTTGTTCCGCATACTTGAATCAACTGCTGTACACTTTTGTGGAAATCAACCGATCGAATAGCGGGACCGACGTAAGGGGAACCCGCAGAACAATTTACAGGAACACGTTTCACTCAGTGGAGGATTGTCGAATGTCTCAACGCCATCTTCGCAGTATCGGCTGGCAAGCGCTGGCCGTATGTGCGGTCAGCTTGGGGGCTGCTAGCCTGAGCGCGCAGACCGCGCCGTCCGCAGCAACCGGTCCCAATCCTTCGCGGATCGATATTTTTGCGGGCTACTCGTATTACGGTGCGCACGGCTCGGTTAAGCCTGCCAACATCAATTACTCGTCGGTGGACGAGGGAGCTTACCTGAGCGGCGCTTACTACTTCAACAAGTATGTGGGTGCTGAGATTTCGGGTGCGGCCCACCCGAATGGCCAGAACGATTCGGTTTACGGCTACCAGGCCGGCCCGATCTTCCGCGCTCCCATGCAGAATTTCACGCTTTTCGCGCATGCGCTGGCTGGCGCCGCTTATGTGGCTGGCCCGAACAGCGACAATCCCGCGACCTTCGAGCACGAGCCTTATCGCTGGGGCCCGACCCTGGTTGTGGGCGGCGGTATGGACTATGACCTGCCGTTCTTCAACCACCGCTTCGGTCTGCGCCTGTTCCAGGCTGACTACCGCTACTTCCACGAGGACTTTGGCCCGACCGCTTCGATCCCTGTGACCGGAACTCCCTGGCTGGGCGGACGTGCGAATGTCGGCGCGGCTGAGCTCTCGACCGGGTTGCTGGTGCACTTCGGCCACATCATCCCGCCGCCGCCCGTGCAGTATGCCTGCTCGGTTACGGCTCCGACGGGCACCATCTACCCCGGCGACGTGGTGACGGTGACCGGCACGGCGTCGATGCTCGACCCGAAGAAGACCCCGACCTATAGCTGGGCGGGCGATGCGGGTCCGGTTTCGAGCACTTCGAACGTAGCCAGCATCGACACCAAGGCTCTGTCCGCCGGCACCTACAAGGTGACGGGTCACGTCTCTGAGGGCAACAAGCCCGGCCAGATGGCGGACTGCTCGACGAGCTTCACTGTGACGGCCTTCCAGCCGCCGACCGTGAGCTGCTCGGCCAACCCCTCGACCGTGATGCCGGGTGATCCCTCGACCATCACTGCGAGCGGCATGAGCCCGCAGAATCGTCCTCTGACCTATAGCTACTCGGCGACTGCCGGCTCCATCAACGGCAGCACGTCGACGGCGACCCTGGCGACCACAGGCGTTGCGCCTGGCACCATCACGGTGACCTGCAACGTTGTGGACGACAAGGCTCAGACGGCCTCGGCCCAGACCTCGGTCATGGTCCAGGCTCCGCCGGCTCCGCAGGCTCCTAGCACCAAGAGCCTCTGCTCGATCT
Source organism: Bryocella sp. (assembly GCF_058498515.1). Taxonomy (NCBI): domain Bacteria; kingdom Pseudomonadati; phylum Acidobacteriota; class Terriglobia; order Terriglobales; family Acidobacteriaceae; genus Bryocella; species Bryocella sp. Next base: position 253,337 of record NZ_JBMHYI010000070.1, read on the forward strand.
CGTTCGATCGTGACATGAAGCGTCCCACCCGCGTAGACAACGAGGCGAAGGCCTGCCTCGATGACATCGCGCTGGCCGCTCAGCAGGACTCGAGCTCCAAGCTGGCTATCGTCGGCAGCTCTGCTCCAGACGAGAAGATGGCTGACCACAAGGCTGCCGAACGTGCCGTGAACGAGAAGGAATACCTGGTCACGGATAAGGGAATCGACGCATCGCGCATCTCGGTGTACACCGGCACTGCCGGCACCAAGAGCTCGGCGACGACCCTGATCCCGACTGGCGCTACCTTCGACACCACGGGTCTGACCCCGGTCGACGAGACTGCGGTCAAGGCGATTCCTCGCACGGCGCCACCGATGAGGAAGCACCACCACAAGAAGTAGTCTTCTACGGACAAAGGCAACAGCCGGCGGGACTCCCGCCGGCTGTTGCTATTTGTGGGAGAGAGGAAGCAGGTTTCCGGAAGTTTGCTCTCATGCAAACCCGTTTCCCTGCATCCAAACGGAGGAAGGCTACGTTCTCTCAGCAGCAGGATGTACCGCAGGCCATGCGGCCGCAGGCGGTTGAACCAAGCGAGAAAGGGACGACTGAACCCCAGCCGCAATACGAGCGGCATCGATCAAGGTAACCTTGTATCGGAGAGGTTCAGCAAAACGGGACAGATGGCAGGGACGGGTTGGCGCCGGTTGGGCGCAGCAGTGTGTTTCTTGGGTACGTTTGTCGCGGGTGCGGCGCATGCGGCGTCGTGGTTTCCGCTTGGACCCTATGGCGGCGACGCGCGCAGTTTGGCCTCGGATCCGAGCAATCCGAAGCGGCTGTTTATGGGCACGGATAGCGGGTGGATCTATCGCTCCGACAACGGCGGCAGCACCTGGGAGCGGATCGCGCACATTGCCAAGCGCGATGACCTGGTGATCGACGAGATTCTGGTTGATGCTCGTGAGGGGAGGCGGCTACTGGTTGCGGCCTACTCCAAGGACACGCCGGACGGTGGACTGTTCATCAGCGAAGATGCGGGTCGCACCTGGTATGAGCAGGCGCAGCTGAGTGGCCAGTCGGTGCGTTCGCTGGGCCGGGCGCCTTCAAGCCCTGAAGATCTGGTTGCGGGCACGCTGAAGGGCGTCTATCGCTCGGCGGATGGCGGCAAACACTGGACGCTGATCAGTCCTGAAGGTTCAACCGAGCTACATGAGGTCGAATCGGTGGCGGTCGACCCGAACGACCCGAACGTGATCTACGCCGGGACATGGCACCTGCCATGGAAGACGACCGACGGCGGAGCGCACTGGGTCAACATCAAGGAAGGCATCATCGACGACTCGGATGTCTTCTCGATCATCGTCGACCCGAAGGACCCGCAGGTGGTGTATGCGAGCGCCTGTTCGGGAATCTACAAGAGCGTGAGCGGAGCGGAGCCCAACTCGCGCGAGCTGGGCAAGCGCTTCACGAAAGTGCAGGGAATTCCCTCGACGGCGCGCCGCACGCGCAAGCTTGGGCAGGACCCGAACAATCGCGACACGGTGTTTGCGGGGACGACCGAGGGGCTGTATCGGACGATCGACGGCGGGCAGCACTGGGACCGCATGACGGGCGCCGACATCATCGTCAACGACGTGTGGGTTGACCCAACGGAATCGAACCATGTGCTGATTGCAACCGATCGTGGCGGGGTGCTCTCGAGCGTCGATGGTGGTGTGAGTTTTTCGGCGTCGAACAAGGGCTTCAGTAACCGGCAGGTGGTTGCGATCGCGCCGAACCTGTCGGGGTCGACCGTGTACATCGGCTTGGTGAATGACAAGAGCGACGGTGGGGTGTTCAAGAGCACCGATGGCGGCGTGACTTGGCAGCAGGAGTCCGACGGACTGGCTGGGCGCGATATCTTCAGCCTGGCGGCTGCAGGCGACGGCTCGATGCTGGCGGGCACGGCGCATGGCATCTACCGGCTGGCGGATGATTCCTGGACGGATGTAGGCGTGGGTTCGCCGGCTAACGACTCTCCGGCGGCAGACCCTCCGGTGGTCAAGAAACCTGCACCGGTGGCGCAGGCTAAACGCGGCGGCAAGAAGCCGGCGGCGCGACGTCCTGTGGCTCGGCCAACCGCACGCGCGGCTGCTCCTCGTCGCGTGGAGAGCGCGGTGTACTCGTTGGTGGCTACGGACCACTCCGTCTATGCGGGGACCAGCGATGGCGTAATGGTGGGCGATGCGATGGGTCGCGAATGGAGGCCGGTTGCGTCCTTGACGATGCCGGACTCGCGCTTTGTCGCGGTGCACCAGAAGATGGTGCTGGCGGCGAGCCTGAAGCGCATGGCGCTTTCGATGGATGACAGCGCTACGTGGGACGCCATCGCCTTGCCGGCGGAGCTGACCATGGTGGCCGCGATTGCGATCGACGAGAAGGGCAACCTGTGGGTCGGCGGGCGCGAGGGGGTCTATTACTCCACCGACTTCGGCGGCACGTGGAGGACGATCCCGAATCTTTTCGTGACGCAGGTGGACAACATCTATGCGGACGACGCAGGGCATCGCGTGCTGGTGACGGCGGCAAACTCTCCGTTCGTGTTCTCTGCGGGGCTGCCGAACTACCATGTCAGCTTCTGGGATACAGGTTGGCCGCTGCGTTTTGTGCGGCCTGTGGGCGATCATCTGGTGGGGGCGTCACTGTACGACGGCGTGGTGGTGCAGCCGAAGATGATTGAGTCCAAGTTTGCCGAAGCGGTAACCCCCGCAGCAGGCACTGGCCGCTAGCGAGGTTCTGGAGAGTGTGGAGCTTCGAGGAGGTCTAAAATAGGGGCATGGCACTCGCTGCGATCTCCTCGAAGCCAAGGCACTCTTTCCAGACCGACGACAAGGCGCTTGAACCCATTGCGGAGAAGGTGCAAGCGGGGCAACGCCTCAGCTATGAGGATGGGCTGGCTCTCTATCGCACAGGCGATATCCTCGCGCTGGGATGGATGGCGAACCTGGTGCGCGAGCGCCTGCATGGGGACGTGACGTACTTCAACGTCAACCGCCATATCAACCCCACGAATGTTTGTGTGGCGAGTTGCCGCCTGTGCGCCTTCGGGCGCAAGAAGGGTGAGGCCGACACGTACACGATGGCGCTGGAAGAGGCGTGGGAGACGGCGGGTCAGGGTCTTACCGAGGCCGTGACAGAGTTCCACATCGTTGGCGGCCTGCATCCCGACCTTCCGTTCGAGTACTTCATGGACCTGGTTGCGGGGCTGAAGGTGCGCTACCCGCAGGTGCACCTGAAGGCGTTCACGATGGTGGAGATTGCGTTCTTCGCGAAGATTGCGAAGACGACCATTGCAGACATCATCGAGCGGATGAAGGTGGCGGGTGTGGACTCGTGCCCCGGCGGTGGCGCGGAGATTTTTGCGGACCGCGTGCGGCACATTATCTGCGATCACAAGATCGATGGCTCGGAGTGGCTGGAGACGGCGCGGCTGGTACACAAGGCTGGGCTGCGCTCCAATGCGACGATGCTGTATGGGCACATCGAGAACGAAGAAGACCGCGTGGACCACATGCTGAAGCTGCGTGCGATCCAGGATGAGACCGGTGGGTTCCAGACGTTCATCCCGCTGAGCTTCCATCCGGACCATACGGCGTTGCAGCATCTGCCGAAGTCGACGGGCATGCTGGATATCCGGCAGATTGCGGTGGGGCGGTTGTTGCTGGATAACTTTGCGCACATCAAGAGCTACTGGCAGATGGTGACGCCGAAGATGGCGCAGATCGCGCTGCGGTTTGGCGCGGACGACATCGATGGCACGGTGGTGGAAGAGAAGATCTACCATGATGCGGGCGCGAGCACGCCGCAGGGACTGCGACGCCGCGATCTCGAGCGCCTCATCACCGAGGCTGGGCGTGTGCCATTCGAGCGCGACACGCTGTATCGCCAGGTGACGCGCAGCGAGACGACCTTCACAGTGGCGGTTTAGCTCCGCATTGAGTTATGAACGCGAGCGAAGATACTCAAAGACCAGATAGCCGATGACTGCGGATATCAGCGCGATCTCAAAGTTATGGGTTGTTACGACGTCTTCCAAGGCGGCGATGAGCGTCTTGCCTTTGCCCGCGCTGCGGGTGTACTCGCCCATCAGCAGGTTCGAATAGAACAGGAAGATGATGAACGCGATTTCGATAAGCGCACGCAGGACGGCATGGTGGGGGCGTCGGAGCGTGCTGAGATTCGACATATGTCTATCGTATCCGAGACTATGAGCGCTGCGCCTGGGATCACATTGCGAGGCTTCCGGCAGGAGGACCTCGACGCGATGTATGCGCTCGATGTGGTGTGCTTCGAGGAGCCGTTTCGTTTCTCTCGCGCGATGATGCAGCAGGCCGTGGAAGATGAGTTTGCGCGTGTCGTCATCGCGGAGCGTGGTGCGAGGATGAGTGGCTTCGCCGTGCTGCAGGTGGAGCGTGTTCGCAGGGAGTTGTTGGGCTATGTGGTCACGCTGGATGTGACGCCGCAGGAGCGGCGGCGTGGTGTTGCGCGGCTGATGATGGAGCGACTGGAGCAGGACGCTCGCGAGGCGGGATGCGCTGCGATGGTGTTGCATGTGTTTGCCGGCAACGCGGGTGCGATTCGGTTCTACGAGAGCATCGGGTTCGCGCGCGTGGGCGAGGCGAAGAACTTCTACTCGCGGGGGCTGGATGCTTGGATTTATCGGAAGGGACTGAGCAGAACAGCTGAATAGCAGAACAGCAGAGTAGCTGAATAGACCTTAGCGGTTAGTGCGTTGGTCGACGGAGAGCGTCTTCGCGGAGCTTGCCGATGCGGCCGTGGGGGCCTACGACGAAGGGCAGGGACAGGGCGTTCCAGTGCTGGGCTGTATCTGCGGCTTCGCCGAGTGACGGCAGGAGCGCTTGCCAGTTGCGGCCATCGTCGGTGGAGATGTCGGTGCCGTTGGGTCCTACGGTGATCCAGGTTTTTGTGGAGGCGTCGTAGGCTACGGCGCTGCGGTAGCCGTGGGGTGGGGTAGAGGAAGCTAGCCACACTCGACCGACGTTTTCTTCGAGGGCGTTCTTGCCGCTCTCCTCGGTGAAGGCGGCGGTTCCAGTCGACGTATCGGGCTTCTTATAGTCTCCCCCGACGATGACTCCGCGAAACAGCGGCTCGCCGGTAATGCCGATGCTGAAGGCTCCGCCCGAGTCGCCTGAAGCGAGGGGAAGGTCCGCGACGATCCATTCTTCGCATCCCATTCCGCCACACGATGTGCCCCGGTATTGCAGAAATCGCGCGCCATGCGGTCCACCGGTAATAAACGCGATGTTCGGATACCACGCCTTGGGGTCGGTCGCGAGCGATGAATTGCTTGCGGCGAACAGGCTCTCTCCGTCGCGGGGGATTGGGCTTCGGTACTGTGGCACCCTACTCAGGCACGTATCGGTTGTAGGGGCTAGCTGCAATCGCGGGGGATGCGGACATGCGGGCGCAGGAAAGGGAACGAGCGTTGGAGCAGCGTTCCCGGGGAGCGGAACTCTCAGAGTAAAAAGGGTGAACGCGTGCTGCACAGGGTCGCCGACGATCAGCATGTCCGCAGACGTTTGATCCGTGGAAGACTCTCGCGTGACGCTGTCGAAGAAACCGTCCTTGTCAGGATTCGTGAACAACAGCTTCCACGTGGCGCAGCCGTCGGTGGTTTTGTAGAGGCGGGAGAGGTCGCCTTTGCCGCTGGACATGATGATTGCGGTATTAGCGTCGAAGGCCTGGATGCCGCGGAAGTCCAGCTTGGCGGCGTTGGGTGGTGTGGTGCAGGTGATCCAGGACTTGCCGTCGTCGAGGCTGCGGAGGACGGTGCCTTGCGTGCCTGAGGCCCAGACGATGCCGTGGCCTACGTTGTCGATGCCACGGAGGTCGGCGGTGGTGTGTGCGTCGAGGATCTGCCACTGGGCCTGGGCCGCGGGCGCGACGAGAGTCAGGAGCGATGCGAGGAGAAGCTCGGGGCGCATGGTGGGAGTGTAGCTGTTCTGCTACCGGAGGCGGGCCTCGTAGCTGCGCGGGAAGTGGAGGACGGCGGCCCACTCGCCATTGCGGTCGTCCTGCCAGAGGACGGTCCCACCGAGGAGGGCGGCGACTTCGCGGGGCTTGAGGTCGGCTCCTTCGGCGAACTCGCGGCCGCGGCGGCTGTTGGGATGCGTCGCCCAGTACTGCTGCAGCGCGGGTGGAGCGTAGTGGCGCGAGAAGATGATCGCGGCGTCGAAGCGGCCGGGGTCCTGCGCGGTCTGCAGCATCGTGGGTAACGTGAAGTCTTCGACAGCGACGACCTTGAGCGGCGTGGTCACGTAGCCGAGCTCGGGCTTGTTCATGTCGGTGGTGACGGGCCAGGCGGTGAGGACGGTGGCTCCGGGAAGGTGGGTCGCGACGTAGTCGATGGCTTCCTGGTGGACGACGACCATGTCGCGGTAGGTGAGGTTGTCCTCGGGTGCGAAGGCGAAGGGTGGGCTGAGCCACCAGCCGGCGATGAAGGCTGCCGCGGTTGCGGCGGCGAGCCAGGGCCAGCGCGCGGTGCGGGATTGCCAGATGCTGACGCAGGCGATGAGGACCAGTGGGAACGCGGGCAGGAGGTAGCGTGTGAGGAGAGCTCCGCCGAGCACGGAGAAGGCGAGCCATTGCGCGACGAGCAGGACCGCGATGATGTGCCACGCGGTGTGAGGGAGGTCAGGGGCTTCGTCGTGAGGGCGCTGCGGCAGGAGGAAGCATGCGGCTGCGAGCACGATGGGCAGCCAGAGGTTGCGCTGCCAGGTGAGGTGCAGGAAGCGCTGCCACATGGCGTAGAGCACGTGGCGGAGGGTGAAGTTGGCGGTCGCGTTGTAGCGGAGGTACTCGGGATTGCCGAAGGTGAAGCCGGTGCGGGCGTGGTGGAAGGCGTACCAGGAGAGCAGGGGCAGGAGCGGGAAGCTGAGGGCGGCGCTCCAGCCGAGGGACTGGGTGCGGTTGCGGCGGTCGCGGAGCAGGAGCGTGAGCTCGTAGGCGGCGAGCGCTGCGGGGATCACGATGGCTGTCTCTTTGGCCAGGGCGGCCAGGGCGAAGAGTGCGGCGACTGTAAGGCCGAGGGGCTCTGTTGAGCTTCGAGCGACGAGGTTTCGAGCTATGAGGTTTTGGGTGCGGGCGGGGATGTAGATCGCGAGGGCCCAGAGGGTTAAGGCGGCGGCAAAGATGTCGGCGTGGGCCATGGAGCTTTGCGCGAACCAGATGGGATAGACCGCGGTGAGCAGCGTGACGGCGCAGGCTGCTGCAGGGCTGAGGAGGCGCTGCGCGAGGCGGAAGGTCGCGACTAGGCCGGCGGCAGCGAAGGCGCAGGCGCAGAGGCGCGTCGCAAGGATGCTGAGGCCGGTGACGTGCCATAACGTGCCGAGTACGACGTTGGGCAGGGGAGGATGGGCGTTGGTGAAGGTGGGGATGAGCGCGCCATGGTGGTAGAAGTCCAGCGCGGCGGGGATGTAGTAGCCGCCTTCGTCCCAGAAGTAGGGAAGGCGCAACAGAGTGAGGTGCGCGAGTGCGACGGCTGCGTAGGCGAGGAGGAAGAGCGCCGGCGTGGGCAGTGCTGCGAGACGGCGCGCGGGGCCGTTCCAGCCGGCGCGGTCGTGGCGTAACGAGAGGTTGGGGCGGGGCGCTACGGGCACGTGCGGGTCTCGGCGTGGATTCGTTTGATTCGTTTGATTCGTTCCGATTCGGATGATGGTTAAAGAATACGGCTGCGATCCTCGGTGGAGGGATCGCAGCCGTATGTTCGCGGCAGCAACGCGCAGCCGCCGAGGAAGCGCGGGCTAGTGGACGGGGCCGCCGTTGAAGCGAGGTTCGCCGGGGCGGGGGTTCTCGAGCGAGATGGGGCCGAAGGTCTGCTCGTACTGCGCGAGATTGTGGCTGAGGACGCTGTGGAGCGCCTTGGCCTGCTGGGGGCTGAGGTAGATGCCCTGGAAGTTCGAGATCTGAACTTCGTCGGCGGCGGTCTGCTCGAGGGTTCCGAAGACCAGCTGGAAGTCCCACACAGAGAGGCGCACCTGCACTGAGTTGGCGTAGGAGTCGCGGAAGTCGGGGGTCTTGGCTAGGGTGACGCGGGTCTGGTCGGGCTGGGGAAGGGTCTGGCTCATGGGGCTCCAAGTACAGATACGAGATTCGGGATGCGAGACGCGGCGAACGGCCGCTGTGGGGCGGCGGTCTTGCCGAGTGCTCGAGATGCGGCTGAATTTGGTGCGGGAGAAGGGACTTGAACCCTCACGCCTTTCGGGCACAGGCTTCTAAGACCTGCGTGTCTGCCATTTCACCACCCCCGCACGGGGAAACCCTCCTAAGCTTAACGGCTCCGCTTCCGCATGGCAACGCGGGCTGCCAAGTTGCAGAGCCGGCGCGGGTTGATTCAGTGGTGGAAGGGCTGGTTCAGGCTTGAACCGCGAACTGGTTGGGCGGTCGAATCCATTATGAGTTGCGATGGTCTGCGAAAAGAAAAAGAATTGCTCGGGACGCATCGGGAGCCGATAACGTCCTATCTGTGTGATCTGAGGCGTGGTTGGCCGCATCGAGCGGAACCTCGACGCGCTGCCGGAGTGTAGGAGCCAGAGAAGCTGGTTGCGACCTGGACCGGGTCTAGTGCATCCTATTCAAGAAAGTTGATAGAGGTTGACTCAAGATGCCAAGTGATTTCGTAAGTGTGATTCAGCCCGGAGCTCCGAAGAAGTCCGGATCGGATGGCCAGGGTCGCTCGTATCCCGTTCTTCCAGTGCGGGATACGGTGTTATTCCCGCACGCCGTGTTGCCTTTGACCGTGGGGCGCGAGAGCTCCATCCAGCTCATCCAGTCGTTGGGTGAGGACAAGACCATCCTGGTGGTGGCGCAGAAGGATGCGCGCCAGGATTCGCCAGAGGGCGAAGACCTGCACCTGGTCGGCACCCGCGCGACCGTGCACAAGGTCGTGAAGATGCCGAACCAGAGCCTCTTTGTGTTTACCGAGGGCACGGAGCGTGTCAGGCTTGGGCAGTTCACGCAGTCGGACCCGTTCCTAACGGCGGAGTCGGAGGTGCTGGAGGAGATTCAGCCCGAGAAGACGCCAGAATTTGAGGCGCTGCAACGGAACGTGCTGGCTCAGTTCCAGGAGATAGTGTCGTCGAGCTCGACGCTGTCGGACGACCTGCAGACGATTGCGTTGAACATCGAGGAGCCCTCGCGGCTGGCGGACTTTGTGGCCAGCAGCCTGCCGTTTCTCTCGACCCTGGACAAGCAGGCGTTGCTGGAGATGGGCGATGTGAAGGGGCGCCTGGAGGCGATCAACAGCCACCTGGCCAAGGAGCTTGAGGTTCAGCAGCTGCGCAACAAGATCCAGAGCGAGGTGCAGGATTCGGTCCAGCAATCGCAGCGGGATTTCTATCTGCGCGAGCAGATGAAGGCGATCCAGAAGGAGCTTGGAGAGGTTGACGAGACCCAGAAGGACGTCCAGGAGCTGAAGGACAAGATTGAAGCCGCAGGCATGCCCGACGAGGTAAAGAAGGAAGCGCTGAAGGAGCTGAACCGGCTGGGCCGTATGAATCCGGCGGCAGCGGACTACTCGCTGACGCGCAACTACGTCGAGTGGCTGGCGGTGCTGCCGTGGGCGAAGACCTCGGCGGGTGAGGTCGATATTGCGAAGGCGAAGGGGATCCTCGACGAGGATCACTATGGCCTGAAGAAGGTGAAGGAGCGCATCCTCGACTACTTGAGCGTGCGTCGCCTGAAGCCGGATATGAAGGGACCGATCCTGTGCTTTGTCGGACCTCCGGGCGTGGGTAAGACCTCGCTGGGGCGGTCGATTGCGAAGGCGCTGGGGCGCAAGTTCTCACGCATCTCGCTGGGTGGCATGCATGACGAGGCGGAGATCCGCGGGCATCGGCGCACGTACATTGGAGCGCTGCCGGGACAGATCATCCAGCACCTGAAGAGGGTTGAGGTGAAGGATCCGGTATTCATGCTGGACGAAATCGACAAGCTGGGCCGCGACTTCCGCGGAGACCCGGCGTCGGCCCTGCTGGAGACGCTGGATCCGGAGCAGAACAATACGTTCCGCGATAACTACCTGGATCAGCCGTTCGATTTGAGCAAGGTGCTGTTTATCTGCACAGCCAACCAGCTGGACACGATTCCCGGACCACTGCTGGACCGCATGGAGATCATCGAACTCACGGGTTATACCGAGGAGGAGAAGATCAATATCGCGGAGCGGTATCTGATTCCGCGCCAGATTAAGGAGAACGGGATCACGGAGGAGTCGATTGAGATTCCTACGGAGTCGGTGGCGCTGATTGCGCGGCACTACACGCGGGAAGCGGGTGTTCGCCGGCTGGAGCAGCTCATCGGTACGGTGTGCCGTAAGACGGCTCGCAAGGTTGCCGAGGGTGTGCTGAAGCCGGGGGAGAAGCTGGTGATCACGCCTGAAGTGGTGCACGAGTTCCTGGGCGGCATTAAGGTACGCGTGGATACGGAGATCGCCGAGCGCACCAAGCGTCCGGGCGTGGCTGTGGGACTTGCATGGACTCCTGCGGGCGGCGATGTGCTGTTCATCGAAGCCAACAAGATGAAGGGCAAGGGCGGCTTCACGATCACCGGCCAGCTGGGCGATGTGATGAAGGAGAGCATCCAGGCTGCGTTGACGTGGGTTCGCTCCAATGCAACAAAGATCGGGCTCGATGAGGACGTGCTGAAGGACCTCGATCTGCACATCCATGTGCCGGCCGGTGCGATTCCGAAGGACGGCCCTAGCGCCGGTGTCACGATGGCTACCGCTTTGGTGAGCCTGCTGACGGACAAACCAGTCCGCCCGCTGCTCGCGATGACGGGTGAGATTACGCTGAGCGGTAATGTCCTGCCGGTTGGCGGCATCAAGGAGAAGTTCCTTGCGGCCAAGCGTGCCGGGGTTCGCGATGTGATCCTTCCGATCGACGTGAAGTCGAACGTGGAGGAGGATCTGACCGCGGAGCAGATCGGGGATGTCACGATCCACTACGCTACGGTGTTCGAGGATGTGCTGCGAGTAGCGCTGCCGCAGACGCCGCTGGATGCCGTGCTGGACGAAGAGGTGCGGGAAGAGGTTCTCGCGGCCGCGGAGTAAGTAGGCAGAGTAGCTTGATTGCAAGATAGAACGGCGAAGGGCACGCAGCGATGCGTGCCCTTTGTTGCTTAAGGAGAGTCCCAAGAGGGTTGTAGACGTGGCCTCAACGGCTGAAGCCGTGACCTGCCGTTCGTGCGACTTGATGAGAGGATCGTGGAGACGTGCAGCGAAGCTCGGCTCTAGCGAGCCTCCGCGCCTACTGAGCCGTCGGTTGGAGGTCAAAGATCCGCAACACTGCTGGGCCGACGGGGTAACTTGCCACTGGCTCCTGGCAGAGCGTGGTGCGCATGCGGGGCGATTCAGGGCCTGCCATGAAGGGCTCCTGTACGCGATAGCAGCCATTTTCAGCGATGGCCTGGAAGGTGACGTAGTAATGCACGTCGTAGCGTTGGAGCACCGGACGAAGGTCGTCTTGTCGACGGATGTTATCGAGGAAGCTGTCATCCATGACAAGGCCTTCGGTCTGGATGAGGGGCTGTTGCAGGAGGTAACCGGTGGTGCCTGCGCAGTCGCCCATGGCGTAGACGCCGGGATGAGTGCGGGCAAAGTCTGCCAAGTCATTGGCGAAGATCGTCCAGTGAGGAACCTGATGTTGGGTGGCCTCAGCGGTGGAGTAGAGGATTCCCAACAGAAGAACAACGACGCCCGCTAAGAGGGAGAACTCTTTGTTGGCGAATAGACCTTTTTCCGGGAACGCAGCCAGCAGATAGAGCAACGCGCCGACAGTTGCGAGCGCAAAGGAATAGAGATACCAGGACCAGATCTGCCAGTCGCTGAGGAAGCAAAGCGTGGCAAGCTGCACGACAGGGAAGAGCAGCAGAGTGATAGCGAGCGCTCGCAGGTCTGGGCGGATCGAAGCCTGTCGGGGGATGACCATTGCGATGACGGCACACAGCATGAGCAGCAGGGCGGGATAGACCAGCAGGAGCCCGTACGCTTCCTGCAGGAGATAGAGCGATCCGCGCAGACCTGTCAGCGTGAATCCGTGGTGCGGGCGCAGCTGCTTGGCTGTGGCGGACACGGGCATCCACACATGGAACCAGTGATGGTTGCCTAGGGCATAGAGCGCGAGTGGAAGCGCGCCGATGAGAGCGCCGAGCAGCACAGAACGTAATCGGGAGGAGTTGCGCCGGGCCAGAAGGATTTCCGCGCAGAGAAGCAGAGCGACCCAGAGGAAGGAATCCAGACGGCTGAGTACGACAAGCGCGGCAATGCCACCATAGCCTGCAGCGTTCTGGGGATTCCAATCGAAGGCAGGCCGCATGCGGAAGAGGCAAAGGACCAGCGCCAGCGGAAGAGTCAGCGTGATCTCCATGCCGCCGTGGATGAGAACCAGGCACGACAGCGCGACCGCAGCGGCGGCAACGTCTGCCAGCGCACCCTCCGCACGGACGAGTCGAAACAGGGAACGCGCGGCAAAGTAACTTGTGGCGAGGCTGAGGAAGGCAATGCACTGCAGCAGAACGAAGAAGGCTTTGCCCTTCGCGATCCACGCGGCGACGACGCATAGCAGCATCCAGAGCGGGTGGTAGCCGTTGGTCAGGTGGATGCCGTCGAAGGTGGAACCGTGGCCGGTGGCGATATTGCGGGCTATCTGGAAGTAATAGAAAGCGTCGTCATCGTATGCGGCGAGAGGCAGCGGGGAGCGCAGGCGAGCGAACAACGCGACTGCACCGAAGGCGAGGATAACGGCGCCGAAGACGGTGATGGGGCGTCGCTTCGTTGGGGCAGCATGCGCCGTCGTCGTCAGTGGAGGTTCCTCGCGTACGAAGCGAAGCATATCACTGGACGTCAGGGGCTCCGATGGCGCGAAGGTGGAAGTCCCGTGGCTATAAGGTGGTTGCAGCGAAACGGGGCTTCGAGCTGCAGCGTCTTGTCTGGCCCCTATATCGGCGTCCAGCAGAGCTATGCTGGAGGATATGGAAGAGAGACACAATGGGCTGCGCATGCTGTCGATCGACACCTGCGGTGAGGGTGCGGGGCTGGCGCTTAGCGAGGGGGCGCATGTCCTGGCGGTGAAGGCTCTTCCGTCGCGGTCTGCTTCGGCCGAGATCATCGGGGAGGTGCGTTTGCTGCTGGCGGCGGCGGGTTGGTCCCTTGGGCAGCTAGATGGGGTTGGTGTGGTCGCGGGGCCGGGATCGTTTACGGGCGTGCGCACGGGGCTGGCTGCGGCCAAGGGTCTGTGCGAGGCTGCGGGCTTACCGCTGGCGATGGTCTCGCGACTCGAGGTGCTGGCGAAGGCCACGTCCGTGAGTGAGGGCTATGCGGTGCTTGGGGCGGGGCGACGCGATTTGTATTCGCTTGAGCTGCGCGATGGAGCCGGCAGCGAGAGGATGAGCACGGTCGAGGTCATGCTGGAAGCGGCGGCGGGTTCTCTGGTGGTGGTCGCTGAGGAGCTTGTGCTCGAGTTGTTGCGGGAGCTTCAGCCGGTGCTGCATCGTCTGAGCGTGGTCGACGCTGTGCCTCTGTTGTTTGTCGCGTTGCAGGATGGAGGCGTGGACCTTGCTGAGGCCGATGCCAATTATGTGCGGCGCGAGAGTGAGCTGTATGCGAAGCAGGGAAGCGGACCGGCTTGCGCGAAGCCATGAGTGTCTTAGATGTCTCAGGCATGCTGATCCGCGCGGCAGGCACTGGCGATCTTGTCGCATTGATGAAGCTGGAGCGCTCTATCGAGAACGCACCGCACTGGAGCGAGGTCTCCTGGCGCGAGGCATTGGAGGAGGTCGCGGTCGCGAGTGGTGGATTGCGGCGGACGGTTCTCGTTGCGGAGATCGATGGCAGCCTTGCAGGCTTTCTTGTTTTGCAACTCATCGCGGGATTGGCCGAGATCGAAAGCCTTGGGGTGTCACCGCATCATCGGCGGAAGGGTGTCGCGAGGGAGCTTTGCCTGGCAGGAATTGGGTGGGCGCGATCACAGGGCGCTCAAGCGATGGAGCTTGAGGTGCGGGCGTCAAATGCTGCTGCGATTGCGCTGTACCTTGCCCTGGGCTTTCGCGAGCAGGGACGCCGGTTGGGGTATTACCGCGAGCCAGCCGAGGATGCAGTTCTGATGTCACAGGAGCTCTGAGCTGGACCGTGGCCCGCTGTCGATCAGAGCCAAATCACACACGGCAAACGGTATAATCCCGCCTATGGTTCGAGACGGGATCCTGTACGGCGCAGCACTGCTGGTGGTTGCGGTCATTGTCTGGTTTTCAACGCAGTTCGTGTGGCTGACCGCGATTCCTGTGCTGCTGGCGCTGTTCTTTCTCTGGTTCTTCCGCGACCCTTCGCGCGCGGTCCCCACGGACCCAGGCCTTATCGTGTCTCCGGGGGACGGTAAGGTCGAGGAAGCGGAGTGGATCGAGACCACCGAGGGCAACCGGGTTCGCATCACCATCTTCCTCAGCGTCTTCGACGTGCACGTGAATCGCGTCCCGGTGGGGGGCACTGTGACCTCGGTGGAGCATCGCGACGGCCTGTACCTCAACGCCATGAAGCCGGAGTCTGCCGTGCTGAATGAGCAGACGATGGTCACCATCGATGCGGGTGGCTACACCGTGGCCTTCAAGCAGATCGCCGGACTTCTGGCGCGGCGGATCGTGTGCAACCTGCAGCCCGGCCAGCGTGTGGAACGGGGCCAGCGGATGGGACTCATCAAGTTTGGCTCGCGCGTAGATGTGCTGATGCCTGCGGATGCGGATCTTCGCGTGCAGGCGGGCGATCGCGTCAAGGGTGGAAGCTCAGTCCTTGCGGTTCTGCGTCGTGACGAAGCGTCCGCTGCGAGTGGTGGAAACGCATAATGGAAAGTCCTATCGAGCGTCTGCCCGCCCGCCGCGGCATGTACGTCCTGCCGTCGCTCTTCACCGCCGGCAATATGGCAATGGGCTTCTACGCGATGCTCGAGGCAATCCGCGGCGCTGCGCTCGGGGATAACGAATCGTTCGACCGCGCTGCGGTCGCGATTGTGCTGGCTGTCCTTAGCGATGGTCTCGATGGGCGCATTGCGCGCATGACGAACACGGCGAGCGCCTTCGGGAAGGAACTGGACTCGCTTGCCGATGTGGTGAGTTTTGGCGTGGCGCCGGCGCTGCTGGCGTACCTGTGGGGTGTGCGGATGCTTGTGCCTTCGGGCTATCCGCTTATCCAGGAGCGCGTGACGCACTTCGGCGCCGTGATCTGCTTCGTATTCCTGATCTGCGGCGCCTGCCGCCTGGCGCGGTTCAACATCAGCGTGAACCCCGTACCGCGGAATCCGGGGCGGCCGGATCGCAAGTACTTCGTCGGCATGCCCATTCCGGCGGGCGCGGGCGCGCTGGCCTCCGTGATTCATCTCTTCGAGGGTTCTCCCGTGCACGATCTATGGGCGTGCCTGTTGTGGCTTTCGCTGGTGGCAACAGCAGGCTTCCTTATGGTCAGCAGCTGGCGCTTCTGGAGCGGTAAGGAGCTTGACCTGAGCACGCGCCAGCCCGGCCGTACCCTGGTCTTCTTCGTGTGTCTCGGCGCCATCCTGTTTGAGTGGCACCGCTGGGTGCTGTTTGGGATGTCGATGGTCTATGTTGTCTCCGGCGTCGTCGCGCGCATCGCGTACTCCGCCGGAAAGCGCTCCAGTTCTGCAGCCGCATGACGGTTCCAGCGGGTTCGTGCGTCTCTAGCGCAAGCGTGGGAGCAACCGACCGTCATCTCGTCCAATGGCCTTGGCGGCCAGCGCGAACATGCCCCGAGTGAAGTTCTTTTTCTTCGCATAGCCGAAGTACGTCTGCAGAAAGCTGGCGGGATTGAACTCCCGTTCCGCCTGCGACTGCAGAAAGGCCTTGTCTGCGGGGAGATGTAGCAAGCAGGTTTCCATAGCCACGGGCAAGGGAATCTGCCGGTGCCGGGTTCTGGAACTCCACCAGCGACAGACGTTTGTGTTGGTGGCGTCGGTCGCTTGCAAGCCGGTGGATTTCAGGACTTCCAGTGCGGTCGAAGTGAGCATCTCGTCGCCGGCGTGGTGAAGGTGGCTTCTATGCTCAAGATACGTTGGCCAGAGGCCTCCGATTGTGTCGCTCAGTTTCTGGAAGGAGACTGCAGGGCCGGCGATGAACTCGCCACCCCACCAGCGCGGAGCGGAGAGCGGCCTGCCGGCGACGAGCTCCATGTCGTTGCGAATAACCTCAGATCCATATGCCGGAAACACCTGGTCAGAGATGTCGTAGCCGATGAGTCCATCGTTCGGAGGTGCGCACTGAAAGGGTTGGAGAAGCACCGTGTCGATATCGACCAGAGCGATCGCTTCGCCCAGGCCTCCGCTACCAAAGGTGGCCATGAGATCGAGCTTGAAGTGAGCGGAATAAAACGGAGCATCTGCCGGAACACCTAGAGTGAAGGGACGCTCCAGAATCGTGATGCTGGAGCCACCAACGCGATAGGCCATCTTCTGCAACTGGCTCGCCCGATTTGTGATCAGCGAGAATTTGTATCCATGATGGCGCATGGATCGATCGCAGAGCATCGCACAGCGGAGATAGGTTTCGAGGGCTTTCTGCTGCGATGCTCGAAGATTCGCATGAGTCTCTCTCGCATCATTCACATAGAGAAGACCGTAGAATCTGACGTCATTCCACGAGAGCATTGACGCCTCCTGCCGGTTCGCCACCTCAGGATCTCATAGTGCGACGCAGGCAGAGCGGCAGAACGACGGGCGCCATGCCCAAGCGGGCTCGCCCGAAGCCATGGAGTGGAGACTATCGACCAGCGATGGGATATTTGCCGCGTAGGGCGCGACTTGCCCCGGAGCGGACCTGCACCCCGGCTCCGGCGAACTCGGCCGTACTGTCCGTTCCGCTGAGGTACAATTTCGTGTATGGCCGAGTGGTGAAATTGGCAGCCACAGCAGACTCAAAATCTGCCGAGGGCAACCTCATGTCGGTTCGAGTCCGACCTCGGCCACCATCCAGTTTCCACAAATGTGATGAATTTCTGCACCGGCCGAACTTCGCGAGATGCCGACGGAGATCTTTCGTAAGTGTGATTCGGCCGGCCATTCCGAGAGCATTTCCATCCACAATTTGATTTCTCACATCCTCGTTACGGGGCCTGCCCAGTTGCGAATGTAGTTCTGCCTCATAGAGCTGCTGAAGGATCGAGTTGGCTCGAACGGCTCAGCAAGCCGTCCATGGTCGCGGTGTTTCTGCCGTGGCCGGAAGCCTCTCATGCAGTCCAGCGTGCGTGAATGCTTCCACAGGCCCGGACGCGATGAGAGAAACGGCTGGGACACAAGCGCAGCTTCCGAGTGAGCCAACGGCCGATCTTTGTAATTTACTCCGCATTCATAATGCAACGGAGCTGCGAGCGTATACATCAAGTGACCCCCCATGCAGGCCTGTCGCGAGTCTGTCGCTAGATAATCCTTTCCTGCCCGATATACCAATCCCAAGAAAATTATTTTCTCCCGCTAGTTGGGAAATCAGCACCTCCAGCGTTTGATACGCAGGAGGTGTTGAACCTTATGCCACGTCACAGTGCGTGAGAGGGCGTCCGGGGCCAACTTCACGACAGGACAGCGGCGAGACGTCAGTCGTTCGGTGGGAATTTTGCAGGATGCGCGGCGAGATTTCCTCGGAATAAGGATCGGGCGTCAGATCAAGTTATCCGTGTAAGTCTTGCAATGTCTTAGCGAGGCTATGGTCTCGTTGCGTCTGTAACTGCGGTGGCCCCTGTGGGCGGCACCGATGAGATAGGTCATGCCAGTTCTGAACCACCGTCAGATTTACTGCGAAATCATCTGGCATTCGTCGTTGAGTCGTAATGATCGAGCCACTCTGAGAGACTCCCGGCCGTACGGAATATTGATCACGCTCCCTCAAAGATTCAAAAACAAAGAACGAGGATGAGTGGTGACATCGCCTTGAAGAGCAATTGGGTGGTCCGTCGGCGGATGGAGGAGAACGAGGTGGTGCCTGTGATAGGGCTCAAGACACTGGAATGGGGGGGGCGTGACGGTCGCGGTCAGGACAGCCCAGCGCGCGATGGGGTTTCAGAGTCGCCTTTATTGACGGGTAAGGAGAGGCAGGAGGAATCGGAATGGCAACGGCAGACCCTGAAACACTACGACGATCTCAATCCGCAGTTGTATCGATATTTACGAGGCAATGGGATCTCAAAGGATGAAGCGGAGGATGTTATCCAAGAGTCTTTTCTCCGTTTGGCTCAGCACCTCAAGCGAGGCGGACCAGAGGACAATCTGCGCGCGTGGATCTTCCAGGTTGCGCACAATCTCGCAATGGACGTCCATCGAGCGAGTCGTCGAAAACTCGAGGAACCTGAATCGGAACATCATGCAGAGAAAGAGCCCTCCGACCCCGACGCGAATCCGGAAAGCGCTTATTTGCAGAAGGAACAGTCGAGACGACTGGAGGCAGCCATGTCGCAGCTGACTGCACAGCAATACAACAGCATTTTATTGCGGGCCGAGGGTCTGCGTTATCGGGAGATCGGCGAAGTGCTCAAGGTAAGTGAACAGCGTGCCATCCATCTCGTGAAGCGTGGCTTGCAACGTCTAGCCGGAGGTTTGTAGGTTCCTTGATTTCAGCATTGCTCAATTTCTTTGTCGGCCATCTGTCCGACGACGACCTCACTCTCCTGGTCATGGGGGGGCTGCCGCATCGAAAGCAGGCCCAGGCAGAACGCCATCTGGCGGAATGCCACCGATGCGTCGCCAGATATAGCCATTTCGAAAACGCGTTCTCTCAGGTGGCTGATCGCTGCGCCCACTATGCCGTGGTCGACATGCAGCAAGAGAGAGAGCAGCGTGCCCGGCTGGCGGCCAAATTGGATCAGTTGGCTCCGGGCCGCCCCGACATAGAAGCGATTCGGCCCCAGCAAAACAAAAACGTCACTAGATGGGAATTGTCCCCGATGGATCCGCTACTGGCTACTGGGTTCGTCCTCGCGGTCGCATCGGTGACCTGCGTCTTTATGTGGCTGCAGCATCCCAAGCCCAGCATGACTTCCAACCAGTTGTTGGTGCGCGCAGAAAGATGGGATAACGATGGCACACGTAAAGCAGAGACAGGCGTCATTCGCCAAACCGTGAGCATTACGACCTCAAACCAAACGTTGAAACGCACGATCTATCGGGACGCGCGGGGGGAGCGGAGAGCGAAGCAGCGCCCCGTGATTCTCGCAGAGGATCAACTGCGACAGCGGCTTGCTATGGTGAATGTCAACTGGGATGCACCCCTCTCTGCAGCGAGTTACCAGGATTGGCATGACCAGCAGCGAGTGCGCGAGGACCAGATTCAGCGAGCAGGAAACCTGCTCGTACTCACTACCTCTACCCCCAACGGGATGGTGGCGAGTCAGTCATTAGCCGTGCGGGATACCGATTTTCATCCGGTACGACGTACCGTATTCTTTCGCGACCGGGAAACAGTCGAGGTAGCGGAGTTAGACTATGCGGTCTTGCCGTGGACGTCGGTAGACAGCAGTCTGTTTCTGCCTGAGAAGAACGTGATTTCGCTCGAGCCGACGCGGCAGGAAGCAACACTTGTTCAGCTCAGACCCCCGGTTCCTGCGGAGGGGCAACTGGACGAAGCGGAGCTCAGTGCGAGGCTAACGCTGAACCGTCTGCATGCGGACGCGGGGGAACAGATTGAGATCGTTCGCCGCGGCGATCGTGTAGAGGTTCTGGGGATCACGGACAGCGAGGAACAAAAACGAGAGCTCGAAAAGCAGTTGCGGATCCTTCCTTATGTTGGAACTTCGATCTCAAGCATCGAGGAGATGAAGAAGAGCACCTCGCAACCCGGGGAGACGTCGGGTCCGAAGGTGGTCGAAATCCAGACCCAGACGACGCCTCTTGAAACCTATTATCTTTCGCATGGCCGCAGCATCGCTCCCCTTGGAGAGCTGTCGGAGCAGTTAGTCAACTGTGCCTTCGTCGTCAGCCTCGAGAGCAAGTCCATCATCGACCTTCAGGAACGCTTCGGCAAGCGCGATGGTCCATCGCTGATCGCCTCCGCCACGCTCGCTGATCTCTTGTTCACGCACAAATACAGGCTGTTGTCGTCTCTGCAGACGGAAGAGGAATTGCTTTCTGGGGTTCATATCCCGGATGGAGTTGCAGAGCCAGTTCTGCCTTCCGGTGAGGCCGAGTTACCGTTGTCCGCCTTGGCCGAGCAGAATCTGGCGCTCGCGAAGGAATTAGTGCTGGGCAGTGGAAGCAACGGACGCCCTGCAGATGTGACCGTGGGAGAACTGCATGGAGTCATCAGGTCGCTGTATAGGCGGGCACATCAGACACAGGTCGTCCCGCAGAGTTCAACGAACGTAGGCCAAGGGAAGTAGAAGGAAAAGGACCATGCTGGTTTGCTCGAATCGACCCTTGTCTGCCCGCGCAGCCACAGTGGCCCCGGTAGATGTTCCACATAGCGTAGTAGTGGCCATGTGCCGCAATTTGGCGTGGCTGCAGATGATCGTGGCTTCTTTGTCCTTATGGTGCCTGGCCGCTCTGTCGGGTTGCAGCAGTGGCCTTATTACAAAGGCTGGCCCCATCACCGTAACGTATCCAAACGGAGCCACGCCCGGACAGTTACCCCTATTGGGCACTGCGACTGTCAGCATGGTTCCGTTGAATGACAGCGCGCATCTTGGGGTGGACTGGACCCTGACCTGTGGCGGCAACGCCCAAATTGGATATGTGACAACAGGGTGCGGAAGCCTGTTGCCGGCGCACACCGCAAATGGAGTACCAGCAACGTATACGGCGCCGGGCGCGATTCCCGCGGACAATACCATCACAATCACGGCTCGGGTGACCAGCGATCCATCGCAAGCATCCAGCGCGACGATTGCGATTGCGAATCCTCCTGTTGCGGTGGTTATGGGCACCAGTCCTGTTTCCCTGGCGGTGGGCGCGACGGCAAGTTTGAGCGCCGTCGTCACCAATGACATCACCACGCAGGGAGTGACTTGGAGCGCGACCTGCGGAGCCGGTTCCTGCGGAACTTTCTCCACGACGAAGACACTGAGCGGTGTGTCGACGACCTACACCGCTCCCAGCACGGTTCCGGCTGGCGGTTCCGTCGCAATTACAGCGACATCGTTAGCGGATCCGACGAAGTCAGCACTGGTGAGCATAGCAATCCTGCCGATTACTGTGTCTGTGTCTCCCGCTAGTTTCTATATCGGGCTTTCGGGAACGGTGAGCTTGACAGCGCTTGTTGTCAACGATGTGAAGGGCGCCGGTGTGACATGGAGTTGCGGACCGCCAGGCTGCGGAAGCTTTAGTTTGACGAAGACGGGTAGCGGCACGGCTACGACCTACACTGCTCCCACTACCGTTCCTGCGGGCAATACGGTCACGATCACCGCAACGTCTGTGAGCGCCACAGCGGTGAGCGCAAGCTCGGTTGCGACCGTAACAGCGTCTCCAGTGATCACGGTCAAGATCACCACCTCGCCCTCATCTCTTGCGGAGGGAGCTGCCGCGACTCTCAGAGCGACAGTGACCGGTGATTCGACGAACGCGGGCGTGGATTGGACGATGAGCTGCGGTAGCAGCGCTGCAGGCGCGTGCGGCACCTTGAGCACTCAGCACACTGCCAGTGCTGCCAGCACGATCTATACTGCGCCGTCCACCATTCCGCCCAGTAATCCGGTGACGATCGTCGCGACCTCTGACGCCTACAATCACAATCCTTCTCTCGGTGCGAACCCCGGCACGGCGTCGATTACGATCACTGCGCCGCCAGCGATCACATTCACCCAGCAGCCGCCGAGCAGCATTCCTACGGGTGGTGGCGGCACCGTGATCGCTACCGTGGCGAACGATACGACTCAAGGTGGTGTGGTGTGGACCGTGCAATGCAGTAACACGACGCCAGGCGCGTGCGGATACGTGCAACCTTACAAGACCGCTGATGGTGCGCCCGCAACCTACTTTGCTCCGCCAGTTCTTCCGGGGGTGCCAGTCGAGATCCGAGCAGCGTCTGCGGCCAATCCTACGTCGCTCTTCGTCCTTTCCTCGCCGGTGACCGTGCTTCAATCGACGGTGCACTCCATTGCTTTCGTTCCCTATGCTCCGTCCCAGCTTGAGATAGGCACGACAGTTGGGCTCAATGCGGCAGTGACAAACGATTCAACGAATGCAGGCGTGGACTGGACCGTTTGCGGAAGCGGATGTGGTTTCTTCACGACACGACCCGCACAGGCGGCCATTCCTGCTGTTCCGCCTGGCCCGGGCGATCCCGGTAGCCCGTACATTCCTGCGGTTCCTGCGGTGACAGCTACGAGTGTTCAGGGGTGGCCGAACGGTCTCCCCATCCAATACACGGCTCCAGACGTGATCCCTGACGGCGGAGTCGTCATGACCGCGTCGGCGGCAACCGACCGTCTGAATGGAGCGACCTCTCCAGCCGCGGCAGTTTCAACGATCGCCATTACTTCGGCGGCTACAGGTCCGGCAATTCACGGATTGGTTCTAGCGGGCACGCAGGCGGTTGCAGGGGCTGCTGTCTATCTTTATGCCGCCGGCACCAGCGGTTATGCTTCGGCATCCATTCCGATTTCATCTCCTAACGCGGCGACATCGATTCAATCGGGCACGGATGGTAGCTTCACAATTCCTGCTGGATACGCCTGCCCGCAGCCCAACAGCCAGCTCTATCTCGTCGCGACCGGGGGAGGGGTTGGATCTGGTGTTTCCAACCCGAACCTGGCGCTGATGACTGCTCTGGGACCATGCAGCAACATCAGTTCGACCCAAGTGGTGATCAACGAAGTGACCACGGTGGCTTCGGCCGCGGCGCTTCAGACGTTCTCAGCCGACAACATTCAGACAGGGAAGAAGAGCTATCTCGCCATCGGCTCGAGCAGCGCGAATGCAACCGTTGGGTTGGCCAATGCGTTCGCTTCTGTGACTAACCTCATCGATGTAACGACAGGGCGAGCCAAGTACTTTTCGGTGGCGGGAAATGCGACCGTCCCCTATGTTCAGATCAACACGCTTGCGGATGCGCTCGATGCATGCGCCGTGACAACGGGAGGAACAGCAGGCGACGGCAGCGTGTGCGGAAATCTGTTTACCGACACCAATCCATTGAATGGGAGCGATCCATATTTTGCTCCCACGGACACGCTGCAGGCCATTATCGATCTGCTGCGACCGCCATCTCCCTCCATTGTGAATGCTCTTCCGGGGCCTGTTTTTGGATTGGCGACACTTTCCTCTCTTCCATTCCAGCCCATCTTGAGCAGTGCTCCAAACGAATGGTCGCTTTCCCTGAACTACACGTCGGGTGGTGGAGTTGGAGGATCGGGGGCTTCCGCATCCGGTTCCTCGGCACTTGCTGTCGATGCCTCGGGTAATGTGTGGATCGCGAACAAGAACATCAATAGCGTGAGCGCGTGGAGCAACCTGGGCGCGGCGTATTCGCCAAATACCTCGGGAACCAATCCTGGTGGCTTCACTGCGGGAGGGGTCTATGCGCCTGCGGCAGTCGCTGTCGATCCGAGCGGGTATATCTGGACGGTCAACGGGAACGGAACGCTGACAAAGCTCGACAGCCTGGGAGACGCCTATCTCGGAAGCCCGTATGCGGGTGGCGGTCTGGCTAGTACTGGCGCCGACATGGCGATTGATGGTTCTGGCAATGTCTGGGCGACGAGCGGCGGCACTCCAGGATCTGTGTCCAAATTCAACAATCGCGGCATTCCCCAATCGCCCTCGACGGGATATACGAGCGGCATTGCAGACCCATCGGTAATCGCGATAGACAGCTCAGACAATGTTTGGCTTCATAACCGCCAAGCAACCGGAAGCTTTGGAATCAGCTACACAAAGCTGAATGCTGCTAACGGTTCCCTGACGATCGAGGTACAGGGCGGTGTTGGCGGCGTCCCACAACTAGCGATTGACAATTCAGGAGATGTTTGGGGCTCAGACGGTGGGGGAATCGCGGTGCTCGAAATCCCCGCCGGCTACACCGGGGCTCCTAATCCTCAGCCAACGGACTATCCGGTCGCCGGGGGAAGTCAGTCGATTATCGGGGGCGCACAGGGACTAGCTTTCGATGGTTCGGATCGGCTCTGGGTTGCAAATGCCGGGGGTCCTGGAAACAGTGGTAACAGTGTCTCTCCGAACCTGAGTTTGTTGGACACAACCACCCACTTGGTCGCCGTCAACTATCTGAACCCCGACTTCGCGAATGGCGCATCCTCTGTGGCTGTCGATCCCTCGGGAAACGTCTGGGTTCTGCTGGGTAATAACACAGTTACAGAGTATGTAGGGCTCGCCGCTCCGGTGGTGACGCCGCTATCTGTCGGCGTAAAGAACGGCAAGCTGGGAGCTAAGCCATAACCGATTCGCCGCGGCGATGACTTTCTAAGGAATGAATTCATGAAAACGACGTGGGAGCCAATGAGACGCAATAGCAAGTTGAGAACCGTGGGGAGACGTGTCGTCGTTGCCGGGAAGAGCGGTGAGGCAGCACATTGCGTGCGGGTATTTCAGATGCACATGGTCGTGACGTGCGGCCTTGCAGCGTTGGCGATGCTCACGCTCGCTGGCTGTGGCACCAGTTCGGTTAAGCCGAATGTCGGCGCAATTACTGTGACGGATCTCAATGGTGGCGCACAACCCACGATCAAATCTCTTACGGTAGGTGGCGGAACCTACCTCGATGTCACACTCACCGACGATAAGGATCTTTTGGGCGCCGACTGGTCGGTAATCTGTGGAAGTGCGTTGCCGCCTGGAACCCCGCTGCCTCCCGGCCAGACCGTGGACACCTCATGCGGCTACTTCACTCCCATCCATACCGCGAGTGCGCCTGTGCCCCCTTATGCGCAAAACGCAAATGGCATTGTCACGTTTTATACCGCGCCGACTGCCCCACCCCAAGGGGGAACAGTCACGCTCTATGCGAGCGCCTCGACCGATCATTCGCGATTCTCAACCCTAACCGTGAATGTGGCAGGTTTGCCAATCGCTGTCGCTATCGTGGCTTCGACGCCGCCACCGTTCAGCCTCCCCACGGGCGGAATGATTTCACTGACCGGCGCATTGAGCAATGACTACACGGTGGGCGGCGGCAGTATTAACTGGTCACTCGCGTGCCAGTCCAGCAATTGCGGTTCGCTCAGCGCCACCAAAACTTTGACAGGGGCGGCCGTCACCTACACTGCCCCGGCGAGTGTGCCTGCAGGGAACACTGTCACAGTCACAGCAACGTCTGTCACGGACTCGACCAAATTCACCAGCATCACGATCACGATCTAGTGATGTCGTCCACCCTCAGTGATGTGTGCCACGAATACTCGCAAATGATGAAGCGGAACAGAAGCCGCGAACGGCGTAAGCCGACGTCGGAACCAAAGTTACCCGACCGAGAGACGAAATTGAAGGGAGATCAGGCAATCATGGGCAAGAAGATGTGTGTTGTTTCGTTGATGGCTCTTAGTTTGTTAGGGGCGCAGGCGCAGAATCCCTCCAATCAGACAGAGTCGAAGCGGACCGAAGCCAAGTCGAAGACGCAAGAAGAGATCCTGCTGGAACAGCTGAACGAAAAGTTCCAGATGCTGGATCAGATCAATGAGAAGTTCGATGCTCTCCAGCATCAGGTACAGGATCTGAAGGATCAATTGCAAGAGGCCAACAAGGTTGCGTCCGCTGCGAAGGCCGAGGCTGCCGAGGCCAAGCAGCAATTGGAGAACGCGCGCCAGGCTGCGGGAGCGAATCAGGAACAGGTGACGAGTCTGCAGACTACAGTGGCAGACCTCAAGACGACCTCGGCATCGATCGTGGAAAAGGTTCAGGCGGAGCAAAAGGCGATCGAACATCCCGATGTGCTTCACTTCAAGGGGGTCGACCTGACGCCCGGCGGATTCCTTGCTGCGGAGACGGTCGATCGCCAGCGGGGCGTCGGTGGAGATGTCAACACTCCGTTCTCCAGCATTCCATTTGCAGGCCAGACCGCAGGCGTGCTCTCCGAGTTCAATGCCAGCGGGCGCCAGTCGCGAATTTCTCTGCTTGCGGAAGGGAAGTTATCGAAGTCAACGTTGCGCGGCTATTACGAAGCGGATTTTCTTTCTGCTGGTACGACCTCGAATGACAATCAGAGCAACAGCTATAGCCTTCGGCAACGCCAAGTGTGGGCACAGGCTGCATTGAATAGCGGATGGACACTTACTGGTGGGCAGATGTGGTCTCTTGCCACGGAGTACCGGCATGGGCTCGCCAATAACTCAGAGGCTATTCCTCTTACAATTGATGCCCAATACAACGTTGGGTTTACGTGGGAGCGGCAGTATGGCTTCCGTGTAGCCAAGAGCATTGGATCGAAACTTTGGATAGGAGCTGCTCTCGAAGAGCCACAGACGCTGAATATCGGCGGCCATAACCTGCCGACGATTGTGTACCAACAAGCCGGCGCCGGCGGTGGGCTCTATAATTCGGCGGCAAATTACAGCTTCAACTATGCACCGGATCTGATTGCCAAGATCGCAATCGAACCGGGCTTTGGACACTACGAAGTGTTTGGCGTAGGACGGTTCTTCCGCGATCGTGTTTTTCCGAACGCGCAGTTGCTCAGCGGCGCGTCCGCCCTAGGTGCGTTTACTTCGAAGACGGCTGGCGGAGGCATCGGCGCGAACGCCCGCCTCCCGCTATTCGCGAAGAAGTTTGATGTGGGAGCACACGTTCTCGTGGGTGATGGGATCGGTCGATACAGCACTACAACACTGCCGGATGCAACGGCTCGTCCCGATGGGTCGCTCGAACTTCTTGCCGGGGGCTCGGCCATGGGGAGCCTCGAGTGGCATGCCACGCCGCGCCTCGATCTCTACGGCTATTACGGTGGCGAATATGTCAAGCGTGCGTTCTATCCCAATGGTCTTTACGTGACGACTCAGGGCCCAACCTTTGGGCAGCCGGTTCTGGTTGGTTATGGAGCACCGAACAATGTTGTAAGCGGTTGCTACACGGAGGTTCTCCCTGTCAGCTCGCCAAATGGAGGAGGAAACGTTCCAGGCACTGCGACGAACTGCTCCGCTGACAATCGCAACATCCAGGAGGGGACATTAGGCTATTGGTTCCGTTTCTACAGGGGACCTCATGGAACCCTGCAGCAGGGCATTCAATATTCCTACGGTGAGCGGCACACCTGGCAAGGTATCGGCCTGAATGGTCTCGGATTTTCTCCAAAGGCCATCGACAATATGTGGTTTACGTCGTTCCGGTATTACCTTCCTCAATAACGTGAGAGCCGTTGCCAAGTCGACAGTGTTTCCAGTTCAAGAGCGAATTTACGCGACACCGATGGGAGTAAGTTGATGCTTCGGTCAATCACGCGATTGCTGATGATAATGGTGGGTCTAGCTGCGTTCGGAGGTACACCAAGCCTTGCGCAGAGCGGTCAGATTTCCGGAAGGGTCACGGATCCGCAGCAGGCAGCGATACCGAATGCGGCCGTCCAGATCGTTAACCAGGACAGAAATTTTGAACGAGAGACCAAAACCGACAGTCAGGGATCGTATTCGGCGCCTTATCTTCCGCCTGGAAGATATGAGATAAGCGTATCCAAAGAGGGTTTCAGCAGCGGGAGCAAGGTCATTCAGCTCGCGGTGGGGCAGGCATTCGTTCTCGATATTCAGATGACGATTGCGTCAGCCAGTAGCAACGTGACCGTTGAAGCGGAGACACCAAACCAAATCGATCTGGATACCGCATCCCTGGCCACCACACTATCGAATGAAGAGGTGGCCGGCTACGGGCTCAACGGCCGTAATTTCTCACAGCTGATCACGATGGCGCCGGGAGTCAGTAACCAGTCCGGGCAGGATGAAGCGAAAGTTGGCGTTGCAGGTAGCGCAAAGTTCAGCGTCAACGGTGGACGCGTGGAATATAACACCTTCGAGATCGATGGCAGTGATGTCCTGAACACCAGCATCAACACCAGCCGAGGCCAAGGCCAGCCGTTGATGGTGTATCCGAGCATCGACGCGATCCAGGAGATCAAGGTCATCACGGGAGACTACAGCGCGCTGTACGGCAAGAGCGCCTCAGGAAGCGTCCTGGTGACGACTAAGTCCGGCGGGCCGCAGTTTCACGGCAATCTGTATGGATTCATCCGCAATGAAATGTTCAATGCCAGAAATTACTTCGACGCGCCGGGCCGCCAGCCACTCTATCGCAGGCAGGACTACGGCGGAACAATCGGTGGGCCTCTTTACATTCCCGGTGTCTACAACACAAAGAAGAACAAGACATTCTTCTTCTTTTCTGAAGAGATAAGGTTGGAAAAGACGCCGGTGGACTACAACCAGGCGGTGCCAACGTCGGCTGAACGTGGTGAAGATATTCAAAACACCGGCTTTGGAAACTTTACGGGTATGGGAGACTTTTCTGATGTCTGTCCCACCGTAGAGCCCGGTAGCCATCCTACCAGCTTCACCCCCAGTGCTTACCCGGATTGCCCTCGTTCCCGGCTACCAGGGAGTTCAGTTTACACCGCTGGCAACGAAGTCTCTATTGGCTATGTGAGCAAGGCGCTGCTCAATACCAACATCATTCCCGAACCTAACTCAACGGTTGGCTGCGACTCCACCAATCCAACGGCTCTGCCGAAGTGCTATATCGCTGCCGTGTCGCCACCTACTTATTGGCGGGAAGAGCTGTTTCGGATCGACCAGGTTCTCACTCCCGACGAACAACTGGCCTTCCGTTACATCCACGATGCCTGGGACACTACGACGCTTACACCCCAGTGGGGCATTGTTCAAAATAGTTTCCCTACCGTGGAAAATCGTTTTGTAGGTCCAGGGCTCGACTTGGTTGCAAGCCTTGCTCAGACGCTCCCACATGCATTTCTGAATCGTATCGCGGTCAGCTATGCGGTGCAGCACATTACGCTTGCGCCGCAGCCTGGTCCCGGAGTGAGCTCGCTGAATCGCCCCTCGATCCTCGATAGCGCCTGCAGTTCGGTGACAGGATTCGGTCAACAAGTAGAGCAGTGCCCGATCGGTTACATATTCAACAATGGCTACAATGGCAACCGGATGCCGGGCTTGGTCTTCCAGGGGACGAATGGAGCCTATGGAGGTCATGGATTTTCGGTCGATACGGGCTATGCGCCGTGGAGCCAGGATAATCCAACATATTCCGTCAGGGACGACCTGGCCAAGACGTGGGGAAAGCACACGATTCAGGCCGGGTTTGAAGCGACCTATGCTCAACAGAACGAATTGAGTGCAGTGACAGGCGCCAACTCCGGCGACCTCCAGGGGCTCTTGACCTTCAGCAACCAGCAGTCACGGTATTCCTCAGGAAATGCGTTCGCGGATTTCCTTGCAGGACCGAATATCCCACCTTCGTCGGTGGCCTTGTCGTCGGTCGGCTCTGGATTCGCACAGACAGCAATCAAGAGTTATACGCAGGACAGTGGACAGAAGAAGTACTACAACCGTTTCAAGGCGGCGGATATTTATCTTCAGGATGACTTCCGCATCAGCAAACGCTTGACGCTGAACGTCGGATTGCGGGCCAGTCTGTTCGGCACTTGGTACAACGCAGAGGGAAGTGCGTGGAACTGGAGACCTGAAGCTTACGACAAGTCTCTCGGCGGTTCCGTGTACGTGGATGGGAACACGGGGTATCTTGTCCGCAAGACGACGGGTGGGCCGGTCTACCTGAATCCGGCGAATTTGGATCCGGTCATCACGAATGGTCTGGTGCAGTGTGGCGTAAATCCTGTGCCCAAGAGCTGCATGTCGAGCAGTGTCTTTCATCCTGGTCCGCGCTTCGGTCTTTCGTGGGACCCGTTTGGAGATGGAAAGACCGCAATTCACGGAGGCTATGGACTGTTCTGGGAGCATGGGACAGGTTACGAGGCGAACGTCGGTTCGCTCATTGGAAGCGCTCCTTCGGTTCTGAGCGAAACACAGTCCAATATCAATAGCTACAACACCATTGGATACTCTTGCCAGGGCGGGGCGCTACAGTGTCCCAACAGTAGTTTGACTGGCGTCCCAACGTTTCCACTGAATGTTACCTCCATCCCTACGAAGGCGACCTACTCCTATACGCAGCAGTGGAGCTTGAGCCTGCAACGTCAGATTGCCGAAAGACTGATCGCGCAGTTGGCCTATGTCGGAACCAAGGGGACACACCTGACCGCGGTGCGCGACCTGAATCAGCTTCAACCGCTTGCTTCCGGGTTGAATCCATTTACCGCGGGTCAACCGATTACCTATGACGTGTGTAACAGTGGGGCGAGCAATAACACCTTCTTCCCATCTGCGGGGACAAACGCTCCAGGGACTAAGATATCCGGTCCTGGGATTGGTCCCACCTCTCCGGGATGGGAGAATCTGGTCGTGGCATGCACGGGCAATGCAGGCTTTAGCGTGGCTGGAGTGGGCCTGGGTGTGAGCGCCGATGCTCTCAGGCCGTATCCTGGGTTCAGCAATATTATCTCTGTGGAGAACATTGCGAACTCCAGCTATCAGTCGTTACAAGGTACGCTGCGTGAGACGACTGGGCCGCTGACGGTAGGCCTGGCTTATACGTACAGCCATTCCATCGATGATTCTTCCGACCGCTCCAGCGCCAACTTCACGAACTCCCTCGATATAAGGTCAAACCACGGGAGCTCCGATTTCGATCAGCGGCACCTTCTTAATATCAACTACATCTATTCTCTTCCGTTGATCCGCTGGCTAGACGGTTTTTCCAATCTGTTTGGCGGCGATGAAGCGGGTGCGAGTTCGTCCTCGGGAAGGAGAACGGCTCCCGGGAATGGAACGCGTCACATCTGGTTGGATGATTGGCAGCTTTCCGGAATTACCACCTTCCAGACTGGATCGCCATTTAGCGTGATCAACGGCGGCTCTGGAGCTGGAACGGGCGCCGCGGATAACGCGGGGGTTGGGGACGGGCTTGGTGTGGGGTCCTATCCGGATGTGATATCGAGTCCCCGCGGCATCAGGCCTTCGGTTTCCTCGTCGGCAAGTGGCACCACCATTGGTCCTCTGCTTGGCAATCCCGGCGCCTTCGTCGCACCGCGCGGACTTACTTTCGGCAACGCAGGCCGCAACCTAATGAGCAATCCTTCGCGCATCAACTTCAACCTCGCGTTGCTCAAGAACTGGAAGCTGTTTCATGAGAGGGGCGATATTGAGTTTCGAACCGAAGCGTTCAACGTCTTCAATCACACTCAGTTTCGCATCTATGACCCGAGTCATCCAGGGAACACGGGCAATAACGTCATCAACTGCTACGGGGATATCACGACGGCCTACTCGGCTGGCGCCTCAAGTTGCCTGGCGGGCAACTCCTTCCTTCATCCGGTGGATGCGCACGATCCCCGCATTGTGCAGTTTGCCTTGAAGTTGAGCTATTAGGAGATGGTGATGAATTCCAGGAAGGTATCCTTGTTTGGAAAGCGAGACGGGCAGCGGTTGGTTGGGGGCAAATGCGGGCGATACGCGTGGGCGGCCTTCGCTGCCGTGTCGTCTATGGCTTTGCTAGGGGGCTGCAGCAGTTCAATCACAACCCCGGCCCAGGCCACATCACCTGCCGGACCGCAGATGTACATGGCGCCCAGCGTCTTCAGCGGGTCTGTGGGTTTACCTTCGACCTACTCGATCGACGATGCGGCGCATACCTTTGCGCAGCAGACATATTCCGTCTCAACTGGGCAGTCGGGATCAAAGGTCTTGTACGCGGGAAAACTCTTATCCCCTGGGTTGGCCCGAGGGCTGGAGGAGTTGGACCTTACCTATGCCTGCGGTGGGATCATCGTCTGCATGCCTCCTACATCCTATAAGACCCCTAGTGGCTGGGCGGTGGAGTTGCCTGATCAGGCGGGGGGATTATTGCAGCTACAGGGGGAGGCGTTCGTGCCGCTCGTTCCCGCGGTCACGTGCCCCTCGATGAGCACCGCGGAGACCTTTCTCTTTGTCACGCTGCCAACGCCTCTGATAACTACTGGGACCGCACCCGCCCTAAACACATGGAACCCGAAGCTGGAGACTGCCTATGGGAGCGTGGACGTGAGCGGCGGCGGAAGTACCGTAACACTTGCGAATATCAAGCAGTTTCTCCTGCCCTCCGTGGGCGGCGGCATACCGGCGACAGCTCCGACGAGCCAGACGGGAGCATGCTCGCAGACGCCTTATGGCAACACCATCGCAATTCCTGCTTTCCCCACCGTCACTGATCTGGGCAACGGAGCTCCTAGTACGAGCAGTCCTCAAGCTATGGCGGGCATTGGGCCTTCGGGGCTGCTGGTGGAGGACAATGGGAGTTCCGCGGGCGGGGGGTATCAGAACACACTCGGCGCCGGGACCGGCGCCATTGGGTTACAGAAGCCGTCGGGCGCGGTCGACCCTCACGCTCTGGCGTGCGCCGCATCTGGACCGGTTACGTCAGTCTGCGCCACGTCCACCAGGTACCTGGGCTTCATTTACGGCAGCGGCTCTTCAGGTTCCACCACGAATTGGTCTTCTTTGCCGGCGTCGTTCGGATTCTCCAGCCAGCCATCGGCGTGTGCGTCCGTTGCCGCCAGCACGTCCACCATGCTCTATGGCGGCGACTATCCGGGGAATAATCCGTCCGCAGCCTCTGTGCAGTCGAACGGAGGGTTTGGAAATTGCGACTTCGCCATCGATCTTGGAGCGCAGGACGCTTCGACCAACGGTCTCTTTCCCAATGTGATCGTCTATGTCGGGTCTGGCTTCGGAGGCAAGACCTTTACTCCGTATCACTTTTCGGCGGTCGCCATTGCTGGCCCGTTGGGCGGCAAGAATGCCATCTTTGTCATCGGGGAAGACCTCACTGGCTCTCCCAACCAGGCTTGGGGGATCTATTTGTTGCAATCCAACTAAGTTCGTCTCGTACCGGCGTGTTTGCTGCAAATAATTCATGGAGCATTAATTGACCCGAGGGGCGATTCGAGGGATTCGTAGTTATTCTTCGAGGAGATTCCTACCACTCCGGTCCGTTCGCCGCCAACTGCGCCAAAATATTTCGTGAGACCGGTTGGGAAATGACTGTCTCGCGCGTTATCTATTGGGCGTTTGCGTTTTATCCGCAATGCCTCATATCTCGCATGCGCAAATCCTACTCAAGATCAATCGAGTAAGTACTTACCGCGGCGCAGTTCCATCGACGGGAGTGACATCCCGCTAGCGAACACGACGCAAAAACACGGTAGTTGGAGGCAAAACCAGTGAGTCATATTCTTTTACTTCCAGTGACAGGCCTGAGGAGAGGGCTGCGCACCGGCAGACTGCTTCCCGGGATGCTATTGTTCGCAAGCGCCGGGGCGTTGCTGTTGTCTGGCTGCGGAGTCAACCCAGCGCAACTTACCTCGACGGGGACCACGATCGGTTCTTCGTCCGGCTCTCCTGGCGGCACCAAGGAGATGATCACGGGCCGCGTGAAGGGTGGCAACCCTCCGGTGACCGGCGCAACCATCACGATGTATGCCGCCTCGACGAGCGGCTACGGTGCAGCGAGCACTGTGGTGGGGAGCACGACCACCGATAGTTCGGGCAACTTTACCCTTTCGACTGACACCTGTTCCGCGGGTCAGCAACTGTACATCGTGGGGTCGGGTGGAAATCCGGGCCTCGGCGGCAACCCGACGAGCAATCTCAACAGCAACCTCGTCCTGATGGCTGCGCTGGGAGAGTGCAATGCGGTGAAGGCGGGCACGCCGGCCTTCGTCGACATCAATGAGGTCACGACGGTCGCCTCGGCGTTTGCCCTGGCTCAGTTCATGACGGATGCGACCCACGTTGGAGGCAACGATCCGACCAGCCTGGCCCACGCGTTCGCCACGGTGTCCAATCTTGTCGACATCCCGAGTGGGCAGGCACTTGCGGTCACTCCGGCGTATTGCACCAGTGCTCCCTGCGTCACCGCAACGGGGACCAACACCACTCCTTATTACAAGACCAGCATTGTGCCGCAGGGCCGCATCAACGCGATGGCGAATGCTCTGGCCGCCTGCGTGAATACGCAGAGCTCGATCAGCAGCCTCAGCACGCAGTGCAACCAGCTCTTTACCGCTACGACGATTACGACCGTGTCTCCGGTGGTGAGCCTTGCCAGCGGGACGACGGTGACCCCACAGAACACCCTGCAGGCGGTGCTGAACATCGCGCATTGTCCCGGAGACAAGACGGTGACTCCTTGCGGCGTGGACGTACAGAGCGGCTCGGGAATCTATAGCCTGGTCACGGCGAATAACTTCTTCCAGCCCACGCTGACCGCCTCCACTGCGGGTACGACCACCGATCTTTCGCTCGCGCTGATCTTCCAGGGTGGAGGCCTCGGCGGCGGGCAGGGTACGAAGCAGCCGGAGGCCACCGGCTTGGCCATCGATCAGAATGGGAACGTGTGGGTGCCCACGATGAGCACGACGGGCGGATCACTGGCTGTGTTCAACTCGCTGGGCGCGCCTCTCACGCCCTCCGGCACCTCGAACACGGCCCTCGGCGGATATAGGACGGGTGTCTTCAATCCTCAGAGCATCGCCATCGACCTGGATGGCAACGCCTGGATTGGTAACTCGCCGGAGGACGGCAATCACGGTGTCGGAGACCACGGCAGCCTGTCGCAGGTCCAGCTGAGTGGGTCCTCCACCTTCTCGACCCTTCTGAGCGGCCTTTCGGACGGTAATCTGCTGACTCCGGCACCCTGGGGTCTGGCGGTCGATGGGGGAGGCAACGTTTGGCTCTCGTCCAATCCCGGCGGAGCCAGTAACGTAGGTTGTTCTGGGAATACGTTTGGCGGCAGCATCCTGGAGTTCGACAGCGGCACCGGTAGCGTGCTGAACACGGGCTCGCCGGACGGGTATCTCACCTATTCGGACAACAGCACCTGCCCTGGCCCGATTGCCTTTGACCAGAACGGGCGTCTCTGGACCTCCACGAGCACCACGTATACCGGCACCAGCCAATCCGTGGGGCTGCTGCAACTTGACCCTGCTTCCGGCAACATCGTGGGACCCACGTCCACCGACTACGGCACCTATGGCTACATCTCGTCCATGCAGTATCTCGCCTCCTCCACTTATTGCGCCAACAACAACGAGCCCTTCCCGGTCGGTTGGGGGATGGCTATCGACGGCCAAAACAACGCCTGGTTTCCGAGCGATGGCAGCCCCAGTTGCATGGCGATGGTTCCGGATCTGACGCAAGCCGGCGCGGATGACATTACGAATGGTACCTGGGGGGCCGTGCTTGAATCGGCGTCCGCGCCGTTCACTGTGCCAAACAGCGCGGTTATCGTCGACGGGCAAGGGAATGCATGGGGTACATACGAGAATTCTCTCCTGGCGTTCAACCGCACCAACGCCACCGGTTATGCCACCGCGAGCAGCACAGCGATGTTGTCCCCAGCGAGCGGATACCAGGCCTCTGACCCTTCCGTCAACTCGGGCGGCCGCACCGGCAGTGTAAAGGCTCTGGGTGGCGGCTATAACTTGGACGGCTCGGACCTGACCAGCACATTTAATGCCGGCGACGGTTTTATGAGCCTGG
Source organism: Bryocella sp. (assembly GCF_058498515.1). Classification (NCBI taxonomy): domain Bacteria; kingdom Pseudomonadati; phylum Acidobacteriota; class Terriglobia; order Terriglobales; family Acidobacteriaceae; genus Bryocella; species Bryocella sp. The sequence continues at coordinate 288,936 of NZ_JBMHYI010000070.1, forward strand.
GCGTGGATGGCGCCGGGAACCTCTGGGTCGCGGGCGCGGCTGTCAAAACTGTCGCCGGAACCGGAGCTGATCAGGGCAGCGAGTTGACGGAGTTTATCGGCATCGCCGCTCCGCTGCAGACGCCTCTGTCTCTTTCCCTCGCGAACGGCAAACTGGGCGCAAGACCGTAGAGCAGCGTTCTCCAGTCCTCTAAACCGAACCTTCAAACAAGGAGAAGCGAACATGAAGAAATATGCACTTGTCCTGGCTCTTTTGGCCCTTGCCTCTGCCGCGCCCCTGCATGCGCTTACCGTCGGCTGCGAAAACTCTCCGGAAGATCCTACGGTCTTCCTGGGGCTCATCGGCATCGCAGGCGTCGCTGCAGCTCACTTCAGGAACCGGTTCAAGTCGTAAGGCAACTACGAACCATTGGTATGCGGGCGGCGCTCCTCCAAAGGAGCGCCGCGCGTGTGTCACGATTGCATTTGTTGTCGCTCTCTCCATATTTCCCAGCTCTCCGAAGGTCCTCAATCTCGAAGAACATCTCTCGCGATTGGTTCGGGCGAACGAGCCGGAGACGTTGCTTCAAGAACGACCTGCCGAGGAAGGCAATGGACGACGGGTCAGGAACGAGCTGAGGAAAATGTGTGGATTGCTAAAGAATGAGTTATGGGTTTGTAACGATCCAATGATGACGAGTTACAGAGCCCCGGAAATTTTCCCCGGCAGTGTCACACGATCGTGAATATACGGCATCACTATGCCTTGCCGGCCCCCCGGACGCGACCGCGCTCGAGCTCTGCGGTAGCTATCGTGAAGTCAATCACTTGCGGTCAGTGCGTGTGTCGAAATGTTTCCTCGTAAGTTACTCCGAATCAGTAATGTGAGAGTCACCAATGAGAACGAATTGCAATTTTCGCTCTGCGGGCAGCGGTCTGTGACGAGACGGTGATTCCTTGATGAATCGCGCTTCCGGGTGGTTGGGACTTACACCCCCTGGATCGTTTTATACGCACAAGGGCCAGTAGAGCAGCGCTGCAGAGCGCAACAGGTATCGGATCTATTCGTCCCACGGGGCATACACCCTTCTTCTAAGGGCCCTTCCTCACCTGTCCTGTATGCCACGCGGTCAACTCGAGCAGATGGAGCACTCAATGCGAATGACGAGCAAGTTCTTCGGAATCGCCGTAGGCCTGGTTGGCTTTACGGTCGGCCTTCACGCACAAGTCCTCGAAGTGGTTGTGGCTGGATCTTCCGCGCAGTTCCTTCAGCTCGGCCTGGCGGCCGGCTCAGGTATCTCGGCCACACCTGCTGGTCTCGGCGCCACGTGCGTCTGGACCCAGGGCACCGGCACGGGAACGACCCCGCTGAATGTGACCGACACCTTCACCCCCACGGGCGGAAGCCCGATCACCCGTTCCGAGAGCGGCAACGCCTGGGTCGCGTGGACTCCTGCGGGCACAAGCTGCACGACCGTCAACGGTAACACGAAGATCTATGCCATGGTGCAGACGGATTCGGTGATCGGAAACCGTCTCTACTTCAACGGCGGTAAGCTGGGCTCAGTGAGCGGCGCCACGCCGACGGGCACCACCAGCGGCCTGCTCTTCCCGGGCAGCGAGCAGTCGACGCTGCCTTCGGGAGTCTGGAACAAACTGAATGGTGTGGCGTTGACGGCTGCGGCGACGGATATCCGTCCCGAGGACGCCAAGTTCACCATGGAGCGCGGCCTGACCTCCTGCGGTTCCTCGGTGAGCGGATCGCAGTATCTGGGTCTTGGCTATAGCAACGGGGACGCGATCTTCAGCGCGTTCGGCACGAGCCCCAGCTCCTTCCACGTGCTGGACTTCAACCTTCCCACCGACGGTTCCTACACGGTGATCCCGCTTGGCGCTGTCCCCGTGGTCGTGGCGGTGAACACCACCAACACGACGAACGGCTTCGGATCGCTGGCGTTCGGTGGAAGCACTCCGGCGAACATCACCCGTCAGACTCTGGCGAAGTTCCTCGACGGAAGCTACGGCTATACCGGCGATATCTCCGCTGCGACTGCCGGCACGGGTGCGAATGCAACCCCCCTCATCCGCGAGCCGCTCTCCGGGACGTATAACACCATGGAGTACTCGGTTCCAGACACCACCAACCTGGGTGGAGCGGGCAACCTCAACACCTCGCAGGATGTCGGCACCAACCAGCCCACCGGCCAGCAGAACTGCAGCACCACGACTCCCGGTGCTCCTGCAGGCTTCAACGCCACGCTTGGTGGCTACCAGATGATCATCGCCACCAATGACAACGCTTCGGCCAACCGCAAGCGTGTCATCGGCACCGGCCAGTCGATCACGGAGCTGAACTCGGTACAAGACGCTATCCAATACGCCTTCTGGAGCACGGCGAACTACGCGCCTGCCGCTGCGAACGCCAAGTACCTGACGGTGGATGGATTCGATCCGCTGTATAACCGTCCGGCGGGATCGTCGGCCTGCACGGTGGGCTCGACCACGGTGCCGTACTCGACCATTTCGAACACCCTTCCGACGGCGGGTAACACCTACCTGGCCTGCGTGCAGTTCACCGACCTGCAGAACGGCAACTACCCGATCTGGTCGCTGCTGCGACTGGTGACTACCTCCACCACCACCTCGAACAACTACATTGCTGCGAACAAGCTCGCCTTCACGGCGCAGAACTTCATCTCCACCACCAACCACCCGGACTTCGTTCCCTTCAGCAACAACGGCACGACAGGCATTCCCCTGCTGCAGGTGTTGCACTCGCACTTCGCGCCTCCGGGTGTGACGTTCCGCAGCTGGGACCCGACGGTGAACCCGACCGGTGATCCTTCCAACGGAGCGAATGCCTTCGGTGGGACCACCGGCGGCGCGGCCCCTAACTGCACCATGGTTGAGGCCGGCGGCGATGTAGGCGGAGCGATCCTCACGGTCAGCTCCGACAACACCTACTGCGGAACGCATACCCAGGCTGGCCAGATCAACCAGCGTCAGTAAGCGCATACGCCAGAACCAGGGCCTGAGTAGGGGCCCCGCTGAGGAAGCGGGGTCCCCTCATTAGACATTCAACAGAGCCACTTCTGTACTAAGGAGAGATACGATGAACGCTTGGTTTCGCACAGGTGTAGCAACAATGTGCCTTGCTGTCGTGGGCCTTCAGGCGCCGCAGGCAATGCATGCGCAGACGCAATCGGTAGTCCCCGCTTGGGATAGGAATCTTGTCCAGAACGGCGACTTTTCAGCGGACGGCGGAAGCCTCGATGGCTGGACCTCCAACCAGGGCTTTACCAACTTCTTCTGGACACCGCTCTTCGACGGAACAAACTACTACGCCTACAACGGCTGCGCCGGCGCAGCCTGCATCACGGGCGATGCGACAGACCAGAACGAGCTTTCCCAAACGATCCAGACGATCCCAGGCCTCGTGTACAAAGTGACCTTCACCTATGACGGTGGAGCGGGCGGCGTCAACGAGCTGAAGGTTCTCTTCGGCGAGAGGACGATTGAGGACATCGTCAACGTGAACGCGGGTTCGAACGTCTACACGGTGACCGTTCGCGCATTCCGTTTCGATACGAAGTTGAACTTCCTTGGCCGTCAGGATAACTCGTTCGCGCTCCTGAGCAATGTGAGCGTGCGCCTCGACCTGCCTCGCATCCTGTAGTCAGGAGCATGGCAGAGCAGCGAGACGGAGGATGATCGAATTACGCTCGGACGATCGATCGTGGTTCGGTTCACTCCACGATAACAATGGGGATGCAAGATTGATGGCAGACGGTGAAATCGGTCTAGGCTCCCATTGATGATGCCCCTTGCTTGGGGAGCTATGCGAAAACGCATGGCTCCCCTACTTTTGCAGGGGGCACAAGACTTGAAATTCGTCGACCTTCGTTTGATTGCTGGAGCTTATATGAAGCGTTTTGTTCTTTGTGTCTGTATCGTTTCCATGATCTCTACGAATGCGTGCCTAGCACAGGCACGCAATCTCGTTCAAGAAGCAGGAGCCGCCGCCCCAACGAGCTCCACGGAGACAGCACGACAGGAAAATTGGACAGAGCTCAATGCGGAGAAGGCGGGGCTGAATAAGTCGCTCATTAAGGTCATGGTTCTGGGGAAGTCTGACTTTCCCGGCTATTCCAATGAGCTCGTCCGCGTACAGTGGCGGTCGAACGATCCCATCGATCTGTATGTATTGATGCCTCATGGCGTTGTGAAGCCCCCAGTAATCATCTATCTATATAGTTTCCCGTCTGATACAGACCATTTCACGCAGAAGGCGTGGGGCGAGTTTGTTACGAAGGGAGGGGTCGCAGCGGTTGGGTTCGTCTCCGCAGTAAATGGGCAGCGATACCACACGCGGCCAATGAAAGAGTGGTTTGTCAGCGAACTGCAAGAGTCTCTCGGTGTTTCCACGCACGATGTTCAGATGGTACTCAACTACCTCGCGATGAGGGGGGATCTGGACACAACCAAAGTGGGTATGTTGGGAGAGGGATCGGGAGGGTCTATCGGGATCCTGGCGGCAGCCACGGACTCGAGGATTGCATTTGTCGATGCGATCAATCCCTGGGGCGACTGGCCGGACTGGTTGAAGGAATCGCCAATCATTCCGGAAGGGGAACGCGCGCGATACCTTACGCCGGACTTCCTTGCCAAAGTCGCCAAGCTCGACCCGATAGCTTATCTGCCGCAATTCGCCCCTGGACGGCTGCGCGTCGAGCAAGTCATCGGAGATCATTCCACCCCGAAATCCGCCCAGAAGCAAATCGCTTCAAGCGCTCCGGCATCAAGCTCCGTCCAGTACAAGGACATGGACGCCGAGATTGAAGCATGGACGAAACAGGATTGGTGGCTGAAAGAGAAATTGCTTTCGACCACGGCTCCTCAGGTAAAGGCTGAGAGTGACACGCGCTGAAAATATACCCCACTGCGACTAAGGTTCAAGGAATTCGCCGTATGGTTTCAACGCTGCACTCCTTTGTGTCTGACAAACTTTCGTGGTAAAGGAGTTTCATGTCCCTGCTTCGCCTCCCCGCCTATCGCCCCGGGCAAGAGTGTTCTATCTCCCCAGATAGGTCGGATGATCCTGTCTCGCGGCAGCTGGCCGAAATCGCCCCGCAAAATAGGACCTGGCTCATAATTGCGCTAACAAGTGCGTGCGGGTTGATCCTGCTCTATCCTCTCCTTCCGCAACTCTGGGATTTGTGGATGGGCGACCCGCTGCGCTCAATGGGGATGTTTCTTCCCCCGATCAGTGTGATCCTGACGCTGCGCGTATGGAGGCAGGAAGGTTGGCAACTGTGCGGAACGTGGTGGGGATTTGTGCCTCTGCTTCTATCAGTGGCATTCGCTGAATTGCAGGTCAATATGGTTGCGAGGCTCCATATAGGATCAATGCTTGGCCTCTCGCTTATCCCCGGTGGACTGCTGTGCTTCTCTTACGGCTCTGGCGTCGTCCTGTTGTTTGCCGGCTTTCGAGTTTGGCGAAAAGCTCTATTTCCCTTGGCCCTCCTACTGCTCGTTAACCCGCTGCCTTCGACCGCAGCCACGCTTATTGATATGCCACTGCAGCGGGCGGCGGCTCACATAGCCCGCCGGTTTGCGACCGCAATCCACTTCGTTCCAAGTAATACACAATTGCAATTAATGTTCTCACCAGACTTCGGACTCTTCATCGCACCAGGGTGTGACGGCATGCGCGGGGCGGTCACGCTGGGTTACATCGCACTGATTATCGGATACTGGAAGCGTTTCTCTTTCGTGCGTTGGGCTACGGTCACAGCGGGAGCGGTGCTACTTGGGCACCTCTTCAACTTGCTGAGACTGTGTACGCTTGTGCTGTACTATCGTGTCGCGATCGGGCACTCCTGGCTGCAAAGCATAGCGAAGCAAGCCGACTACGCCATTGGCTCGTGCCTCTTCTTGGTCGCTACTACCGTGTTCCTAAGATTTGTGCTCCGGATGGAAGGGCGAGACAGCAAGTCAAAAACTGAGCCTGTCCTACAGCATGTGAACGAGCAGAGCGAGCCGAGTCCGATTGGCGGACGAGCATTTGCTTTCGTCTCTCTTATTCTGGCCTCTATCGCACTGTATGGGGTTCAGATGGCGGCCCAGCCGCATCCTTCGCCCGAGTTTGTCGCCGGCCACCGATTACCTTCGAGTTTTGGCGACTACGAATTGCGCCGGACGTGGACTGAAGAGAGTGGAGACACCACCGTCCTCGAGGACGGTGCGTATGTCTCTCGGAAGACAGGGCGCGAAGTTGTGCTCGCGGTATGGATCGCCCCCTTCTTTCACAATGCTCAAGAGTGCATGCTCGGCTTCGGCCTCGATCCGCAGTCGCGCTCTCCCGAGAAAATTTCGACACTAGGGAGGACGATAGCCTTTGATACCGCTACGTATCGCAATGGCAGCAATGACATGATTCTCGCGACCGCGGGATGCACGCCTTTTGGCTGCACGGAGCAATCTCGTACGACGGCCGGAGCCTGGATGTCCTTTGCGCCTCCTGATCTGGGGTCGCTCGGCGGAGTGAAAAGGCGGGCCGTTCCAATGTTAGTCCGCATCGAACGGCCTCATGAAGGGCCCGATGCTTCGGTTGCTCAGAAGGAGTTATCGACCGATCTCCTGGATTTCATGAGCCATGTAGATTTTCTCGAACTTAGCAGAGACTTCCAGTAGGGAGATATGAGTTCGGTGAAAAATAGAAAGTCTGGGCCGTGGGCACATCTTGGCTCGATACTATGGTTAGGCGGCGTCGCCTGCATCCTCACGGGCTGCGGCTCGGGGACGCAATCCATCATGCTTCCGCCACAGAACGGTGTCTCATTTTCCGGAAGGCTCATGAGTGGCCAGCACCCCATCGCGAACGCTACGGTCCAGATGTATGCGGCCGGAACGACAGGCTACGGCGCCGGGGCAACTTCGTTGTTAGATACTCCGACGAGCTCGGCAGCGGACGGCACTTTCTCAATTGGGTCAACGCACATGTGTCCCGCCGCTGACAGCGAAATTTATGTGACTGCCACCGGTGGAACTGTTGGACAGAGCACAGAAGCTGGCGGCGCACAGATGGTCCTGTTGTCAGTGCTGGGACCGTGCAACAGCATCACGTCCTCTACATCCGTCACAATTAACGAGGTGTCCACTGTGGCGGCGTCTTATGCGCTGGCGGGGTTCGTGGGGCCGGGGGCGCAGATTGGAACAAGTCCCGCGAATTCTCGCGGCCTCGCAAATGCGTTTGCGAATGTCGCGAACCTGATTGATCTGTCTACAGGCACCGCTCCTGGTAGGAATGCTCCGGCCGGGGCAGTTGTGCCTGTAGCTAAGCTCAATAGCCTGGCGGGAATACTGTCTAACTGCGTGAGTTCGGTGGGCGGTGCGATTTGCGACTCACTGTTTGCAGGGGCGGCTTCTGCTGCCGGGATCGTGCCGTCGAATACGCTCGATGCCATGCTTAATATCGTCCGCGATCCAGAGAAGAATGTGGCACCAATCTTTGCCCTTGCACCGGCGTCCTCGCCCTTCCAGCCAGTTCTAAAGGACGCGCCGCCGGATTGGACGATGGCGGTTAGTTATTCTGGCGGTGGGCTAAACGGTCCAGCGGCCATCGCACTTGATTCGACTGGGAGCATTTGGGCAGCGGACTATTATGACGCTGTGACAAAACTCGCCCCGACGGGGGCTCCTCTTTCCCCGGCGGCAGGATATACAGGTGGCGGGCTGTCTGAGAGCTATGGTTTAGCTGTGGACGCCAACGATAATGTGTGGGTCAGCAACGAGGCCAGCTCATATCCGGTGAATGGAGGAAAGGGCAGCGTCACGGAGCTCAGCTCGTCGGGGCAATTTCTTTCTGGCGCGAGCGGCTACTCCCAGGGAGGAGTCGATTTTCCAGACGCCCTGGCAGTGGACAGCAATGGCTACATATGGGTAGCAAACGATGGGAATTCGTCAGCTTCGTTGCTGAACGAGAACGGTGTGGCTGTCTCGGGGAGCGCTGGATATGGCTCAGGCTCGATGTCATTTCCAGCAGCCGTCGCCATCGATGGAAACCACAACGCCTGGTACGCAAATCAAGGTTCGAGCACAATCACCGAGATCTCGGCATCGGGATCAGTCTTGCGTACGGTCTCATGCTGCGAGGCTGCATCTGGCATCGCAGTTGATCAGTTTAATAATTTATGGGTGGCTAATTACTTTGGCAACAGTGTGAGCCAGGTAACAACTTCCGGTACGCTCGTATCGAGCGGATACACCGCAGAGAGCGTGAATCATCCCAATGGAATCGCCGTCGATGGTGCCGGAAATGTTTGGGTAACCAATAACGACAGTAATTCGATCGCAGAGATTTTGGGAGCATCGACCCCGAAGGTAGGAACGGTCGCCGCCCCGGCGAAAGGGTATGGTTCGGACGCAGGACTGAACGAGCCCTATGGAATCGCGATCGATGCGAGCGGGAATGTCTGGGTATCGAACTTTGCCTCGAATACGGTGACGAACTTTCTTGGGCTCGCTACTCCAACGAAGACCCCCTCCGTTGGACTCCCTGGATTGCCGTAACGCCACGTACACGTGTGATCGAAGTCAGTGGACAACTCAGAGGGCATGTCCATGTGGATCGTGGCGATAAAAATGTCCATGCGGCGGCCTTTACGCGCAACGTCCTGGCCCTAACGATGGGCGTGTCGTCGCAGAGTTTCCGGTTCGGAACTCTTCTACGCATCCAGACGCTCAACAAGATCATCCTTCAGGAGTTTGCTCTGGCTGCTTGGACGGTCGGTTGCTCCGACCCCAACTTCCTTGACCTGTCCATGGGGCAGCGTGCCTGTTCCACCTGGTCGCAATGCTATCGAGGTCCGTTCCGATCACCCCTTTACGCACATTCAGTCCATCTCCTTCAAGATCCCTTGAGCGTGGTGTGTTGATCTGTGGCATTCGCATTGGACTCAACGGGGGTCAGGGTTGAATCTGCTGAATTGCGATGCGCTCGAAAGGAGTTATTGCCAGCCGCCACCGAGTGCGATGTTGAGCAGATGTCTGTCGGCGTGGTGGCAATGGATGCGGAGCCAAGAATGAGGATGAGGATCGACGTTACAATGAACGTGTAAGGGCGATCGAGAGCAAGACGAACTATCCACATGACGGCATCTCCACTTCGCGTGCTTCCTGTGCGAGCATTTCGATGTGCATCGGTTCGCAATTTACTCGCAGATTGCCCAGAGCGGTGAGTTGTTCTGCGGCGAGATGTGCGCGAAGCATACGATCTCTCCAGGCACGCTCTCCCACCACCTCAAGATCCTGACCGAGTTGGGGCTTATCACATCTCGCAAGGAAGGGCTGAACGTCTTGTACCGGGTTGTGCCGGAGACGTTTGCCGCATACCTCAAGTACCTGACTGGGATGGCCGCGAAGTAACGGCAACCGCCATGGGCGGGCTATTGGAATTTGTAGCCGCTACGCCAGAGTGTGAAACCACCCTTGAAGGCATTCTCGTTGGCGCCGAGTGAGACGCCGTCGGGAAGAGGATCAACCAGAGCTGCGTTGCCGCCGCCGAGCACGACGTAGTCGCTCTCCAGGGCCGTGCGCAATGTCTGCGTGACCTCCAGGACATGCTTTAGCCATTTCTTGCGGCCAAGTCGGTTCAATCCTGCAGCCCCGAGATAGTCCTCGTACGTACGACCCTTTTTCCATGGGAGGTGCGCCAGTTCCATCGGCTGCACTGCTCCTTCGACAACCATGGCCGAGCCAAGCCCGGTGCCGAGGCCGAGGAAGAGCATGCGACCGTTGCGATAACTTCCGAGTGCCTGCATTGCGGCATCGTTGAGGATGCGAACCTTGCGACCAGAGAAGGCCTTCTCGAAGTTGAAGTTCACCCAGCCGGGTGCGAGGTTATACGGTTCGTGCAAGATCTTGTTGTGGATGACCGCGCCAGGGTAGCCGAGGCTGACGCGGTCATAGTCCCACTCCTCGGTCGCTTTCAGCAGCGCGGCCATCATGCTGGCGGGGGTCATCTTCGGGCCGGAATCGAAGCGGACGGGCACGCGCTGTTTGTGCGTGCGGAACTTGATGTGGCTTCCGCCGATGTCTACGACGAGGACATTCATTCGCTAATCCTTGAAACGAGGCTTGCTCTATTGTGCCCCGGACCATGGCATCCGCCATGGCTACTTTTCCTTGTGCCCACCAAACTGATAGCGCATCGCGGAGAGCAGCTTGTTGGCGTAGGTTCCGTTGGCTCGCGAGTAGAAGCGGGCGAACACGGCGGAGCTGAGAACGTCGACGGGTACACCTTCGTCGATGGCGGCGATCAATGTCCAGCGGCCCTCGCCGGAGTCGGATACGTGACCATCGAAGCCGTCCAGGTCGGGCGACTCCGTGAGAGCTTCGGCGGTGAGGTCGAGTAGCCATGAGGAAATCACGCTGCCGCGACGCCACACCTGCGCGATTTCAGGCACTGATAGATCGTACTGGTAGTACTCCGGATTCTGGAGCGGTGCAGTCTCGGCGTCGGTCTCGGACTTTGCCTTGCCGACGTTGGCGTGGCGAATGACATTCAGGCCTTCCGCGTAAGCTGCCATCAGCCCATACTCAATGCCGTTGTGGACCATCTTGACGAAGTGCCCTGCACCCACGGGACCGCAGTGGAGATATCCGAGCGGAGCTGTGGAACCGGTGGCGGTTTCACCGGCACCGGGAGACAACGTGGCGAAGACGGGCTCGAGATGCTTCACGATGTCGTCGTCGCCGCCAATCATCAGGCAGTAGCCGCGCTCGAGGCCGTGAACGCCACCACTCGTTCCGACATCGATCCAGAGCACGCCGGACTCTCGAGCGCGAGCTGCATGCTTGAGGTCATCGATGTAATACGAGTTGCCGCCATCGACGATCACATCGCCGGCCTTCAACAGGGGAAGCAGCTTCTCCAGCATGCCGGAGACGAAGCCGGCTGGAATCATGAGCCAAACGACCTTTGGCGTGGGAAGCTTCGCAACGAAGTCTTCCAGGGTGAACGCCATCGTGGCGCCCTCTTTGCCGAGGGCTTCGATGGCGGCCTTGCTGACGTCGTAGACCACGCAGGTGTGTCCGCCCTTTGTGAGCCGGCGAACCATATCGGCCCCCATGCGTCCCAGTCCAATCATTCCGATTTCCATGAAGCACTCCCGGTAGATGTCGTTCTTGCGTTGGATGCATGAAGAGCTTTTGAGGCTCTCCGTGTCATTTCAATCGTGAGCCCGTTATGCGGAACCTGTGCGAGACCAATGGATTTCTTCCAGTTCGGGTTGTGGGTCGGCCCATCCGCCATCGGGTGCGATGGTCGTGCGCATCGCATCCGGGCCCCAGGTGTGGGGTGCGTAAGAGATGGGCGGGGTTGCAGGGGTGAGGACATTCTGGACGATGCGCCACGCTTCCTCGACGGCGTCCTGTCTCGCGAACAATGCGGCATTGCCGTGTTGTGCGTCGGTCAACGCGCGTTCGTAGGCTTCCATCTCCTCAGGAGCGGGATGGCGACTGGCCATCATCTCTACGGGGATGCGAACGTTCTCGTCGCTGAGGGAGCCTGCCGCGACGGACATGGCGATCGTCACCTCAGGACTGACGCGGAAGCGGATGGTGTTTTGCGGAGCTTCAACGCCATTCCACTGAGCCGGCTTGCGCAGTCGCACAACGACCTCGGTGCATGTGATGGGCAGATTCTTGCCGGCGCGAATGAAGAAGGGAACACCTTGCCAGCGGTCGGAGTCGATCTGCAGGCGGACTGCCGCAAAGGTCTCCGTCTCAGATCCAGCGGCTACTCCAGGTTCCTGCAGATAGCCATCGAATTGCCCACGGACGATGTCGCTGGACTGGAGCTCGGGGATTGCCTTGAGGACCTTGACCTTCTCATCACGAAAGAACTCGCTGTCCTTGCCGCCTGGCTTCTCCATGGCAAGGTTGCAGAGGACCTGGAAGAGGTGGTTCTGGATGACGTCACGCACGGTGCCGGTCTTGTCGTAGAAGGAGCCTCGCCCCTGCACGCCGAAGTCTTCGGCCATGGTGATTTGCACACTCTCGATGTGATTGCGATTCCACAATGGTTCCATGAAGCTGTTGGTGAATCGGAACACCAACATGTTGAGTACGGGCCGCTTGGCGAGATAGTGATCGATGCGGAAGATCGAGGATTCTGGAAAGCGCTGCAGCAGTTGGGTGTTGAGGATGCGAGCGGACTCGAGGTCGTGCCCGAATGGCTTCTCGACGATCACACGGCTTCCGTTGGTGAGGCCAGCCGCGCCAAGGTGCTCCACCACGGTGCCGAAGAGCAGCGGCGGAATCGCAAGGTAGTGAGCGGGGTGCTGTGCGGAGCCAAGCTCAGCCTTGAGTTGGGTGAAGGTGCCCGCGTCGGAGTAGTCGCCATCCACGTAACGGAGCAGGGGACGTAGAGTTGCCCATGCGTTGGGATCGAGTCCGCCGTGCTCGGTGAGACTGGCCTCGGCTCGTTGCAGAAACTGCTCGTGGTTCCAGCCGGACTTTGCCACGCCGATTACGGGATGGGAGAGTGTGCCGCGTTTCACCATTGCTTGCAGGGCAGGGAAGATCTTCTTGTAGGCTAGATCGCCGGTTGCACCGAAGATGACCAGCGCGTCGGATTGAAGTTCACTCACATTGCCTCCGGGGAATGGTAGACGGCTGAGCGTGACAGGCGGCGTTGGAGGAGGGAAGGTCAGCAACGGTTAGCTAACGGTGAGGTGGTGCTTAATTGTTTCGGGTGGCGAAGTCATGAGCGGGGGATACGCCCTCGACGAGTTGCTGGAACGTTGAGGATGGTCGGATCGGATGGAAGCGTGGATCGACCTGCAGCCAGATCATCTCGGCTTCGTGCTCCGCGATGCCTTTCTCCAGCAGATCGCAGCAGCCAGCCTCATCGCCCAACGCCAACGCCAGTAGGGCGAGGCGACAGGAGCTGACCCGCGTGGCCGGACCGAAGAGCCCGTAGGTCGTGGCAATCTTCGTGGCGCGCTCGAGGTCGCCGGAGAGCGCGAGGATCTCTGCAAGCGCTGTGAACAACAGGCTGTGAGGCTGGTTCTCGGCTTGAATCTCGTCGACCAGGGCCTGCGCCTGCCTATTCAAGCCGAGATGCGCAAGCGAAAGTCCCTTCATGATCTTAGATTCGAGAGGAACGGCTCCATAGCGGCCGCGAGTCGTCGGGCTGGAGAGAAGTTCCTCAAAGCGGCCAGCGAGGTGAAGGAACTTTGCGGACGCTACCTTTTGCCGGTAGGAGAAGGGGTCGATGCGATTCGCAATGGCAAGATGCTCCGCACCCTCTTCAAAGCGGCCTCGAACGGCGAGATAGAGCGCGTACTGCCGGGACGACGGTCCATGCACCCCGAGCGCCAGCGACTTCGCGAATTGCCTCTCGGCTGCCTCCCAGTCCCATGCCAGGGCATGGGCGGTCGCCAGGGTGCTGTAGCAGCCAAACATCTCTGCGTCGAGCTGAATCGCCTTCTCCGCTGCGGCGATGGCTCGTCCGACTACCTCGGAGGATGGCGTTGCTCCACGCAGCGCCAGGTCGAGATGACACTGCGCGATGCCGCAGTAGGAGCGGGCGAAGGGTGCGATCTCGAGCGATTCCTGGAACCGCAGCATTGCGGGCTGGATGTCCGCTGCTGAGCCCTCGTTGAGCATCGTCTCTGCCTGGATGACCAGCGGATAGATGGCCCATGCGAGAGCACCGACGTCGGCCTGATGTTTGCGTATACGCGACTGCAAGGGGCGGGCGCGGGAGATGAACGCGCTGACGATCTGTTCCTGAACCTCTGCGATGACGGTCGGATCAGCGAAGGTTTCGAATCGATGCGAGCCGGCCTGAAAGCCATCTTCGTTCACGACGCGGATGGTGACGCGCAGGAACTCGTCGTCGATGCGCACGGAGCCTTCAATGGCGCAGGTGACGCCCGCTGTCGACATCAGGCCGCGCAGATCCCAGGGATGCGACATCGCTTGCTCGACGGCAGCGGGCGAGGCAATCTTTACGCCCTCAGTGTGGTTGAACGCGTGGATCAGATCATCCGTAAGCCCCTGCGCGCATTGCGTGGAAAGCGGACGGTGCGAGATATCCACGAACGGCAGCACGGCGAGACGGACACCGTTGCCGGATGCGAGCAGGTTGCTGGACGCGGGCAGCGGAGGCTCCTCGCTGACTTCCAGCTGGGGGCTGGCGCGACGGAAGATGGGAGCGTAGTTTCCTAGGCGGTAGTAGATGAAGACGCTGCTGTTGCTACCCTCGGCTTCGTAATACTCCTTCAGCTTGGTGCGCAGACGGCGGGCTTCGGTGCGAACGATGGAGTCCTGGCTGGGATGGTACGGCGGCTTGCGATCGTAGACGGAGACCCCGATCACGTACTCCTTGAGGGAGTCTCCCTTGCCCGCGAGCGCATGCTCGACGGTGAAGCGGAGGAATCGCGCGAGGCGATCGGACTGGGAGAAGATGGAGCTCGCCAGCACCCGCTCCAGCTCAGTCCTGATCTCCTGCTCCGACGGAGGAGCAGCGTCAGTCTTCCATGCCTGCGACGATGCTCCGGGTTCCATCAGGTTTTCTGGCATGGCCTCTTCCGAGTCTCTGTGGACCGCTGGGTTGCACTGCTGCGGGAGATGTCTCCGTACAGATCAATGTAACTCTCTTACGCCAATTCGGCACGGCTCCAAGGAGGGGTGGAGTACCCGTTCGTTCTGGCCGTGACAGGGGCTGCCCCGATCGCTCACAGTGAGCTAACCGTTCCTCACTGAGTCATGGCCGCAAAGGGTGGCACTCTTTTGATGAGAGCCGCGCGAGGGTTCGAACATGGGGAACTCGGCAGTTGCGAAGATGTTGGCGATTACTTCACCTGGCAACCGTGAGTTGTTGCGGGAGAAGCTCGCCCCACTGGATAGCGGACTCGTGTGCGTTGGGACGGCGGAGGAGATTGAAGAGCTGCGGAGAGAGGGGCAGGTCTTTGAGGTCCTGCTGCTGCCCGAAGCCATGTCGGAGCTCGAATGGTGGCCGTTGTGGGGAGAACTGAGTCTGCTGAGTCCGCAGCCGTCGATTCTCGTCTATACCCGCCACCCTACCTTTCGGCTCTGGACTGCCGTGCTGGATCTTGGGGGATATGACGTGGTCTCCGAACCATTCGGAGAGAGCGAGATCAAGAACGCAGTGACCCGGGCGGCGAAAGATTATCGGGAGCGCGCAGGTTGTGAACCGCAGTAGCAACGCAGGCGGAGAGGCGAGACATGTTTCAGCACGTGGCAGTAGCTCTTGATGATTCTCCGCAGTCCGCGCGTGCTCTTCGCGCAGGCATCGAACTCGCCGCGCGTCTCGGCCTGGGCCTTTCGACGATCACGGTGAAGGAGTCGCTCCCGGCGTACACGGCTTTTGCGGCGGCGGCAGATCCGTCCGCGATACGCCAACTTCAGGACGAGCATGACCGGCACTACGAAGTGCTGATGCAGCGAGCGGCAGAAGAGGGAAGCGCGCGGGGAGTGATCGTCACGCCGTTCCTTCTCGAAGGCGACATGCTCGGGACGGTGGTCAGTGTTGTGGAGCAGCAGGGCATCGACCTCCTGGTGATCGGACTGCACCGCAGATCGCTGCGCATGTCGTCGCTTTGGAGCACGGTGTATTCGCTGGCCCAGGACTTGTCCTGCGACATGCTGGGGATTCACTAGGGTCCAGTTGTGAACGCAGTGTTACGGGGATCGGAAAATCTCCAGACCACCAACATTTAGTACGGAAAGTCTGACGCGGAACAGGTGAAGCAAACATGCCTCATGGAATGACACTGAGCTATCCGCTGATCGCGATCAGTGTCTTCGCGCGCCAGTTGTGCCTTCCCGTGCCGGCGCTCTTCTTCCTCATCGCCGCAGGCGCGTTCGCTCGTCAGGGGCAGTTGAACGTAGTCGCGATCCTCGCGGTGTCCGTGGCTGGTTGTCTGGGTGGCGACCTGGTGTGGTTCGAGGCGGGAAGACGCTGGGGACGTCGGATTCTAAGGGTCTTTACGCATCTGGCGGACGATCCGAGGCGCTCGTCGGAGCGCGCGCATGTGGTGTTTCAGCGATGGGGCCTGCGCTCACTTCTCGTGGCCAAGTTTGTGCCCGGACTCGATGGAATCACGCCGCCTCTTGCGGGACTCGAAGGCGCGAGCCGCGCAAGCTTTCTGGCCTATGACAGCGTTGGCTCTTTGCTGTGGAGTGCGGGCTACGTGTTATGCGGCTATCTCTTCTCCCATCAGGTCGACAGGATCCTCGCGTTCCTCGATGCCTCTGGGAGCATCGTGCTCGCGCTCATTGTCATCCCGCTGGTGGCCTACATCGTGTGGCGTGGACTCGCGATCCTCAGGATGGTGCGGACGCTGAAGATGAAGCGTATCTCGCCTGCCCTTCTCCATTCGCGGCTTGAGCATGGCAACGCCGTTATTGTGCTCGACCTGCTGCACTTCCAGGACGGGCTTGTCTCGGCTGCCGGGATTGAGACCGCGTTGAGGATCGATCCTGCGCGGTTGCGAAGCCCTGCGCGCGTAGTGGTCCCTGCAGGAATCCCCATCGTCCTTTATTGCGCTTCCTCCGGTCAGTTTCGCAGTGCGAGGGTGGCGATGGCGCTCAAGCGCAAGGGGCTCACGGAAGTGTGGGTGCTAGAGGGCGGCCTTGCTCGATGGGTCGAGGAGGGGTTTCCAGTGACGATGCAGCTTGCGACCGAAGACGAAATCATCCGCAGGTTAGGGTTGCAGATTCTGGAGCCTCCTGCATCGCGAGGAGTTGACGCCCCCGGGCTTGCACTTCAAACGGATGCAGCTCTAACGTCAGGGCCTCAAACCTCCAAGGAGCATCATGAGCATGCCTAAGAAGACGATCCTTATCCCTGTGGGCATCCTGGCAGCAGCCCTGGTGCTGTTGCTTACGATCACAGGGCAGTGGAATAAGTGGGTGGGTGACAGCGCCGATCAGAAGACAGACGATGCCACTCTCCGCGCCGATGTAACGCCGTTGAGCACTCGCGTCTCCGGGACCGTGAAGCGCGTCGACGTCTCCGACTATCAACGCGTGAAGGCCGGGCAGACACTCATCGAACTAGAAGACGCTGACTACAACGCTGCGCGCACGGAAGCTGAGGCCGCGCTGGCTGGTGCGGAAGCGGAGTGGCGCACGAATCAGGACGCCAAGCACATTGAGGATGAGAAGATCGTCGCTACAACGACCGCGGTGCAGCAGGCCCAGGCTGCAGTCGATGCCGGTGAGGCTGGAGTTGCCTCTTCGGCTGGGGATGACGAGCGCGCCGCAACCGACCGCAAGCGCCAGGAGGCGCTGCTTGCCGTGAAAGCAACGACGCGGCAACAGTATGATGCCGCGGTCGCTGATTCCACGCGCTTCGCAGGGATGCTGTCCGCGCGGCAGGCTGACGTTGCGCGAGCGCAGGCGGCACTGGCACAGGCCCGCGCTGCGCTTGTCGCAGAACAACGCCAGCGCGCCGCGATGGACACAAAGGACAGTGTCTACCGCGCACAAGTCGAGGCTCGGAAGGCGGCCATCACTGTAGCGACCGTCAACTTCGGCTATACGAAGATCACTGCTCCCACCGATGGCGCCGTGGGTGAGCGGCACGTTCGCATTGGGCAGCTGGTGCCGGCGGGTATGCAGGTCATCGACGTCGTCGATAGCGATCCGTGGGTGCAGGCCAACTTCAAGGAGACGCAGCTCGCTAGGATTCGCGTGGGAGATCCTGCCGACATCCAGGTCGACAGCATCCCAGGCCATATATTTCACGGCCACGTCTCTAGCCTCGCGCCGGCGAGTGGATCGCAGTTCGCGTTGCTTCCTCCGGATAACGCAACGGGCAACTACACCAAGGTGGTGCAGCGCGTTCCGGTGAAGATCGAGCTTGATCCCGGTGATAGGCCGGAAGACAGGCTCATCCCTGGTCTTTCCGTTTTTGTCACGGTCCACACTTCAGAGCGCAAGGGGCGTTAGTGGGGGACGAAGCTACATTGGCGAAGACCTATCCGGTCTATCCGATTTTGGGGATCTTCGGAGTCCTGCTCGGGGCGATGATCGCTTCCTTTGCGGGAAGGCTCCTGTCCGTGGGGCTCGCGGATCTTCGACCGGGGCTTGGTCTCAGCGTGGATCAGGCTTCGTGGACCGGAACGGCGTTTAACGCGGGCATGATGTTCATTGGCCCATTCTCGGTGTACCTCGGTGGTCTCCTGGGCGCCAGGCGCGTGCTTCTCTCCTGCGCGGTCGCGTTTTCCATCATCAGCGCCGCGCTTCCGTTCTGCACGAATACGACGATGCTCTTCACGCTGCTTGTACTCGCGGGCCTGACTGGGGGCACCTTCTATCCGCTGACGTTGTCGTTCATCCTGCGCAACATCCCCATCAAGTATGTCCTCGTCGCCATCGCGGCGTACGCCACGGATATTGTCTTCACAACCTATGTGGCGACGTCCCTTGAAGCCTGGTACATCGTGCATCTCTCGTGGCGCTGGATCTTCTGGAACAGCGTGATCCTAACGCCGGCGATGTTCTTCCTGGTTCTCTTCGGCATCCCGCGACAACCGTTGCCCAAACCGAAGCCAGGGCAGGAACCACCCAGCTGGCGGGGCTTTCTTTACGCAAGCTTTGGCTTCGCAGCGCTCTATGTTGCACTCGATCAGGGGCAACGTCTCGACTGGCTGGGATCAGGGCTCATCGTCGGATTGATTGCCTCCGCCAGCTTGTTGCTGATTGCGACGGTGGTACGCCGCCTCATGATGCCCAACCCGCTCGTGAATCTCGGTTACCTGCGAGAGCGTAACATCCTTCTGCTCGGCGCCGTCCTGATTCTGTTTCGCTTCATCATGCTGGCAGCGGTCGTGGTGGTTCCAAACTATCTGGGATCGGTGCAGAGCTATCGGCCGGACCAGACAGGAGCCGCGATGCTGTGGGTTGCATTGCCGCAGGTTGGCTTTGGCCTGCTGGCCATGTGGTTGCTGCACTACGTTGATGCGCGGATCATTCTGGCTACCGGTTTCCTGGTTGTGGGGCTCGGGTGCGCGATGAATGCAGGCGTGACGTCCGTCTGGTCGGGAGACAACTTTGTGCACTCCCAACTGGTGATCTCGTTCGGCCTGGCCTTTGCGTTCAACGGACTCGTCGGAGCCATCATTTTGCAGGTGATCAACAGCGGTGCGATTGAAGCTCCCATCAATGCGCTGACGTTTTCGGGACTTTTCCAAACGCTGCGGCTACTGGGAGGCGAGGCGGGTACCGCTCTCATGCTGCATTTCATCCCCGCACGCGAGCAGTTTCACTCCAACATGCTGGTCGACAACATCAATGCAGGAAACCCTTTGGCCTTGATGCGTCTTGGGCTTCTTCGTGCGGGCATGGAGCAGCATGCTGACGCTTTGACCGCGTCTGCGCGCGGAGCGGAGCTGTTGGGGTTGCAGGTGCGGCAGCAGGCCCTCACGCTTGCCATCAGCGATAGCTTCCGGCTTGTGGCTGTGGGCGCAACCGTCGCTATGGTGTTGATCGCCTGCATGCTGCGCGTGCCCACACAGTATCGGCAACTTATCAATGAGGAGAAGAGACCCTCATGACCTTGCAATGGAAGGACAGAACTATGCGGCATGCGCGAAGCGCTAGTACATGGCTGGGTTGGAGCGTGATCAGCGCGATGTTGTTTGCGGCGGCTCTTCAGCCGAATCGCCTGCTCTCCCAGGAAGCGCCACGAATGATCTCACTGTCCGAGGCCATCGACCTGGCGTTGCGCCAGAATCGCAATCTGCAGCTCGCGCGCCTGAGTGTGATGGAGAACCAGGACAAGAAGGATGAGGCGCGGGCAAACTACTTTCCGAAGATTCGCAATGAGTCGATGGTCGCGCACGTGACGGACCTGGCGGGTGTGCAGATTCCTGCGGGCGCGTTCGGGAGCTCGTCTGCCACAGGGCTGATTCCGTCGCGGGCGCTCTTCATCGGACAGGGCGGCGATACGTCCTACACGAGTGGTACAGGCCTTACGCAGCCATTCACGCAGCTGTTGAAGATTCGGAATGCGAATCGTGCGGCCGAAGCTGACGTTCACTCTGCACAGATCGAGGAAGGAGAGGCCGAGAACCAGATCGCGCTCAAGGTGCGTCAGCTCTATCTTTCGATTCTCATCGCAACGGAAGAGAGCGATGCTGCCACGTTCGCCGTACAGGCCAACAAGACCCGAGCTGAAGAGGCGCTGCAGAACATCGCTCAGGGAAGAGCACTCGATGCAGCGCGGCTCGAAAGTCATGCTGCACTGCTGAGCGCGAAACAATCGTTGCTGACGCAGCAGATTCAGATTCGCGATCTCACGCTGCAGCTGAATGATCTTGCGGGGCTTCCGCTGGGCACGCATCTTGTGCTGGACAAGGCAGGGGCTAGCCAGCGAATGCAGCTGCCGCCACGCGAGGATGCCGTGCGGCGAGTACTCTCCGAAAGCCCACGCGTGAAGGCGGCGCAACAAGCGCTGCTCAAGGCGCAAGCCGGCAACGGTGCGGCCCGCGATAGCTATATCCCCGATGTCACCGGACTTGCGCGATACAGCTATCAGAGTGGCGTGCCGTTTCTAGTTCACAACTTTGGGACCTTCGGCTTCTCGCTCACGTACGACCTCTTCGATGGAGGTAAGCGGCACGCGGAGCTGCAGGAGTCGCGCGTGCGGGTTCGTGAGGCGGAGGTCAATCTCGAGAAGGTGAAAGAGGAAGTTAGCGTCGAGATTGAGTCAGCCTATAACAAGCTCGACGAACTGCAAGGGCTGGTATCTGTAGCACAGGAGGCGCTTGACACGAGACAAGAACTAGCGCGGGTCTCGACCGAACAGTTTCGTCAGGATGCACTGCTGGCCTCAGGGCGCGACGATGCCATCGCGAAGATGCATGAGGCGCAGGCCTCGCTGCTGCAGGCAACGTTGGGGCGCTCGCTGGCCGAAGCCGATGTGCTGCGAATCCTGGGCGAGTCGCCTCGATGAATTCGGAGGAGACATGAATGCCGCCATTGTGAGTGCGCTTGCAGCGATGGGTGGGTCGACGGTTGGCGCACTCACGCCACTGATGAACAGCTATCTGATGCAGCGCTCGTTGCTGCAGCGAGAATTCTTCAATCATCAGCTCAGCCAGCGCGAGTCGCTATATGCGGAGTTCATCTCCGCGGCGGCAAAACTCTATGCGACGTCGGTGGCGCAATCTCTCGAGACGCTGGATGATCTGGTTGCACTTTATGCGATCGTCAGCCGCATACGGCTGCTGGCCTCTGCGCCGGTGCTTCATGCGGCGGAGGACCTGGTCCGACAGATTGCGAAACGCTTCGGCGATCCAAACCTCGACGTCGACCACATCCGCGCTGCGATGCTGCAGGCCGGTACCGATCCGCTTTTGGATTTCAGCATCGCGTGCCGGCGCGAACTGGCTGCGAGCATCCGGAGCGGTCTGATTACTGGTGTGGGGAAGAAGTCGGGAAAGCAGTATCACGGCTAGATAGACGTTGCTCGCGCGTTCCTCGCAGCATGTGACGCAAGAGCTGTTGTGATGGAACAAGACGATCGAGGGATGAATCATGAGTTTGCAGGACCGAAAGAAGATTCATCAGGCGATTGTCGCGGGGATCATCGCGCAGTTCATGCTGGGGCTCGTGGCTCCGGCATTGCACGGTCAACAGCCGCAGGTCAGCGCTACTCCAACGGAGGTGACGGGGCAGGCGGCGACCGAAGCAGATAGCCGCCCGTCCACGTCGCTGCCAGCAATCGTTCCCGCGGATCGCAAGTCGGTCGGCCTGGTTCTCGAGGGCGGAGGCGCGCTCGGGCTCGCTCACATCGGAGTGTTGCTGTGGTTTGAAGAGCACCACATACCCGTCGACCGCGTTGCGGGGACGAGCATGGGAGCGCTGCTCGGAGGGCTTTACGCTTCGGGCGTTACGCCGCAGAGGCTGCAGACTCTCGCGACGAGTGATCTCTTCGAAGGCATCTTCACGCTGCAGACGCCTTATGACGAGATTGGCTATCGCCGGCGGCAGGATCGGCGTGATCTTCCGCAGGCGATCACCCTGGGGCTTCGCAATGGCGTGAGCTTTCGTAACGCTCTGCTATCGGATGGTGGCCTCAATGATCTCCTTCGCAAGGAGTTCAACGCGTACAACTCGGTCGAAGGCGATTTCGACCGCATGCCTATTCCGTTTCGTTGCGTGGCTACGGATCTGAACACGCTGGAGCCTCTGGTCTTTCGCGGAGGTCCGATGCCGGATGCCATACGGGCTTCGATCTCGATCCCCGGCGTCTTTTCCCCCGTACGCTATCAAGGGCATTATCTTGTGGACGGAGCGTTCACTGACAATCTTCCGACAACGGTTGCGCGAAACGATCTTCGCGCGGATGTGATCATCGCCGTCCATCTGAAGAGCGCCGGTCTTACCGAAGCGGACATGAACTCGATCTTCGGCGTGTTCTCTCGCGCGTTTACTGCAGGCAGCGCCAAGACGGAGCGAGCTGGGATCAGTCACGCGGACATCCTGATCACGGCGGCGACCGATACGTTTACGACCACGGATTATGACAAGGCCAAGCAACTGATCGCTGAGGGCTATAAGGCGGCGGAGAGCCAGAAGGAACAAGTGCTGCCGTATCGCCTCTCGGAGGATGGCTGGCTCGCGTACTTGCGGGATCGCCAAGCGCGCATAGCTCCGCAGCCTGGGAAACTGCGGAACCTTCGGGTGGAGGGTGGTTCTGAGTCGGCGCGCAAGGGTGTTGAGAAGAGCCTTGCTTCGCTGGAGGGAAGGCCGATCGATGCCAGTGCGATCAACACCGATCTCCATCGCGTGGAAGGCGCAGGCAACCGCGAAGCGTCCTTTGAGACTTTCCAGCCGGAGCCCAACAATGGGCTTACTCACGGGGAGCAGGAGGCCCCAGACACGGGAGTGATTGTTCACCTTGGAGAGAGCCGGAATGGGCCGCCGTTCCTGATGATCGGAGGCGACCTCACGGCGGTGACCTCCAACGTTACGAGGAACAACCTTGATATGCGGCTGGTAGACCAGGACCTGGGAGGCTATGGCTCGGAGCTGCGTGCCGATGTTCGCTTCGGTTTTCTTACCCATGGCGCCGTGGAGTACTACAGGCCGGTCGCGTCGAACGGTCTCTTCGTCCAGCCGCACCTGACGATCACGAGACAGCCCGTATATCTGTGGGCGGATCAGCGTCGCATCTCCGAACGCTTCGAGCAACAGGCGGGCGGTGGGTTGGACTTCGGCCGGACCTTCAGCCGGCAGCTGCAGGTGACTGCAGAGTGGAGAGCTCAGGTGACGCGTTGGAGGCTCGTATCCGGAAGCGATGGAAGCCGCGACCTGTCCGGCACGGCGCAGACTGGAGTCGTGCACTTCTCCTATGACAGCGCGGTCACGGGGGCGGTGTCACCGCATGGTCTTCGTTTCGATGCTTCGGTGGGGAGCCTGTTTCATACCGCATCCAGCGCAAACGCTCCGCTGTTGCAGATGAGCACCTCGAGGACGATGCTCCTGGGACAGAAGAACCTGATCGGCTTCCGTGCGGAGGGAGACAGCTACTTCCGACAGCGTGTCGCGGACCCTTTCCGCTTCACGCTGGGCGGCCCGCTGCGGTTGTCGGCGTCGTCCATCGATGAGTATCGAGGCACAGATGATTACCTCGCCCGCGCGGGATACCTGCGGAAGATTGCGGCGTTGCCTTCGGGACTGGGACAAGGGGTGTACCTGACCGGAGCCTACGAGGCGGGGGAGATATGGTCGCCTGAGCAGCGGGCGATCCTTCGTCAGGACTTTGTTGGTGGAGTGGTCGCGTCCACGCCGCTCGGAGTGCTCACGCTGGCTGGCTCGGCGGGCGATGCAGGACGCCGCAAGGTCTTCTTCACCCTGGGACGTTTGTTCTGATGGATGAGCTCACTTGGGCTTCGTGGCGAACCAGTAGTAACGACGCCAGCAATTGGAACATCGGACGGGAGTGAGCAGGAATAGCCGGAGGACGGTATCCATAGGTTCCAACTCCGCCTCCTGGAAGTCCACGGAGGTGCAGAGTGGGCACTGCCTTCGCCACAAGAGGCGAGGGAGAAGCCGCGGCCAATTCATGGAATTGAGGCTCATTGCGTTCTCACGATCTGAATGGAGTTAGCCAGGGACTTGATGTGCGATGGGGAGTCCGGAAGATGCTCGACAAGGAGCATGCGTGCGATGGCCGCCGCGGTGCGTAGATCTTGCGCAACCACATCGACGGTGGCTTCACATGGGCCGGCTTTTGGTGGTCGGTGCGGAGGCGCTGCCGGGGAACTCGATTACTGTCGCGCGAGCTCTGGTACGCGCAGGCGCGGTGAGCGATGGAGCAGAGTCCGGGAGTGGGTCGGTCGAACCTTCGCCGGAATCGCCCGTGGCGTCAGACACGCTCCGCGGCATGACGCACACGACGTTTGTGCGAGTGGGCAGGGAGGAGCGTTTCCTCACGTGAGGCTTGCCGTTCTCGCCCACACGAACTCCAGTTCATTGCCGAGAGGAAGGGGCTCGTCAGGAGCAACGCGAGGGAGCGCTGAAGCGAGCGGAGAATTGCCACTACTACTGACGGAGGATACTCCTTATTCCCGTGCAGCGTACTGGAGGAGCGGAGTCGTGACGAAATGGCTCTTGGCCGGTGTTCAACGATTGACGGCTGTGAAGGGCAGAAAGATCGCGAACACGGTTCCGCTGTGACCTTGCCTCTGACTGCTGCGCAGGTGAAGCGTTCCGGCGTGCCGTTCAACGATTTCATGGCTCACCCAGAGGCCCAGACCTGTGCCGCTGATGCCCTTTGTCGTGAAGAACGGTTCAAAGATGCGGTTTCGAGCGGTTGGTGGGATACCGCTGCCGGTATCTGCGACGGTGATCACCAGCCCTGGCCTTCCCGTCTGCCAGTCGTGACCCGCTCGACTGCGCACCAGGAGACGGCGGTTGTTCTGCGTCTGCATTGCATCAATCGCATTGCTCACCAGGTTGCTGAGCACCTGGCGGATCTCCCCTTCGAAGCAGCGCACGGGTTGATTCGTACGGATGCGCTTCTCCACGCCTATGCCGGCGTTGACGATGCGACTCTGAAACATGGACAGCACACTGTCGAGGAGTTGTTCTCCAGCGATCTCCTGGGGGCTGCTCGACTGCTTGTGGAATCGGAGCGTCTGATTGGCGATGACCGAGACACGGCGAAGCTCGTTCTCAGCTGCCAGGACAAAGGACCTCGCCTGCGCGGGATCTTCGGTATTTGCGGCGAGATAGAGCAGGTTGGTCACCGATTCCAGCGGGTTGTTGATCTCATGTGCGATGGAGGCCGCCAGTCGGCCTACGACCGCGAGCTTCTCGCTTTGAATCAGCGCCTGCTCCGCCCTCTTTTGCTGCGTGACCTCCAGCGAGGCTGCCGTAATGGCCTGGACCGTGCCGTCGGCGCCGATGACCGGGAAGTAGCTCACGGTCCAGTAGCGGTGTTCTCCGGGGCGGGTGACCAGCTCACCTTCCAGCGGGAAGTTGACGACCGGCTCTCCCGCGAGCACCTGCTCGAAGAGCTCCTTGAGGCCACCGATGGGAGCCATTTCGGTCAGGGTGCGGCCGACAATCGCCTCGGGTTTCAGTCCAAAGAACTCCGCCTGGCGATTGTTGAGGCGCAGGTAGCGGAAGTCCGTGGTATCGAACAACGCCAGGCCGATGGGAGCGGTCCGGTAAACCGTCTCAATTTCAGTGCGCTGACGTTCCGCTTCCTCTGACTTCTGCTTGAGCGCCTCCCGTGCGGCAATCTCTTCCGTGACGTCTCGCGAGAACGTTACGATGCCCTCCGGCGTGGGGTAAACATCCACCCGCAGCCATAGGTTGAGAGGCTCAGGGTAGTAGGACTCGAACGCGCCCTGAATTTTCTCCTTCATCGCCCGGCTGAAATGTTCGACGTACGGTGATCCCTCGTACACCGCGTCCGGGAAAGCTTCCCACACGGTCAGGCCAAGGATCTCCCGGTTGGCGGCGTAGATCTCCACCGCTTTGGGGTTGAGGTAGGTCATGACCCAATTGCGATCGATGCCCACGATCGCATCGGTTGTGGCCTCCAGAACCTGGCTCAGGCGCGCGGTCATGCGGTCCCGTTCGCGTTCCGCCGCTCGCCGCTCTTCGATATCGCGGAAGACGAGGACGATTCCGCGCAACTCTCCGCTGTCGTCGAGGATGGGGGCTCCGCTATCGTCGATTGCGGTGCGCCTTCCGTCCCTGGAGATAAGGACGGTGTGGTTGGCGAGGCCAACGACCGATCCGGTCTTCTTCACCTTCTCTGCCGGACTCTCTACAGGGAGCTGGGTCGTTTCGTTCACGATGCGGAAGACTTCCGTGAGCAGGTGTCCTTGGGCCTCCGCCTCGGTCCATCCCGTCAGCCGCTCCGCCACTCGATTCATACGATTCACGCGCGTCGCAGCATCGGTCACCATGACAGCGTCACCAATGCTTTGCAGCACGCGCAATGCCTGTGCTTCGCTTTGACGAAGATCCCCGAAGGCATTCTCCTGTGCGGTGATGTCCTGGCAGATGACGAGGACGCCGAGAACATCCCCGCCCCTGCCGAAGATCGGACTGTAGCTGTAGGTCCAGCGGATGTCCTGCATCCTGCCGTCGCGAAGGACGGGAACGACGGCGTTTTCGTAGTACACCGTCTCCCGGTCGTCCATCACCCGCTTGAGGTTCGGACCAACGATCTGCCACGCGTCGGACCAGCACTCGGCCGCGGTCTGTCCCAGGCCTGAGGGATGACGCTCCGCCAGCAGAGGGATGAAGGGATCGTTGTAGAGCTGGACCAGCTCTTTGCCCCAGAAGACGAGCGCAGGGAAGGCGCAGGCCAGCATCAGATTGACCGAGGAGAGAAGGCTCTCTGGCCAATCTTCGATGCGACCAATAGGAGTAGCGCCCCAATCGTGGGCCCGGACGAGTCCGGCCATCTGGGTCGTTCCCTGAATCAGGTCTTTCCGGGGGCCTTCGGTTTTCAGGGGTTCTGACGATTCGCTGGGCATGGAGGAACGGAACGACTGCAACAGGTTAGTCGAACACGCTGGTCGAGCGCTACCGGGCTCATTGCGGGCTCGAGTACTCCCGTGCCGGTGAACGAGGCGCGCGCCGACCGCTCGGACCTATTTCCGCCCTGCGGGATGTTGCCCCAGTGTCGTGGCCAGCTTGAGGAACTCCGTCGGGGGCCGAAGGAATCGCGCTACACTCGTAAGCACATTCGCAATCCAATTTGGGCTCCTACGACGCCGTACCCCTGGAGGTAAGGAAAGTTATGCGCTTGCTCCGCTCTTGTGCCCTGCTCGCCGCTTTCGCGACGACGACGACTTTGTCCTTTGCACAGTCGGTCACATCCCCTGAAAAGTTCTTTGGCTTCCAGCTTGGCGCGGACCGCAAGATGGCGCGTTGGGACAAGATTGTGGACTACTACTCCGTGCTCGAGAAGGAGAGCGGAGGCAAGATGAAGGTCATCAACATGGGGCCGACCGAGAACGGCAATCCCTTCCTGATGGTCATCATCACCTCGGCAAAGAATCTCGCCGACATCAAGAACATCCAGAAGAACAACCTCACTCTGGTCCATCCGCAGTCGACGCCAGAAGCCGAGATCAAGAAGATCATCGCCACGGGCAAAGTTGTCATCGTGCAGTCCATGTCGATGCACGCGACCGAGATCGGCGGCACGCAGATGGCCCCCGAGCTTGCCTATGACATGCTCACCCGTACCGACGAGGACGCCAAGCGCATCCTCGACAACGTCGTGCTCATCGAGGTGCCCTGCTTCAACCCCGACGGCGAGCTCATGGTCACCGACTGGTACAACAAGACTCTCGGCACACCGTATGAAGGCTCGAACTACCCGTCGCTGTATGCCAAGTACATCGGGCACGACGACAACCGCGACGCGCTGCTGACTTCCATGCGTGAGTCCCAGTACATGGCCAGCCTGCTGTTTACCGACTGGCGTCCCGAGGTCTACGTCGACCACCACCACATGGGCAGCTATGGCCCGCGCATCTCTCTACCGCCGTACGCGGAACCGAGCCGCCCCTACGGCGACCCACTGATGTGGCGCGAGATCGCCTGGTACGGCGCGCAGATGGCCTACAAGGAAACCGAGAACGGCTACACCGGCGCCATCAACAACGCCATCTATTCCGGCTGGGGCCACTTCGGATTTCACTGGATCACGCCGTTCCACAACATCGACGGGATGCTCACAGAGTCCGCCTCAGCCAAGCTCGCCACCCCGCTCTATGTCCTGCCCGAGCAGCTTCAGGGCGGTGCGCGCAACCTGCCCAAGTATGAAGAAGAGACGATCTTCCCCGATCCATGGCCCGGTGGTTGGTGGCACCTGCGCGACATCGTCAACATGCAGAAGACGGCCGCCTGGGCCGCCATGGACATCGCCGCGCGCAACCGCGAGACCGTCCTCTACAACGCCTACCAGAAGGCCATCAACCAAACCAAGCGTGGCGCCGATGCTCCTCTGAACGAGTACGTCATCCCCGCGAACCAACTCGATCCCATCACCGTCAACTTCCTCATCCAGAAGTTGCTGGTGCAGGGCATTGATATCGAAAAGACAGACAAGCCCTTCTCCACCCCCGATGGCCACTACTATGAGGCCGGCACCTTCATCATCCCGCTGGCACAGCCCAAGATGGGTCTCATCCGCAACCTCCTGGATCGCAATTTCTTCCCTGACAACGACTGGACGCGGGATAAGAACGGCGATCCCATCCGTCCGTATGATCTCTCCACCGATGCCCTCAACGAGTTCATGGGGGTCCGCGTCGACCACATCGCCGGCCCGCTCAAAGTCGACGCGAAGTTCATTACCGAAGCCCCCACGCCTGCCGGCAAGATCCCGGCCGGCAAGCCTGGCTACACACTGAGCGTCAAGCTCGACGCAGCCTTTCTCGCCGTCAACCAGCTGCAGCAGAAGGGCATCAAGGTCAGCCGGATCGACGCGGACACTCCTGGCCTCAGCAAAGGCGACTTCCTCGTCACCGGCGGAGCCGAAGCCGACTTGAAGAGTGTAGCCAAGGAGACAGGCGTTGACTTTAACCCTGTCACTTCGGTGCCAACGAGCGGAACCCACGCCCTCAAGCGTCTCCACGTTGGGCTCTACCAGCGCTACGGCGGCGGCAACGTTGACGAAGGCTGGACCCGCTGGCTCCTCGAGCACTTTGGCTACGACTCCGTCAACATCTTCGATCCGGAGCTGAAGAAGGGCGACCTCAACGCCAAGTTCGACGTCATCATCTTCCCCGACGACGCCACTGCCACTCTCACCGGAGAGCCCGCACCTGCTGGCGCTGCCGGCCGAGGCGGTCGTGGTGGGGGCGGTGGTGAGGGCGAAGGCCGCGAAGCCATGCCCCCCGAGTACCGTTCCGGTTTCGGTGAGGATGGGGTCAAGGCGCTGAAGGACTTCGTCCAGAAGGGTGGCACCGTCGTTACCCTCGGCCAGGCCAGCAACTTCGCCATCGACAAGCTGGGTGTCCGGGCTCGCAATGCTGTTGCCAGCCTCACCACCAAGCAGTTCTGGTGCCCAGGCTCCACGCTCCAGATCGAAGTCGATAACACCAATCCGCTTGCTTACGGCATGCCCACGGAAGCGTATGCTCTCTACCTCCAGGGCGATCCTGTCTTTGACATGCCCGGCGGCAACGGCAGCGAGAAGTATTCCGTCATCGCTACTTACGGAAAGCGTGACATCCTGCAAAGCGGCTGGCTCGTCGGAGAAGGCAACATCACGGGCAAACCAGCCATGATCTCCGCCGAGATGGGCAAGGGCAAGGTGGTCCTCGTAGGCTTCCGCACACAGCATCGTGCGCAAACCTACGGAACGTTCAAGCTGCTGTTCAACAGTCTCGAGAACTAGCAGGCGGAAAGACCATGACGGGCGAAGCATTCAAGGTCCGTAACAACGGCCTTTTAGCGCTTCGCCCGTTGTCTTTTTGGAGGACATGGATGACGCAGCTGCACAGCACCCCACTCGCTGGGCTATAGTGTTTTTCGCGCCGGCATAGGGAGTTCCGGCGCACAGGAGATCTCATGGCACGGATGCTTCCAGCAGAGCTCGCCGGGGTGATCGGCGGCGGCCTGCTGTCCTTTCCGGTGACGCACTTCACTGCGACGAACGCCTTCGACGAGACAGCTTATCGGCAACACATCGGCTGGCTTCTCGAGCACAATCCGGTGGGCCTGTTCGCCGCTGGTGGCACGGGCGAGTTCTTCTCGCTCACGCTCGGCGAATACTCCCGCGTGGTGCGCGCGGCGGTGGAGGAGAACGCCGGCCGTGTTCCGATGCTTGCGGGTTGCGGCTATGGAACGGCGATGGCGATTGAGTTCGCGCAGGCAGCCGAGGCCGCGGGCGCGGATGCGCTGCTGTTGCTGCCGCCATATTTGGTGAATAGCGAGCAGTCCGGCATGATCGCTCATGTTGAGGCGGTTTGTGCGGCAACGAAGCTCGGAGTGATCGTCTACAACCGCGATAACTTCATCCTGAATGAGGACAGCCTGGAACAAATTTGTCGCCGCTGCCCGAACCTGATCGGCTTCAAGGATGGTGTTGGCGACATCGAGATGATGACTAGGGTCTTTGCACGCATGGGTGAGCGGTTGGTATATGTCGGTGGCCTCCCGACTGCCGAGACCTTCGCTCTGCCGTATCTCGAGATGGGGGTGACGACATACTCGTCGGCCATCTTCAACTTCATCCCGAACTTTGCGAACACGTTCTATGCAGCGGTGCGGCAACGGGACCGCGAGACGGTGTACAGGATGTTGAAGGAGTTCGTGCTGCCTTACATCGCGATTCGGAACCGACGGAAGGGATATGCGGTATCGATCGTAAAGGCAGGAATGAAGGCGGTGGGCCGCTCCGCAGGCCCGGTGCGTTCTCCGTTGGTTGACCTGGGTGCCGAAGAGTTTGCTTCTCTGCAGGCGTTGATCGGTGACAAGAGCTGATGAGCGCTGTGCGTGCAGTCTCCACAGACAGCATGACTCGTGTGCGCTACGGCATCGTGGCGATGCTCTTTATCGCAAGCTGCTTCAGCTATGGCGATCGCGCGGCGCTCTCGGTGGCTGGCGTCGCGATGCAGAAGGCACTGGCAATCAGTCCGCTTCGCTTCGGCTGGCTGCTGTCAGGATTTGGTTGGGCCTATGTGCTGGGCCAGCTTCCGTCGGGCGGTCTGCTCGACCGCTATGGTTCGAAGGCTGTGTATGGCATCAGCATCGTGTGCTGGTCCGTCTGCGCGTTCCTCCTCGCGCTCGCGGGATCGCTACCTCTGGCGTGGGTCTTCACCGCGATCTTTGCGATCCGGCTGCTCTCGGGGCTCGCGCAATCTCCCGTGTTTCCCGGCAACGGTCGCATCGTGGCCGCATGGTTTCCTGCTGCAGAACGTGGCCGCGCCTCATCCATCTTCAACGCGTCGCAGTACTTTGCCCTCGTTGCTTTCGCTCCGCTGTTTGGTTGGCTCACGTTTCATTACGGTTGGAGAAGCTGCTTCTGGTTCATCGGCTGCTTCGGTCTAGTGCTCGCGCTGGCATGGAAGAAGCTCGTCTACGACGTGAAGGAGCATCCACGTATCTCCGAGGCAGAGATCAGTCACATCGAGCTGGGCGGAGGGCTTGTCAACACAAGCCGCTCGGCGGGGAACAGTTTCACCGGGGGGTTGACCTGGAACATTGTGCGGCAGCTCTTGAGCCAACGCATGCTAGTGGGTATTTACATAGGCCAGTTCTGCATCAACACACTTACCACGTTCTTCCTCACGTGGTTCCCGAGCTACCTTGCCGAGGCGCGACATCTTTCCATCGTGAAGGTCGGCGTCCTTGCAGCGCTGCCCGCGCTCTGCGGCTCTGGCGGCGGCGTGCTTGGCGGCATCGTCTCAGATGGCCTGCTGAAAAGAGGACACTCGTTGAGCTACGCCCGCAAGCTTCCGATCATCCTGGGTATGATGCTTTCGATTACGATGATTGGTTGCAACTATACCAACTCGCAGGTGGTGGTGATGGCGTTGATGTCCCTCGCGTTTTTTGGCAAGGGCGTTGGAGCGTTGGGATGGACGGTAATCGCGGATGTTTCGCCGCGTAACATGATCGGGATGAACGGTGGCGTCTTCAATTTCTTCGGCAACCTTTCCAGCATCAGCACGCCGATCATCATCGGCCTGATCAAGAGTTCTACAGGATCTTATAGTGGAGCTCTGGTTTTCATCGGTGTGACTGCACTGGTGGCCATCTTTAGCTACCTCGTCATCGTAGGTGAGATCAAGCGCGTTGACCTGGCTCCAGCGGTCGGAGGCCAACAGCGATGAATGACTCCAGCGAACCGAGATATGTCCGCGTTCATCCGAACGACAACGTGGCGATCATTGTGAATCCGGGTGGTCTGTCTGTGGGGACTCGGTTTCCGTCAGGCTTGGTGCTTGTCGATGATGTGCCCGAAGCACATAAGGTCGCGCTGTCCGCAATCGCGGAAGGTGATGCGATTGTTCGCTACGGCGTCGTGATCGGAATTGCGGGGCGTGCGATACCGCAGGGAGGATGGGTGATGGAGGATGATCTCATCGCTCCGGCTGCGCCTGCGCTGAACGATCTGCCCCTGGCCACCGAAACACCCGAACCGTTGCCAGCGCTGGAGGGATACACCTTCGAGGGTTATCGCAATTCCGATGGCACGGTAGGCACGCGCAACATCCTTGGCATCAGTACGACGGTGCAGTGCGTTGCTGCAACGGTTGACTATGCTGTACGCCGCATTAAGGCGGAGTTACTGCCGAAGTATCCCAATGTCGTCGACGTGATCGCAATCACCCACAACTATGGGTGCGGCATCGCAATGAATGCGCCGGGGGCCGAGATCCCCGTGCGAACACTTCGCAATCTCAGCCTGAACCCCAACCTTGGCGGCGCTCCTATGGTCGCCAGTCTGGGATGCGAGAAGATGCAGCCCGCACAGATGCTGCCTCCCAGTACGTTGCCGATCCTCAACGAAGCCCCTTACGTTGTTCGTCTTCAGGACGAACAGCACATGGGGTTCGAGGACATGATCGCCGCGCTGATGGAACTTGCCGAG
The DNA here is from genome assembly GCF_058498515.1 of Bryocella sp. Taxonomy (NCBI): domain Bacteria; kingdom Pseudomonadati; phylum Acidobacteriota; class Terriglobia; order Terriglobales; family Acidobacteriaceae; genus Bryocella; species Bryocella sp. Next base: position 322,041 of record NZ_JBMHYI010000070.1, read on the forward strand.
CGGCGACTGGTGGTGCTGAACCAGCGGCGGCGTGTGACCTGCCCGGCGTCGGACCTCATCGTTGGCATGCAGTGCGGCGGCAGCGATGCCTTCTCGGGAGTAACGGCTAATCCTGCAGTCGGATTTGCCTCGGACCTGCTTGTGCGCGCTGGCGCCACGGTGATGTTTTCCGAAGTCACTGAAGTTCGCGACGCCGTGCATCTGCTGACGGCACGTGCGGCAAACGAGCAAGTAGCGCAGGACCTTGTTCGCGAAATGCGATGGTATGACGAATACCTGGCGCGCGGGGATGCGGACCGTAGCGCGAACCCTTCACCGGGCAACAAGATGGGCGGCCTCGCAAACATCGTAGAGAAGGCGATGGGGTCGGTTGCGAAGGCGGGCACGAGCGCGTTAGTTGCAGTGGCCGCTCCCGGCGAGCGAGTGACGACGAAGGGCCTCGTCTTTGCGGCGACTCCGGCGAGTGACTTCATCTGCGGCACCCTGCAGCTTGCGGCAGGGATGAACATTCACGTCTTCACCACGGGCCGCGGCACACCGTATGGTCTTGCGATGGCGCCAGTGATCAAGGTGGCGACGCGAACCTCGCTTGCGCAGCGGTGGCATGACCTCATCGATGTGGATGCAGGCCGGATCGCGACCGGTGACGCCACGATTGAGGATATCGGGTGGGAGATCTTCCGCTTGATTCTGAAGGTGGCCAGTGGCGAGCGGGAGACATGGGCGGATCATTGGGGTCTCCACAATGAATACGCTCTCTTCAGTCCTGGTCCCGTGACATAACTCCTTCGTCCAGTGACTTAGGTCACTTATCTTGGTCAAAGTGCTGTTTTGGGACGCGATGGGAATTTGATCGCGCCATCCATACCTGTATCTGGCTGCTCATCACCATCCGATTCGTATCTCGTAGGCGGCGTAGGTGGCGCTGCGCAGCGTGGGCCACGCTCAATAGGTGGCCCATTCTAGGAACTGCGATGCTCCTGCGCGGGCGAGTCGAGTGGGATTGCCTGTTCTTCGCTGAATCCATAATCGAGATCGCCGATAGAGACGCGGGTGTGCAGTACGCTCCGCTGCGTTCGCGGTGTTGTTCTGCTTCACCATCGACCGTTGTTTCTTAGGGCACCGCGATGTTGTCCCATGTTGCGCCGGCCTCTGTTCATGCGTTGAGGTTGTTCTGGTTCGCAGCAGTAGCGCGTGCGCCGTGGAAAGAGCTGGAGGGTAAGTGGGGTTCCTGCGGAGTCGACACAGCGTGGATGCGATGCAGACATGCGTTGCGACTGCGCAGACCCATCTCGATCAGGTGCTACGCGACAGCGAGCGATCCATCGCCGTATTGTCGCAGCACTTCCAGGATCTTGCCCATGATTGCGACCTGCTGATGACGACCACACGTGAACTCGTAACAGCGACCCAATCGAGCGGTGCTCAGGATGTGCTGCCGTTCATGCGGCGGATCTACGGCGACTGCGAGGCTGTCCTGCATCTGAGGCTCGAGGCCGCAGGCGGAGTGGCGGAACTGCTATCGCGCGAGCAGGATCTGTTGGAGGAGTTGGAGAAGCCATCGCGGGCTCAGCAGGCGACGTCGCGTATGGCAAGCATCATCGCCGTGATGCTGCGTATCGAGATCGCGAGACTGGGACACGATGGTGAGGGATTTACGTATATGTCCGGCGAGCTCGAACAGGCTTCGGACACTATCTCCAAGAGCGTGGATGTGCTGCAGGAGTTAATCCAGACGCGGCAGGGTCGCACGCCTGCGCGGCGGATTGGCATCGAGGAATCGCGCTCGCAGGCTCGCCGCAACCTGGCCTTGATCGAGAGCGGGCGCGAGGATGCGCTGCAACGAGCGGATCGTGCTCTGCAGGACTTCGAGCAACTCCCCGTTTCCTTCGAAGGTTGCGTTAAGGAAGTGTCATCAAACATCGGGCGCGTCACAGGAGCAGTGCAGATGCAGGACCTGACGCGGCAGCAGACGGAACATGTGGGGGCGGCGTTGCGAGCCTTGCGGGGAGATATCACTTCGTCTCTCAAGGCGTCGCAGACGATGGCCGCACTACGTGTGCAGTTGGAGCAGGCACAGAATGTCTGCCGCACGACAGAGGGATGGATTGGCGAGATCGAACAGTGTGCTGCGTCGATCCTTCGTCTAGGCGACGAGGAATTACTGGCGATCATGAAGCAGATCGTCTGCCTGGAGATTTCGCTCGAGCAGCAGGGGCAATGGGTGGCGCAGTTCGAGAGCGAGTTTCATCAGTACGACCGCGTCAACGAACAGGAGTTCGGTGAGTTCGAGACGATGATGGTGATGGTGCGCAAACATCTTGAGCAATCGCAATCGACCAGCGATCACCTGCAGCTTCTCAATCTGAACTCCATGGTGGCGGCGCACAACGTGGGCACGCAGGCTGCGTCGGTGCTGCAGATTACGAACAGCATCAGCAGGCTTGCGGCCGATTGGCGTGGATTGACGACGCAGTCGGTTGACTCGATGGAGGAGATGCTGGCCGCAGCGAGCTCGCGCGGCGAGCAGGCGCGCTTTGCCTCCAGCAGCACGCGAACAGCGATCGCGGCGATCCAGGAGGAGACTCAGAGCACCCTGGGATCGCTGCGGAGTATCTCCGCGCTCGGAGTGCGTTGCCAGCGCGAAGGCCAGGAGATGGTGAAGCGCATGCACGCCCGTATGACCCAGGTGGATGAGAGCCTGGCGGGCCTGCGCGGTGTGGTTACGGGTATTAAGGCCGCGGTTGGATCGATCGAGCGGGCGCTCGAACAGGGCGGAAACCCGGATCCCTTGCAACTACCGGAGACGGAGCGGCGCGCCATCGAGCAGCAGTTCGGAAGCGCTTACACCAGTGAGATTGAGCGGCAGGTGCTGCGCAGTGTGTTGTTCGGCGAGGTCATTCCCCCTTCGTCTCCGATGGCGTCTGTTGGAGATATCGAGCTTTTCTAAATTCACTTGGGGCGCTGCAGGCGTTCGCAGAAAGGATCTGACAATGAAACGAATTCTAGCAGTGGATGACTCATCGAGCGTTCGCGAGATGATCAGCTTCACTTTGAAGAAGGCCGGCTACGACGTGGTGCAGGCCAACGATGGGCAGGACGGGTTGCAACGCAGCTCGGCTGCGAAGTTCGATCTGGTCATCACCGATCTCAACATGCCTCGCATGGATGGTATTCAGATGATTGCGGCGATGCGCAAGCAGCCGGGTTACGGTTTCATCCCTATCCTCATGCTTACCACGGAGTCGCAGGCGGAGAAGAAGGCGGCAGGACGCAACGCCGGCGCGACTGGGTGGATTGTGAAGCCTTTCAACCCGGAGCAACTTGTATCTGTGGTGCAAAAGCTCGTTCGTTGAATCCTTGCGCCCCAATCGTGGTCAGGCCAGAACGTTTCCGGTACTGATGTCGATAGGCGTTGCAGTTGGCATCTGTGGGCAGGGGCCTGCAGATCACAGTGTTCGTTATGGGTACGGTCATGTCCCTCGAATCGCGTTGCGAAGCAGGCGTGTCTCAGGTGCGCTTCTCCAACCAAGCCGATCTTTCCGATGCAGCAGAGCTTAAGGCGATGTTGCTGGAACTTCTCTCTCCGCCAGCCACAGCGCTGACCATCGACCTCTCCGAGGTCTCGGAACTGCACGTCTCCATCCTGCAACTCCTTTGGGCCGCAGCGCATGAAGCGCAAGTTCGCAAGGTGACGTGTCAGATCCTGCAGCCTCAGGATCATGGCGTCCTCGACGGGCTCGTAGATATTGGCTTGTCGCTTCCGTCGAACGTAGAGTCCACACAGGAGCCCGCAGCATGAGCACGACTCCGTGTGAGGCCCAGACGGGCGATCAGTTTCGCGTGGCGTTTCGCGAGGAGGCGCTTGACCTACTGCGGCAGCTTGAATCTCTGCTGCTAAGCCTCGGGGAGGGGGAAGCCGATCCAGAGCAGGTTAGCTCCATCTTTCGGATGCTGCACACCGTCAAGGGTTCCGGAGCGATGTTTGGCTTTACCATCCTCTCGGCTTTCACTCACGATCTTGAGAATGCCTTCGATGCTGTGCGCGGTGGAAGGCTCGTTTTGAGTCGGGAATTGATTGAAATCACTCTGGAAGCCTCGGATGTGATGCGCGACCTTGTGCTCAACGACGACGCGGGAGAGCAGGAGCCGCGTATGGCGCTGGTGGGCCGAGTGCGAAAGCTCGTGGCCGCCACCACGACGTCCCCTCAAAGCTCGAGCCCTTCCAGCACGCTTGACGAGGCGCGAGCTGCGATGCCTGCGATGAGCGGGCCGCGACGCTGGCGAATCGAGTTTGCTCCGGGGCTGGATACCATGCGCTACGGGGCCGATCCAGCACTGCTGGTGCGTGAGCTTGGCCGCATGGGATCGCTGCGGGCCGTGGTGGACCTTGATGCGCTGCCGTCCCTTGCGGAGATCGACCCTGAACGCTGCTACATGCGTTGGAAGATATCGCTGCATACCGATGCGGACCTGCTGCAGATTCGCGAGGTTTTCCTCTTTGTCGAGGACACGTGCGAGTTGTCCATTGAGCCTGAAACGGAAGACGTGCAGCCCGCGCCTTCGGCTGCAGTATCCCAACCGGCGCCTGAGAATGTCGCCGACACTACCGTGATTGCCCCACAAGTAACGGAGACCACGCAGGATCCGCGCAGTGGACGTGGACCTCGCAGGCCCCAGGACATGGTTGAGAATGCATCTGCTATCCGCGTGGCTACAGGCAAGCTGGATCAGATGGTCAATCTTGTCGGAGAACTCGTTACTGTGCAGGCGCGACTTAGCGAGATCGCATCGCGCTATGACGATGGCGATATCAGCGCCGTTGCCGAGGAGATTGAGCGGCTGAGCGCTGCATTGCGTGAGAGCTCGATGAGCGCTCGCATGATGCCCATACGAGATACCTTCGAGCGCTTCCGGAGGTTGGTCTATGACCTGGCTCGTGATCTTGGTAAGAACGTGCGCCTGAGCATGGAGGGCTGCGAGACCGAACTGGACAAGACCGTACTCGATCAGCTTGGCGACCCGCTGATGCACCTGATCCGCAACAGCATGGATCATGGTCTGGAGACAACGGAGCAACGGGCCGCAACCGGCAAGCCAGTGGAGTGCAGCCTTCGCCTTCATGCTCGTTACTCGGGCGCCAATGTCCTCATTACAGTCTCCGACGATGGACGAGGCATTGACTCGGCACGGGTGCGGCAGCGCGCCGTGGAGAAGGGCATCATCGCGGCAGATGCTGCGCTGACCGAGGCTGAGGTCTTCGGACTGATCTTCGAGCCGGGCTTTTCGACCGCGAGCGAGGTGACGGACCTCTCAGGTCGCGGTGTCGGAATGGATGTGGTGCGCCGCAACATCGAGCATCTTCGCGGCAGCATCGAGGTCGTCAGCCACGCGGGGAAGGGAACCTCGATCACGCTGCGGATCCCACTCACGCTGGCTATCATCGACGGTCTGCTGGTGAGTGTGGGCGAGCAGTACTTCGTGCTTCCATTGGCCCAAGCGCTGGAGTGCATCGAGATCAGCCGCAGTGAGATCGACAACGCCGAGGGGAAGCACCTGATCAAGGTACGCGGCGAAGTCGTGGCATACATTCGCTTGCGCGATTACTTCGGCATCGAAGCCGATCTGCCAGAGTTCGAGCAGGTGATGCTGGTCGCGACGGACGCTGGCCGTTACGGCCTGGTCGTCGACCGCGTGCTGGGCGACTGCCAGACGATGGTGAAATCGCTGGGCCGCCTTTATCGCAACGTCAACGAGCTCTCGGGAGCAACGGTGCTTGGCAACGGTGGAGTTGCGCTCATCCTCGATCCGCATCGCCTGGTGCAAGAATGCATCCGCGGTGTCGCACCGTCTGCGCGTCTCCTCGCTCGCTCTCCCGTAATGGGCAACACCACGGTGCGCGCCTCCGCAGAGAGCAGAAACTCCGAGACCAACGCGCCGAAGATTGTTCCGATATCACAAACGGTCGCGCCAGACAGTGCAGCCACAATCCGCGCGTGACCTGGACGAAAGTTTATTGGCGGAGCGAACCACAGAAGATTTGAAGCAAAGGTGTAGGGGTAAACAGAATGAAATGGTTTTTCGATTTGAAGATCGCCACGAAGCTGATCGCTGCCTTCATCGTTGTGGGGGCTATCACCGCCATCGTCGGGGTCATGGGAATCCGCAGCATGAGCCAGCTTGCCGATATGGCGGCCGGGTTGTATGCCAAGCAGACTCTGGGAACCAACTACCTCAAGCAGGCCAACGTGGATCTGCTCCACATGGACAGGGCGGTCAAGAATGTGTTGCTGGCCAACACGGCTGCGGACCGCGAGAAGTACCGCGACCGCGTGGAAGGGGACGTCACCAAGATCACGGCCGATTTGGCCAAGGCAGCTTCTACGATCACAGCGCCCGCGAACCAAGTTCGGTTGGCGAAGTTCGACACGGATCGCAAGGAGTACCAGGACGTAGCTCGGAAGACGGTTGAACTGGCCATGAACGCAAGTCCGCAGAGCAAGCGCGCTGCCCTGGAGCTGTCTGACGGAGAAGGCCGGGCCAAGGCGGACGCGGCCGAGAACGCGCTGACCGAACTGGTGGCTGCGAAGGAAGAGGTTGCGCGCCAGACGGCGGAAGCGGGCGACCAACTGTACCGCGACAGCCGAGCCTTCATGCTCTTCGTGGTTGCGGGGGGAGTTTTGGGCGGCCTCGGACTGGGATACTTCATCTCCCGCAGCATCTCGAAACCCATGGCCCAACTCGCGGAGACGGCGAAGCAGATTTCGCTTGGCGATGTGAATCAGACCATCGAGTATCACGGGGGCGATGAGGTGGGTTCCCTGGCCGACTCCTTCCGCGATCTCATTACCTACATTCGAAGCGTATCGGACGGGCTGGAAAAGGTGGCGGTTGGGGATCTCAGCACGCAGCAGCAAGTCAAATCCGACCGCGACGTGTTGGCCACCAATCTGAACCGACTCATCAACGTCATGCTGCATATTACGTCCGCAGCCGAACTGATTGCCGGTGGCGATCTTACGGTGACGCTGGAACTGCGCTCGCCACAGGACAAGTTGATGCAGGCTCTCAAGGCGATGGTCTCGGGGCTCACGAACACTGTCTCCGAGGTTCGTACCATTGCCGGTGAGGTCTCCAGTGCGAGTCAGGCCATCTCAACGGCCTCGGTGCAGGTGTCGAAGGGCGCAAGCTCCCAGGCAGCTGCAGCCGAAGAGGCTTCTGCATCGATGGAGGAGATCGTCTCCAACATCAAGCAGAACGCTGACAACGCGCTGCAGACCGACAAGATCGCGAAGAAGAGCGCCAAGGACGCACAAGAGAGCGGAAAGAGCGTTCTGGAGGCCGTCGCGGCGATCAAGGAGATTGCCAGCAAGATCTCCATCATCGAGGAGATCGCCCGGCAGACCAACCTGCTGGCCCTCAACGCTGCGATCGAAGCGGCCCGCGCAGGCGAACACGGCAAGGGCTTCGCGGTGGTTGCGGCGGAGGTGCGCAAGCTGGCCGAGCGCAGCCAGAAGGCGGCCGGGGAGATCAACCAGCTCTCGACCACGACGCTGAGAGTCAGCGAAACATCCGGCGAGATGCTCGGCAAACTGGTTCCCGATATCCAGCGCACCGCGGAGCTGGTGCAGGAGATCTCAGCCGCCAGCCGCGAGCAGGACACCGGAGCCGAACAGATCAACAAGGCCCTGCAGCAGCTCGAACAGGTGATTCAGCACAACGCGTCGGCTGCAGAAGAGATGGCTTCCACCACCGAAGAGCTTACCGGTCAGGCAGAGAACCTCGTCGGCGCGTTGGCCTTCTTCCGCACCGGAGGGGAGCAGGCTGCACCGGCTCGTAATGCTGTACAGACGACGGTCAAGGCTGCGGTTTCAGCAGAACCGCGCTCCAGCAGGCCAGTTGCCCCCAACGCGTCGCGCAATGGTTTCAAACTGAGCTTGAAGGACCGAAGCGATCGGCTCGAGGGAGAGTTCGAACGTTACTAACGTGGGCGGCGAGGGCAGCCCGCGCACCTGGCCAACAACAGTCTATGAGCGTCTCAGGGCGAAAGCTCACTGGTGCAGTGGACCGCAGAAGATCTGAATCAAGCTTGAAGGGACAAACGAAATGAAATGGTTTTTTGATCTGAAGATCGGCGTCAAGCTGATAACGGCCTTCGTTATCGTGGGAGCCATCACCGCCATCGTAGGCGTCGTCGGAATTCGCAGTATGGGCCAGCTTGCCCAGACCGAGTCCGACTCGTATGTGAAGGATACTTTGGGAATCGATGCCATCAAGCAGATCGACATCGATGTAGTCCACGGTGCACGGGACGAGAAAAACCTTCTCCTGGCCAGCGACAGGGAAGGGCGCAACAAGTATTACGCCCAGGTCCAGAACGATATCGTGAAGGTGAACGAAGACATCGCCAAGGTGGCTCCGCTGCTTCACACCGAGGCAGGCAAGAAACTACTGGCTCAGGTCGACCAGGCGTGGCGCGAGCGTCGGGATTTTGCCAACCAGACCGCCGACCTGGGCATGAAAGAACCGTTCGACCGGAAGCGAGCCTCGGTGGAACTTGCCACGGGCGCTGGCCGGGTGAAGACGAATAATCTTGAGCAGGCAATCGGCCAACTGATCGACCAAAAAGAGTCCATGGCAAAGGCGGCCGCAACGGCCGCGGATGATACCTACGTGAGCAGCCGCATGTTCATGCTCATCCTGGTAGCGGGTGGCGTGCTGGGTGGCCTTGCGTTGGGATATTTCATCTCCCGCAGCATCTCGAAGCCGATGGCACAGCTTGCTGAGACGGCGAAGCAGATCTCATTGGGCGACGTCAATCAAACCGTCGAGTATCACGGAGGCGATGAAGTAGGCTCTCTTGCCGACTCCTTCCGGGACCTGATCACCTATATTCGAAGCGTGTCCGACGGGTTGGAGAAGGTTGCGGTGGGCGATCTCAGCACGCAGTTGGAGCTGAAGTCCGACCGCGATGTACTCGCCAAGAGCTATGGACGAACGGTCAGCGCTGTGCAGGCCATGGCTCGCGACACCGTCGTGTTGGCGGAAGCCGCGACGCAGGGTAAATTGGCGACGCGCGCGGATGCAGACAAGCATCATGGCGAGTACCGCAAGATTGTGCAGGGCGTCAACGAGACGCTCGACGCCGTCATCGGCCCGTTGAATGTGTCCGCGAAGTATGTGGACCTGATCAGCAAGGGCGATATTCCGCCCACGATCACAGACAACTACAACGGCGACTTCAACGCCATCAAGAACAATCTGAATACGCTCATCGTGGCGATGAACGAGATTACCGCTGCTGCAGAGGAAGTCGCTGCCGGCAATCTGGCGGTGCAGCTGCGTGAACGTTCGCCGCAGGACAAGCTGATGCAAGCGCTGAAGGCGATGGTCGCGGGATTGACGAAGACCGTGTCCGAGGTGCGTTCGATTGCGAGCGAGGTATCGGGCGCCAGCCAAGCGATCGCAACGGCATCGGCGCAGGTCTCCAAGGGCGCAAGCTCGCAGGCCGCAGCTGCCGAAGAGGCGTCCTCGTCGATGGAGGAGATGGTCTCCAACATCAAGCAGAACGCCGACAACGCGCTACAGACGGACAAGATAGCGAACAAGAGCGCCAAGGATGCGCAGGAGAGCGGAAAGAGCGTCTCGGAGGCCGTAACCGCGATCAAGGAGATCGCGAACAAGATCTCCATCATCGAAGAGATCGCCCGGCAGACGAATCTGCTGGCGCTCAATGCTGCGATCGAAGCAGCCCGCGCCGGAGAACATGGCAAGGGCTTCGCTGTGGTTGCGGCGGAGGTACGCAAGCTCGCCGAACGCAGCCAGAAGGCAGCTGGAGAGATCAATCAGCTCTCCACCGACACGCTGAAGGTCAGCGAGAAGTCGGGCGAAATGCTCACACGCCTCGTGCCTGACATCCAGCGGACCGCAGAGCTGGTGCAGGAGATCTCTGCCGCCAGCCGTGAGCAGGACACTGGAGCCGAGCAGATCAACAAGGCCCTGCAGCAGCTCGAGCAGGTCATTCAGCACAATGCGTCAGCAGCGGAGGAGATGGCGTCGACGACCGAGGAGCTCACCAGCCAGGCAGAGAATCTCGTCGGAGCGCTCTCGTTCTTCCGCACCGGCGCGGAGCTTGCCGCCCCCGTTCGCACTCCTGCGCGCCCGGTTACGAAGATGCCTGCTCCCGTGCAGCGGCGTCCTGTGGGCCAAGCCGCCGTCAACGGCTCGAGCAATGGGTACGCGCTGCGCATGAATGATCGTCCGGACAGTGTGGACGGAGAGTTCGAGCGCTACTAGGAACGCACAGCAGGCGAAGACGCGGGGCCCGATGGGCTCCGCTGCCTGCACAGATAAGAAAGGAATCGACATGAGTGTGGCTGAGTTGACCGATACGCGCCAGTACCTGACCTTCCGGCTTGGCAGCGAAATTTTTGCGATCGATGTAGCCAAGGTTCGCGAGGTGCTCGACCTGACGACGATCACCCCAATCCCGCGAACACCGGAGTTGATGGCCGGCGTCATCAACCTGCGCGGCAGCGTGGTGCCCGTCGTTGACTTGCGGCAGTGCCTCGAGATGACGAAGACCGTGAACACACGCAACACGTGCATCGTCGTCGTCGAGGTCGTGCTCGATGGCGAGTCGACGATCATCGGAGCATTGGCGGACTCTGTAGAAGAGGTCATCGACCTCGACACCACGCAGATTCAGCCAGCGCCTCGCATCGGCATGCAGGTTCGTGTGGACTTCATCCTTGGCATGGGAAAGCGCGAGAGCAACTTCATCATGATCCTGGATGTGGACCGGGTATTCACCGCAGAAGAGTTGCGTGGGTTCGGCGCTGAGAGCAGCATGACGGAAGCTGCGGCCTGAAGGGGGTCTGTATGGAGACCCTCGATGAGGTGCGCGAGGATCACCTCTCGCGTCGCGACTTCGATCGTGTGCGTGCGCTGGTCCGCGAGCAATGTGGGATTCAGTTGGCGCCCGAGAAACACACGATGGTAGAGGTTCGCCTCAGACGCCGCCTTCGTGCACTAGGGCATTCGACCTACGGGGAGTACTGCGATTTTCTCTTCGCACCCGGTTCCAGGGACGAGCTCGTTTCGCTGATCGATGTCATCACAACGAACAAGACGGACTTCTTCCGGGAGTCGAATCACTTCGACTTCCTGATGCAGCGGGTGCTTCCCGAATTCGGCGGTAACAGCGCGCCGTTCCTGATCTGGAGCGCAGCTTGCTCGAGTGGCGAAGAACCCTACACGATGGCGATGGTGCTGAGCGAGTATGCATCCCAGCACGAGAGCTTCTCGTTTCGCGTCCTCGCGACGGACATCTCTACCGAGGTGCTGCAGCGAGCTACCCTTGCGGTCTACACGTCTCAAGTCGTCGAGCCCGTGCCTACAGGCATGAAGCGAAAATACCTGATGCGGAGCCGCGACCGGAGCAGCGATCAGGTACGCATCGTGCCCGAGCTTCGCGCGAAGGTGGAGTTCCAACGCCTGAATTTCATGGACGATGCATACAGGCTGAATGAAAAGCCGCAGGTCATTTTCTGCCGGAACGCTCTTATCTATTTCGATCGAGCCATGCAGGAAAGCATCGTGCGGAAACTGCTGCATGAGCTTGTGCCTGGCGGCTATCTGTTCATTGGGCACTCGGAGACGTTGGGCCAGATGGACCTTCCCGTCACCCCGGTGGCGTCCACTATCTATCGAAAGCTCTGATGACGACGGCCCCGGAATTTACGCTGCAACCCGGAGAGGCCAAGCTGGTACGTGGTCCGGCCATTCTCAAAACTGTGCTGGGATCCTGTGCGGGCGTGACTTTCCGCGTGGAGCGGCTGGGACTTGGGGCGATGTGTCATCCGATGCTGCCAACGAAGCATGCGTATCGTGAGAACCAAGCCGGAGGACCGAGGCGTTATGTCGATCATTCTCTCTGCGAGATGATCCGTCGGATCGAGGGGCTCGGGGCGCGTCGCGAAGAGATCGAGGTCAAGCTGTTCGGATGCTGCGATGTGCTGAACTTCGACGAGAGCCGGGTGACGGTGGGAAGCATGAACGCGCAGATGGTTCTGAAGGTCCTCTCTGAAGAAGGTGTCCGGCTGGCAGTGCATCAGATCGGCGGCCCTGTGGGGGTGTGTATCTACTTTGTGACCGATACGGGTGAGGTCTTTCTGCGGCGTCTGGCTCCGCTTCACAATAGCTCGCGAAGAGGACAGTAATATGCAAATGGGAGATAAAGGCCGCAAGGTTCGTGTCCTCATCGTCGACGATTCGGCGGTGGTACGCCAGGTGTTAACGAGCCTGCTTGAGAGCGACCCGGAGATCAAGGTCATCGGCACGGCGTCGGATCCGTTTGTCGCGTCCGAGCGCATTGCTGAAGAGGTCCCGGACGTCATTACGCTGGACATTGAGATGCCGCGGATGGATGGGCTGACCTTCCTGCGCAAGATCATGGCGCAACGGCCGATCCCCGTGGTCATCTGTTCCTCTCTAGCCGCCGACGGCGCGCAAAGCACGCTGGACGCGATGAGTGCCGGTGCGGTGGATATCATCACCAAGCCGAGGATTGGTACTCGCCAGTACCTAGAAGAGTCCCGCATCCAGATTTGCCAGGTGGTGAAGGCTGCTGCCCAGGCCCGACCTCGTGCACGCTCCGCAGCCCGTGTTGTGGAACCAAAACTTACTGCCGATGTGATCCTGGCGCCATCGCAGAACGCCATGGCCGAGACCACAGAAAAGGTCATCGTTGTCGGAGCCTCGACCGGGGGGACAGAAGCTTTGCGCGAACTGCTGGAGCCGCTGCCGGAGAACGCTCCGGGCATCGTCATCGTGCAGCATATGCCGGAGTTGTTCACCAAGAGCTTTGCGCAGCGGTTGAACGGTCTTTGCGCGATCGAGGTAAAAGAGGCAGAGCCGAACGACACCGTGCTTCCTGGGCGTGCGCTCATCGCTCCGGGGAATCACCACATCCTGTTGCGTCGCAGCGGCGCACGCTACTATGTCGAGATCAAGGATGGCCCGCTGGTCTGTCGTCATCGCCCGTCGGTGGATGTGCTCTTCCGCTCTGCTGCGCGCTATGCAGGCCGCAACGCTGTCGGCGTGATCCTTACTGGTATGGGCGACGATGGTGCGCGTGGCATGCTGGAGATGAAACAGGCAGGAGCCTATAACATCGCGCAGGATGAGGCGAGTTCCGTGGTGTACGGCATGCCCAAGGAAGCGCTGCGTATGGGCGGCGTCGACAAGGTGCTTTCGCTTGGATTGATCCCGCCGGCGCTGCTGCCGTTCCGGGCGTAGGTCTTACGTTGCAATCTCTCCAACGCCGTTACCCTACGCCGCGTCGGTCATGCTCTCGGACTCGGCTACCGCGAGCGGCATGTGGATTGAGAAGCTGGAACCGCTGCCCAGCACGCTCTCTACCGAGATGAAGCCTCCCATCGCCTGGCATAGTTGCTGACTGATCGCAAGTCCGAGACCGCTGCCGCCAAAGCGACGCGTGCTGGAATCGTCGACTTGGCTGAAGGTCTTGAATAGCCGGTCGAGATGCTCGGGGGGAATGCCAATGCCGGTGTCTGCCACCGTCCAGACAACAAAGTTGCGCCCTTCGCAGGACTCCAGACTCGTGCGCAGGGTCACGCGACCCGCTTCCGTGAACTTACAAGCGTTGCTAATGAGGTTGAGCAGGCACTGACGTGTGCGCAGCGGGTCGACCTCGACCAGCGCCTCGCCGATCCTGTTTTCCAGGATGAGTGTGTTGTGGTTCTGCTTCGCCAGGACCTCCGCAGTAGGCTGCACCTCGCGCAAGAGGTAGTGTGCCGAGAGCAGCGTTGGGGTCAGCGCCAGTTTGCCGGCCTCGATCCTAGATAGATCGAGGATGTCGCTGATGAGTGTGAGCAGGTGGCGCGCCGAGGTCAGGATCTTTTCGAGGTCGGCGGCCATGAGTGCATCGGCGTTCGCTACGGCGTCCTCATGCAGGATTTCGCTGTAGCCGATGACGGCGTTGAGTGGCGTGCGCAGCTCGTGGCTCATGTTCGCGAGGAAGGCACTCTTGGCGCGGCTGGCGTTCTCTGCCGAGATGCGGGCCGTTTCCAGATCACGCTCGATAATTTTGCGTTCCGCGATCTCGTGCTCGAGTGCCTGAGTACGTGAGCGGACCTTGTCTTCCAGGCCATCCTGTGCGCGTTGTAGTTGCGCATCGCGCTCGTGGATGCGCTCCATCATCGCGTTGAACTGGTCGATGAGCACACCGGTCTCGTCGTTCGAAAAGCGATGGGCGCGAAGCAGATAGTTGCCCTGTTCGGATACCTTGGTGGCCACGTGGGTCAGGTGCAGAATGGGCTGGGAGATAACGCGCTGCAGCTTGGACGCGAGCAGCCCGGCGATGCTGAGTGCGATGAGCGCGGTGATGACCATCGTCTCCGCAAACCGAGCCAACGAGTGATACATCTCTTCGAGACTGATCTGCAACACTAGCGAGCCAACCGGTTCACCCTTAATGACAATGGTCCTCCGTATGAACATGTGCCTCGATGCATAACTCACGGGCTTTCCGCCGAGTTTCGGGCAGGGCTGGGTCTGTGCCGTAGCAGCGAAGCGTGCGAAGATGCGACCGACGGGGTCGAAGAGGCAAGCTTGCTCGACGTTGCGGTCCTCGCGCACCTGGAACAGTGCTTCCTTCGCCACACCGCTATCGTTGAAGAGCAGGGCGGTGGCCACATCGTCGGAGATTAGCTGTGCGGTCGCGTTCTCCTGCTCGACAAGCAGGTTTCGATAGTGCACCAACTGATAGGTCCAGAGGACCGTACCGGAGATGATGAGTGTTGCCAAGGCGATGCCTACCAGCAGCACGATGAGTTTTGTGCGGATGGAGAGAGCGAGGAAGAAGCCCTTCATTGGGTCACCGAGGCGAGGCGCAGGACGCGCGAGCTAATGCGCAGGCTGCTGCGTTGCGCAAGCGTAAGGTTGACCTCGATCCGAACGTGGTCGCCTCCGATGGGCAGGCCAATGATCTGATCGGGTGCGATGTTGTTGCTAAGTTCCGAAACGGTGAGCACCGCGCCACGTACCGCCTCGGCGTGTGCCGCGGATAGCAGCTTGCGGTTTGCGACGCTGGTGTACAGGACGTGGCAGGCTTCCACGCTGTCAGCCGCCTTCAGGTGCCGGACGGCGATGGGCTTCTCGTCGATTGCTTGGTGATCGAGGATCTTATCGACGTAGCGGTCGATCGGGTCCGCTCCCAGGATGCAGATGAGGAACTGCGTGTGTTCGGCATCCATCTTCCAGGACGGCCAGTCGGTGAAGCGCGCAATGTTCAGCAGCATGGCCGCGCGGATGGCGGCCTCATCGGCGGAAGTCTGAGCGAGCGCAGGGCGCGAGTGCGTAAAGGTCATCACGGCCGAAAGGCATAGGAGTAGCCCTGTGCTTGGGCCACGTCGCGCCGCAGGTCTTCCGGGCGCGGGCATCAGAATGTGATCCTTGCTTTGAGGTAAAGAGACCGTGGGACCTCGAGACCATGGTCCAGGCCCGGATTGTCGTCATTGAACTCGATATGATGTGCGCTGAGCAGATTCGTCCCGCCTGCGTCGAGATTGAGATGGGATCCGAGGTGGTGCGTGACATGCATATCCAGCCGGGTGTAAGCCCCAGTTCCATGTCCTGGCGTGGAGCCATGAAAGGTGGGTGAGGTATCCGACAGTGCCTGCACATATTGCAAGAAGCTGTTTACCTGCCAACCATGCGAGAGCGATTGGGAGGCCGAGAGGCTGCCGCTATTGCGAGGGCTGTTCCAGCTATTGCGGATGGCGATAAACCCGGGAAGGGTCTGGCTCCCATGAGCCTGCATCCAGGCGTAGCTGCCCGTGAGGTCCAGTGAGCGGGTTGGCTTCCATGTCAGGGAGGCTTCGAGGCCCTCGGTTAGCGCGCGGTAGCCATTGACGAAAGTCTCAGGGATGGCGATTGAAGGCCCGTATTCGGTCGAGAACTGTGGCGCACTCGACTGGATTCCAGGGATGCGTGCGTCCACATTGTGATATGAGGCTACGTCTAAGGCGAGGCAGTGCGGAAGCTGAATGCGGTATCCCGCTTCGTAGGCGTCAACGACCTCAGGTTTCATCGCCGAGTTGGCAGTAAAGAACGCGATCACGGGAAGTCCGTTACTACTGTCGACGATCGCGTCGTAGTCCAGGCCGATATCGGCGACAGAGACTGCTACGGCGGCACGAGAGGCCGCCAGCCAGAGCGACTGCGTGCTGGTGGGGGACCAGAGGAGACGCACGCTCGGCTGCGCCTGGAAACCCGAAAGCTTGCCTTGCTGCAGCTTGACGCCCGCGGTGGCGAAGAGCTTTCCGGGGACGATCGCGATCTCGTCCTGAAAGAAGACGGCCGCCAGGTAGTTGTTGTACTCCCTCTTTAGCGTATAGAGCGGAGTGCCAGCTGTCCGGTCCACGGTGAAGCGGACCTCGGCTCCGAGGATGATGTCGTGTCGAGCGCCCACTTGAAAGTGATCCTGCGTGTCGAGATCTGCGGTATCGGTGGTTCCTTCGTTATGCAGTGCATATTGTGCCTGCCTCGAAACGTACATCTGCGTCACAGTGTCAGAGGGGGCTCCTTGATGCTCCCAGCGACCCAGCAGGTTGCCGCCGCTAAAGTTCTCACTGTCCTGAGTGCCACCGCCGGCGGCGGGGGGAGCAATGAGCTCGGCATGGACGTTTCCACGGTACAGCTGTCCTGTAAGGAGGACGGAATCCTGCAACACGGGCTGCCAGTCGATCCGTCCGCTGAGCCGTTCTGAGTCCTGGCCATCGTACTGCTGCTGTCCAAGGGAATCGACCAATGCTCGACGTTTGACGGCGTCCAGATCGAGACTGAACTGGGAGTGTTCGGTCAACGCTCCGCCGTAATGTATGGCTGCGCGTTGCATCAGGTTTGAGGCGTAGCCGGTGGCTTCCGTAGCGAGCGAGTGGCGCACCGGCTTGGTAATGATGTTGATGACACCGTTGACCGCATTGGTTCCCCAGACAGCGGCACCGGGGCCGCGTATCACCTCAATGCGATCGATGTCGCTGAACGGGATGTCGATCTCTTCCCAATTGACGCCTGAGAGGACTTCCGAGTAGACCGTTCGGCCGTCCACCAGAACCAGGAGCTTGTTGGCGTATTGATGGTTGAATCCACGTGCTGTTACGGCCCACCTGGAAGCATTGATCTGCGCCACCTGAACTCCGGGCACCATGCGGAGGAGATCCGGGATGCTGGTCGCGGCAGATCGTTGGATCTGTTCGCTGGTGATGACATAGACGGCGCCCGGGGTCTTCGCCACATCCTCGGCGTGGCGCGCAAAGGAGCTCACACTGATATTCATCTGCGTGAGGTCTTCAAGGCTGCTTGTCTTCAACTGCTCGGTATTGCTGGTCTGTGCAATTGCAGGAGCTGAACCGCAGCACAACGTAACAAGCAGTATGGTGTGCGCAATGCCTTCCCGCATCACGCTGCGTCCTCGAGCTTCCGCGAGGCATTTCCATCCAGCAGGGTCTTCATCTCCCCGGCGACGATGGGCCGGGAGAAGAAGAAGCCCTGGCCCAGCTTGCAGCCCAGCCGCTCCAGTGTGGAGCGATGCGGCTCGGTCTCGACGCCTTCGGCAAGCACCTTCATGCCCAGCGTGTCGCCCATGGAAACGATGGTGCGGATCAGGTGCTCGGTCGAAGGCTCGTTAGGATCCAGCGCCATGGTGAACTCGCGGTCGATCTTGATCAGGTCGAATGGGAGCTTGCGCAAGTAGCGGAACGAAGCGTAGCCCGAGCCGAAGTCATCGAGATCGAGCCGGACTCCGAGGTTCTTGAGCTCCTGTAGCAACGTTGCAGCGGCGTCGATGTCCTCGAACAGCACACCTTCGGTGACCTCGAGGTGCAGGCTGGAGGCAGGGAAGCCGGTAGCTTCCAGTGTCTGCGCAACGCTCGCGACGAGATTCTGCTGACGGAACTCGCGCGGCGAGAGATTGACCGAGAGCTCGATTTGAGGAACATGTGGCGACTCGATGTGCCACTGCTGCACCTGCGCGCAGGCCTCACGAAGAACCCACTGGCCGATTTCGACGATGAGCCCGTTCTCTTCGGCAATGGGAATGAATAGACCTGGAGGGATCAGCCCGCGGCTCGGATGTCTCCACCGGATGAGCGCTTCCACACCATACAGGTTGCAGGACTTCAGGTTGGCCTTGGCCTGGTAGAAGACCTCGAACTCGCCACGTTCGACGGCGCCACGCAGATCGTTCTCCAGTTCGAAGCGGTCGTGGGCTAGGGCCAGGAGACTCGGATTGAAGACCACGGCGCATCCCCGGCCCTTGGCCTTGGCTGCGTAGAGCGCGGCGTCGGCCTCGCGCAGAATGTCCTCTGGTCCGCCCTGTTGCGGCGTGAAATAAGCGATCCCGATGCTGAACGCGCAGTGCAGCAGGCGGCCCTCCAGGGGGAAGGGCTTGTTCATCGTCGCCTGTAACGCGTCGATCAGCGGCTGGGTAGAGAGGGGGTCGGCGTGGAAGCGTAGCAGGATCGCGAACTCGTCGCCTCCCATGCGCACGCAGATGGGCTCGCTGCCTTCGGGGGCGTGCTGCGCAGCAACGTCCTGCAGGCGTGCCGAAACCTGGCGCAGCAGATCGTCGCCGGCCATGTGTCCGAGGCTGTCATTGACCAGTTTGAATTTGTCCAGGTCGATGAACAGCACGGCGTGCGAGGTACTTCCGGCGATGCCGGCCAGTTCCAGGTAGCTCAGCAGCAGTGCGCGGTTCGGGAGCCCCGTCAGCACGTCGCGGGTCTTCTCGTCGGTAACGTCGCTCTGTGATCCGGCCAGGCGCACCAGGTTGCCACTTGCATCGCGAGTCGCCACGGCGTGGCAGGACATCCAGCGCACCGTCCCATCGCTGTGCAGCACGCGGTACGAGCAGTGCAGAACGGCGCTGACTGCACCGCGGATTAGCTCCAGCTCGCTGGTGACCTTGTCGCGGTCGGAAGGAAGGATGTGGTCGAACCACAGCTGCTCGTTGGGCTGATCCTGGTCTTCGCTCAGCCCCATGGACTCCAGCCAGCGTGGCGAGTAGTAGACGTAGTTGGTCGTCAGATTCCAGTCCCAGAGGCCGTCACGCGACGCCTGTGCCGCCAGGGCATAGCGCTCCTCGCTCAGCCGCAGCGCGGCCTCGGCCTTCTTACGCGAGAGCTGCACCCGGATTCGCGCGAGGGCGACCTGGTAATCGATGGGCTTGGTGATGTAGTCGTTGGCGCCGGCCTCGAGGGCAGAGGCGATCTTGTCGCTCTCGGCCACCGCTGTGACCATCACGACGGGAAGTTGCTCCGGGCTGTACTGCTCGCGCCAGTGACGGAGGACGTCGGAGCCGCTCATGCCCGGCATCATCTGATCAAGCAGCACCAGGTCGAATGGTTGTCTCTCAACGGCCGCGATGGCGCTATGGCCGTTGCTGGCGACGGAGACACTGAATCCGGAGCGCCGCAGCCGCCGCGACAGCATGTCGAGGTTCAACTGCTCATCATCCACGATGAGAATGCGCGACGTGGCCGCTGGCACAGACTGCGGGCCTGGCATTTCTTCCAAGGGGGAGTGTTCCGGTGGCTCGGGCATAGGGTCTCGGGAGCGGTCTGCGGCATATACGAACGCTTTCGAGACGTCGCCCGTGGCGCAGATCCGCTGATCAATCCCTCTATCGGCTGGCGGCGAGACTTACCCTAGATTGTGTCATGGCCGACCAGGACTCACCACTTCTCCGACAATTGTGGGATGGTGCACCGGCGTCGGCCACGAGATGCGGATTTGCTACTACAGTGTGCCGAGGCCTCCGGCATCAGGGGCTCGTCGCGTTCCTGCGCGGCGGGTTCAGGTAAGAGGTTTCAGATCGCCCACGACCGTAGGCAGCAACTCAGCTACGGTGGGGTGAATGTGGACTGCATGCTGCAGCGTCGTGTAGGGGGCCTTGGCGTACATGATGTCGAGCACGGAGTGAATCGCCTCATCACCGCCCACGCCGAAGATGGTTGCGCCGAGAATCTCCTTACTATCGGCATCGGCGAGGATCTTCATGAAGCCGAAGCTCTCGCCCTTTTCGACGGCGCGGCCCACGCGCGTCATCGCGCGGCGGCCGACGAGTGCGTTCCGGCCAGACTTCTTCACCTCGGCCTCGGTCATTCCGATCTGCGCTACCGGTGGATCCGTGTAGAGCGCATGGGCCTGGATGCGGTCGGTGACACGGCGTGTCGCACCGTCGATGAGGTTATCGGCGACGATTTCGAAATCGTTGTAGGAGGTGTGCGTGAACGCGCCGCGCCGATTGCAGTCGCCGAGCGCGTAGATGTGCGGGACGTTGGTCTGCAGCTGATCGTTCACGGGCGTGAAGCCGCGATCGTCCAGCGTCACACCCGCCGCGTTGAGGCCGAGGTCCTGCGTGTTGGGAGTCCGTCCCACGGCCAGCAGCACGTGCGAGCCTTCGACGGCGGGGTCACCGTCATCGCAGGTCACGTGCACCTGCACGCCGCCGTTGGCGCCGGGCGCCAGCGCGATACATTTCGCGTTGAGCCGAACCCCGATGTCCTCTTGCTGAAACAGTTGCAGGAGTGAATCCGTGACGTCAGTGTCCTCATGTGCGGCAAGCCTCGGGCCCATCTCGACGACGGTGACCTTGCTGCCGAAGCGGCGGAACATCTGCGCGAATTCCAGGCCGATATAGCCGCCGCCAACCACGATCAGGTGCTCGGGCAGCTCCTGCATCGCGAGCAACGTGGTGTTGTTCATAAACGGAACGTCATGCACGCCTTTGAGTTCAGGCACAGCGGCTCGCGTGCCCACGTTGAGGAAGATGCGCTTGCCTTCGATCTGCGCGCTGTCTTCTCCGGTGACGTTCATCATGATGGGCGACGTGAACGTTGCCGTGCCGCGAAAGACCGTGACATTGGGTGTGCTGCGCAGCATCTTCTCGATGCCGTTGCGAGACGCCATCACGACATCCTGCGTACGGCGTTGGACCTCCGGCATCGACACCGTGACCGAGCCCGCGTGATGCACGCCCCAGCGCACGGATTCGCGCACGCGATGCGCGGTCTCGGCACTGGCGATCATGGTCTTGGTGGGCGTGCAGCCGGTGTTCACACATGTGCCACCGAAGAACTTGCGCTCGACGATGGCTACCCGGCGGCCCGCATTCGCCAGGCGCACTGCGAGAAATGGCCCTGCCTGACCTGAGCCCACCACGATGTCATCGAAACCTTGCGTCATAGAAGAAACCTCACAATCAGAATGCCACTGCCGACGGCAATGCAGTCCTCCAGAAGGGCGATTGGCAGATCATTTCCTCCGATGGCCTGCACGAGCCGGCCGCGGAACTCCGCTCCACCCAGGGTTCCTGCAACGGCTCCGACTGCGCCCAGCAGAGCTCCGGCAACGCCGGTCCCGTGAGCTGTGCCGATGGCGCACCCCGAGAGTGCACCTGTGAGGACGCGGGTGATGAACTGGGGCGGAACCTTGCGGCTGGGGGTGGCCGGCAGCTTGTCGTTGACAATCTCTGCCAATGCCAGGACTGTAAAGATCCATGGCGTCCATTGATAGCCTAGCCAGCCAAGCCATGTGTCGCCGAGTGAAAGGATGCCGAGGCGTGCCGCCCAGCTCACCATGGTGGGAGCCGTAATAGCCCGCAGGCCAGCGACGATGCCGATCAGAAATGCCGCAAGAAGAATGGTCATGACTCCTCCGAAGTGCGTATGAGACGGGATGCTCGTTACAGGCTGAAGGCTAGGGTTTCTTGTGAAGATTTGAAAGGACACAAAGAACAGGTGGAATCCGCTCATTTCGAGCTGAACCGTTATCGACTGTGCAGGGTCCGCCTCGAATTGACCACGCGAAGGCAGCTCGCAGGATGGGCCTCACGCGGCGAGCGCCCGGCTACACTCCGGACAGGAAGCGCGGAGATTCAGCCAAGGTGATTCGCGCTAAAAAACGGAGATGGGAATGAAGGCACTTGAGTTTGTGGATGCGGCGAGTGGCGAACAACTCATCGAGCGGGAGCGCGACCAGCCGACACCCGGGGATGGGGAACTGCTGATCCGTGTGCGAGCCGCCGGGATTATTCCCAGTGAGCGGCTCTGGTACCCCACGCTCCATACGAAGCTGGGAGAGCTCCGCAGCAACGTGATCCCTGCGCATGAGTTTGCCGGCGAAGTTGTGTCGGCTGCCGGAGGTTCTCGCGGCTTCGCGCCCGGGGACGTGGTCTTCGGCATGAACGACTGGTTTCAGGAGGGAGCGCTCGCCGAGTACACGCTGGCCGTTCCGGGGAGCCTGGCTCGAGTGCCGGCCGGCATCTCCCTGGCGCAGGCTGCGAGCGTACCCATCAGCGCGCTGACCGCTTGGCAGGGACTCTACGAGCGAGCCAACATCCGAGCAGGCGAGCGTGTGCTGATCCATGGGGCTGCCGGCGCTGTCGGGCTCTTCGCCGTACAGCTTGCTGCCATCCGCGGCGCGACCGTGATCGCGACGTTGGGTGGGGAGGATTTTGCTGCCGTGAAGGCCCTGGGAGCTACTCAGCTGATCGACTACCGGTCCCAGCAGTTCGACGAGTTGGTCGAGCCGGTGGACGTCGTCTTCGATGCGGTCGGAGGAGAGACGCTGGAGCGCTCGTGGGGTGTGCTCAAGCCCGGCGGCAGGGCCGTAAGCATCGTCGCAGGGAGTGCCGATTCGGCGGAGGCACGGGTGCGCGAGGCGTTTCTTCTGGTTCGTCCGGTGGCCTCGCAACTCGCCGAACTGGCGGGCTGGCTGCATGCTGGCCGGTTGAGCACCTTTGTAAAGGCGTCCGTCCCCTTCGGCGAAGCGAGCAACGTCTATTCCGCGACGTTTCCCGCTGATGGCCGCCGGTTGGGCAAGATTGTCGTGACGATGCCCTGAAGCCACATGCGATGCCCATCGAAAGTGTCGGTTTGAAGCGATCTCTCCAGCGCTTTCGTGAGCTTCAGTAGCACTCTACGCTGCAGATGCAGAGCTTCTATAGCGGGGGCCGGATGTACCTGTTGTTTCTTGCTCTTTGTGAGGGCTGCCTCGCGGGATTGCGGCCCTTCACGGCAGCAGCCATCCTTAGTTGGGCCATCCATCTCAGCGCACTGCCACTCTCCGAGACGACTCTGGGGGGCTTCGGTTCGTGGTGGCTTTCCATCACCCTGACGGTGATGGCGGTCGCCGAACTGGTGCGCGACAAACTCGCCTCGACGCGCTGCCGGCGGTCGCGGCTGCAGTTTGCGCTACGCCTGGTCGTAGGGCTCTTCTGCGGGGCGGCTCTGTCCATGCCGAACAGCCTTCCCTGGTGGTCAATGGCAGCCGGGGCCATCGGGGCCACGATTGGCACATTTGCCGGTTCGGCCCTGCGGCGGACGCTTTCCCGCGCCCTCGATGGCGATATGCCGATTGCGTTTCTGGAGGATGCGGTCGCCGTCTTCGGCGGCTTGGCCATCCTGAGCCAGATCTGCTATCGCTGAACCGGCCGGCTCCGGCTTGAGAGAACTTCTTCGTCGGCGCGAGGCGTCGCGGTATCTGTGTGGGACGATCCCATCGACGCCAGCTTCACGACGTATCCCCACAGCGCGATCCACGGCGCCAGCCACGGACGATGCAGGCTCCGGGCGTGGGACTCATAGACGAGTGCAGCATCCAGCTTCACATCCACCAGCGTTCCCGTGTCGGGCCGGGTGTGGAGGTGGAAGTTGGCACCGATCTTGCGCGCCCGTTCGCGCATGCCAGTCAGTCCCCAGTGGCCCTCGCGTGCACCGTGGCGCATGACGGAATCGGGAATGCCCCGACCGTTGTCGGAGATGATCATGCGGAAGCGCTCGGGCTTGTAGTAGAGCCAGACCTCGATGCGGGTCGCGCCGCCGTGCCGAAAGGCGTTGTTGAGCGCCTCGCGGCCAAGGTAGGCGAGTTCCTCCTGGGCGATCGCCTGCATGGTCCGGGGCTCGCCCTGCACGGTGATGGCGTACTCGCAGGGGTGCAGCTGATAGAGCGTCTCGCACGATGCGGCAAAGATGCGGTTGAGCTCCGGGGAGGCCATCGTGGAGCGCAGACTCACCAGGCGCTCGCGTCCCTCGCGCATCACGTCATCGGATTGCCGCAGAGCATCCTCGAGCATGCCCCGGGCTGCCGAGCCTTCCGGGATGTGATCCACCGCCATCTGGAAGAAGAGGATGAGCGCATGGAAGCTCTGCAGCAAAGTGTCGTGCAGTTCGCGGGCGATGGCTGTGCGCTCGATCAGGCGCTCCTCGGAACGCATATTGGCCTGCGACATGAGGAAGTGGATCCGCGCGCGATAGATCCAAACCCCTAGGAGTAGGAAGCAAGCGCAGAACGCGATCTTGAACGGCCAGCTCTGCCATAGCAGCGGGCGCACGACGACACGCTGCGTGCTGGTGACCTCGTTCCAGCTTCCGTTGCCATTGGTCGCCATCACGCGGAAGCGATAGGTTCCCGGCGCGAGGTTGGTATACACCGCAGCGTGCTCCCCGGTGGGAGCGCTCCAACCCTCGTCGAAGTTCTCGAGCCGGTAGCGGAATTGGATGCGGGCTGGGTCACGCAGATAGATGCCCGTGTAATGGAAGACCACGCGGCGCGAGCCGGCGGGAATGATCGCATTATGATCGAGCGCCACAGGACCGGCGTCGGTCTCAACGCTCTGAATCTGCGGTACTGCGGGCTGCAGGTCCTGATCGGGCAGCAGGGAGGTGGCGTCGAGCCCGGCGGCTGTCGTGAACCACATTCGTCCCACCGCATCCGTCACCATCACTCGCGACCGGACATCGCCGCCGGAGCTTCGGAGGCCGTCGGGGTCACCGTAGGGCCGGACTTCCTCCTGGCGCACGCTCCCCTCAAGCACGGTTGTGGCAGGGGCTGAGAGAAGCTGCGTCTTCGTCGCGATCCAAAGCCGCCCCTGGGCGTCGCGCACCATCCCTCGCACGGCGCCTTCCAGCGTCGGCACTACGAGCGTGCGAATCTTGTCGCCATGAGCCGCTGCGAGACCTGTGTTGGTGCCGATCCACATCGCCCCGCTACTGTCGCTGGCCAGCGCCGTGATCTCTGACGACGGCAGTCCATCCTTGTCCGTGTAGGTTCTCCAGGAGAGCCCGTCCCACAGGCTCAGTCCCTCCGGAGAGCCAATCCATAGACGATGCTGCGAATCTTCCTCGATGGCTGAAACGGCATTCGACGCCAGTCCATCGGATCGCTGGAATCTTGTGAAACGGCCGTTGGCGTAG
The DNA here is from genome assembly GCF_058498515.1 of Bryocella sp. NCBI lineage: Bacteria > Pseudomonadati > Acidobacteriota > Terriglobia > Terriglobales > Acidobacteriaceae > Bryocella > Bryocella sp. Next base: position 347,321 of record NZ_JBMHYI010000070.1, read on the forward strand.
TGTCCGATGCCGCGCGTGAGCGTACCCGCCCAGAGGCTGCCGTCGTGGGCTACGTGGACCGCGAAGACGTTGTTCTCCGGGAGCCCGTCTTTCTTGGTCAGTGTCGTTGGAACGAGCGATTCTCCCTCGAATCGCAGCCTTGTCACGCCGCCGCGCTGGCGGCCAACCCAAATGCCTGTGCTGTCGCCATCGATGGAGTACACCACGTCGTGGTCGAGACCGGCGAGCGGCACCGGATGCGCTAGGCCATCGCGCTCCCAGTAGAGGCCGCCATCCAGCGGGGCGAACCATGTGCGATCGCGGGTATCCACGTAGACGGGACCATAGCGGCCGGCAGGGAAGCCTTCCTCGGCTCCAAAGTGGAGGATGGGCGTCTCGGAGATACGCTCGAGGCTGCCGCCATCGCCGAACCACAAGTCTCCCTGCTGGTCCTCGAAGAGGGCTGTGATCGCGGCCTGGCGGTCGCTCCTCGCCAGCCAGCGTGCCACATGTCCGTCGTAGTGGATCAGCCCGTGCTCGGTGCCGATCCACAGATGATGTTCATGGTCCTGGATCATCGCAAGCACCTGCTGGTGCGCCATCTCGTCCGGAAGCTCGGGGACGACGACGCTCTGGCCGTCCCACACCGCCAGTCCGTTGTCGGTGCCGATCCACACGGTGCCATCCTGCATGGGCAGGAAGCAGTTGACCTTCAGGTCGGGAATGCCCCGTGTGATTGGCGTGACGACCTTATCCTTCCAGGTCAGGATGCCTGCCTCGCGGGTGCCAATCCACAGACGTCCGTCGGTGGCTTGGGCCATCGCGATCAACAACGCCGTGGTGCTGAGTGGCAGTTGCTCAATGACACCACCCTTTAAGTGCATGAGCCCGTGGTAGAGTCCCACGGCGAAGAGCCCTCCATCGTTGGCGGCGGCCACGGATGTGATTGCCGGCTCCCGCAGGGCCAACGAGAGGACAATCTGGAAGCGGCCCTGGACGTAGTGGATGAGGCGCGCGTCCTGGCAATAGATCCACAGGGAGCCGTCGCGGTCCAGCGTAAGCGTAAGAACGTGGCGGATCGGCGCCATGCTGCGCGGTGGCGGCTGCATGGATTGAAACGTGAATCCGTCGAAGCGTTGCAACCCATCGTCGGAGCCGATCCAGAGGTAGCCATCCGGTGTCTGGACGACGGCATTGATGCGGCCGCCATAGATGCCGTCCGCGGGTCCCCAACGGTGGCTGAGGTATTGCCGCATCAGCGCCTGGGTGGCTCCGGGAGTACCTGCCGGTTGCGCTGGTGAAGAGCCCAGTGCTGATGCGCCCATGGCGGCGACGAACAGAACAGTCCATACGCCGACACGCCGTGCGCTACGGAAGAAACTGGAACTGATCAATGATCACCTCCGTCTCTTTTCGCTCGGGGACCGGGGCGTACGGGAAGACGCACAGCGTGATGAAGGTCTTCTCCCCGTTAGGTGTGGGAACGTTTGTCGTAAAGCGCCAGGAGGAGACAGGGAGGTTCCCATGGCTAGTCTCACGCTCAGTAAGGTAGTCGACGCTGCCTGGTGCCCAGTGGAACGACATCGCGATCGGGCCTGGTGGAATCTCGAACCGGTAGACGTTGGACGGGACGTAATAGGGCTGCGTTACATATTCCCCGTTTTTGCTGTCGGGGACGCCCCAGCGGCTTATGTGGAGATCGATCTCGTGGTGGCTGTCGGCGTCACGCTCTTCCTGCCAGGTATTCATGCTGAGCATCGTCGCTGGTTCGAATTGGCCCACATCGCGAATGTGGAAGCCATAGGTGCCGTAGCCGAGGGTGCGGAGGGTGCGCAGCTCGGCGCAGCTCCAGTCCGCACCTTCCCGCCGCAGCGCGAGGTGAAGCGAACCCTGGTTATCCAGCCACACGTTGTTGCGACGGTACTGGTGGACTCTGCCGCCGTTGGTGCTGGTGGCCGTCCGTACCTCCCAGTCATAGCCGCTGAAGGAGAGGTTGAAGGACTTCAGGGGAAAGGGTCTGCCCTGCACTCGTCGGATTGCGAGTACGTCGCCGACTTCGGGCAGGTCCAGCAGTGTGGCCTGGGGCTTGTAAAAGGGCGGCACAAGCAGCGCGATGTATTCCATGCCCAGGTGGGTCGGTGTGGTCCAGGAGCCATCCGCGGCGATGCTCGTGAAAGGATGTTCGGCCGCGGGCTGCACCCACCAACGCTCGCCGGAGTGGGCGTAGATCACAATCCGGCTCCCGCGAGGTGCGGACGTGACTTTCCCCGAGATGGTGCCGGCGGAGTCGGCGCCGCCCCGTCCCGCGATAGGGACGTCCTTGAAGTCAATGCTGCAGGGAGACGGATGACAGCTGCAGAGCAAGAGCGAACAGGCGAATGCGATGATCGCGGCCCAGCGGCGCATCCATCGCATCTTAGTGCATTTCCCCTGTTGGTGGGTATTCCGTGAGTGGCGTGCTGTGGCGTTTTCTTGGGGAAAACGCCCATTGGAGTCTATAGCGCAAATGCCCTAGCTCTCGATGATGCCGCGGCGAAGGGCAATCATCACCGCGTGGGTGCGATCGCTGGCGTTCAGTTTGGAGAGGATGTTCCGCACGTGGCCCTTCACCGTGTGCTCAGAGACGCGGAGGCAGTCGGCGATGAGCTTGTTGGAGTTGCCGGAGGCGATGGACTCCAGCACATCGATCTCGCGCTCGGTCAGCAGGTCGTCGCCCGCGTGCTCGGCCATCGTCGTTGCAATCTCCGACGGGATGCGGCGGTGGCCGGAATTCACCAGCCGAATCGTATCCACGAGCTCCGTCCGCAGCATGCTCTTGAGCAGGTACCCGGAGGCTCCTGCCTTGAATGCCTTCAGCGCCTGCACGTCGCCGCCGTAGGTCGTGAGGACGATGATCTTCGCCGAAGGGAAGTCGCGACGGATCTCCACGATCGCTTCAATTCCGTTCTGCTTGGGCAGGCGCAGGTCCATCAGCGTCACGTCGGGGCGGTGCGAGCGATAGACGGCAACAGCTTCCTGGCCGTCCGAGGCTTCCGCGACCACCGTCATTCCGGACTGCGTGTTGATCGAGGCTGAGATGCCAGCGCGAAGCAGGGGATGATCATCCACCGTCAGCACGCGAATCGGTTGCGTAGACGTCATATAGCCTCCTCTGTAGCGTAGCCCGACCGGTAGCTGCAGCATATAGGGGAATCTGGCGGTGCTGAAGCCTCGAAAGTATTGCCGAGTCCCACGTCGATGTTGCCGACAGACAAAAAGAAGACGGTGGCTCGCCCTGGCCTGGTCCTGGTCGAGGCGGTCGTGGCCTCTTTTCGGCCTGCCCAAGGCTTGCGCCAGCGTTGCCCCTCTGCTCTAATCGACCCATGCAGATTGTACTCAGGCTTTGTTGTTGCTGTGCTCCGTCGTGTGACGTTGAGTGCGGCCGCCTGTGTTGTCGCTAGCCGCGTAACTCCCGTCGCATCTCCGGTGCTTCTCAGCCCGCGGGCCTGCCACTTTGTGGTCAGCGCCAGCACGGAGTGAGCGTCTCCTCCTCAGGTTCCTGAGGGCCCGGATTCCTGAGATCCCATGACATTCCGGTTCCAGTACGTTGTGTGGCATCTCTGCCGCGCAAGGAGGCTCGATGAAGAACACCCTCGCAGTGATTACTCTCCTGGGGCTTAACGCCGGATCCGCGTCGTTGCTTGCGGAAGACTGGCGCGGCACAGCCACGGTGCACGATCAACAAATTCCCGTGCACGTCGTCCTCTCCAGTCCCGCCGCCGACGGGTCCGTCACCGGCACCTTCCTCAATGGGCCCGAGAAGCAGGTCTCGACCAGCGGGGAACTGAAGGACGGCCACCTCGTCCTGCGCTTCGACTACTTCGCCCGCAAGCTCGAGGGTGACATCCGCGACGGCAAGCTGGAGGGAACCTTCGGCGGCGCTCGCGGAGGCGTTGTGCCTCTCACGCTGCAACGGGACGCGAAGCCCACGGAGGAGCTCAACGCCGCTCCTGTGAAGGCTATCTCCGGTGACTGGGAGATCGCGGTGAAGTCGCCCAAGGGTGAGTCTGCCTGGGCTCTGCGCGTGACGCCCGCCGCTGGTAAAGGAGCAGAGGCCAAGGCCGTCATCCTGCGCATCGATGGGGACACTGGCGGCCTCTACGGCGGCTATGACGCTGTGGCGAAGCAATATCGCTTCTCGCGCTTTGGAGCTTCCGGTTCGGCGCTGTATACGCTCGCGCCGGGCGCTGACGGCACGCTGACGGTTACGAACCTCCTGCAGAAGGGCGATCCCTGGAGCGCGCGCCGTCCGACAGAGGCTCGCAAGGAGAATCTTGCTCCGCCTACGAAGAGCAACCAGCAGACCGGCGTCAATGATCCAGCCAAGCCGTTTGCCTTCACGGCGACGGACTTCGATGGTAATACCGTGACCAACCGCGACCCACGCTTTGCAGGCAAGGTGGTGATTGTTGCCATTGGTGGGAGCTGGTGCCCCAACTGCCACGATGAAGCGCCGTTCCTCGAGGATCTTTACAAGCGCTATCACGACAAGGGTCTCGAGATCGTCGACCTCTCGTTCGAGGAACCCGATCAGTTGAAGAACCCCACTCGCCTGCGCGCCTTCCAGAAGAAGTACGGCCTGGAGTACCCGATCCTGCTGGCAGGAACTCCTGATCAGCTCAACGAGAAGCTGCCCCAGGGCAAGAACCTGAACTGCTGGCCCACGGCGTTCTTCATCGGTCGCGACGGCCTGGTGAAGGAGGCTCATGCCGGCTTCTCCGGCCCGGCCACGGGCAAGGCGTACGTCGATCTGAAGGCCGAGACCGACTCGCTGGTCGAGAAGCTTCTTCGGACACGACCGTCCCGCAGCCTGGCCTCGGCGCATGCAGGTGCGGTCGCACAGCACGCAGGCCGCTAACGCGACGAAGTCCGAAAGGGATCGCCAGTTGACGATGCCCCACGCGGGTGGTTGACTGGGCGGGATTGTTTCCTGCGGCTCCATGGCGACGGCGCGTAACGATGGCTGCGGCGCTCGTGTGGGCTGTTGTCGCTGGCGTCGCACCCGCTCAGGACCTCCGCTACCTCGGTCATCAATCCTGGACTACCAGCGACGGCCTGCCTCAGGCCAGCGTTCACGCCATCGCGCAGACCCCGGACGGGTTCCTCTGGATCGCTACTGAGGGAGGACTCGCACGCTACGACGGAGCACAATTTGCGGTGTACGATCGCACCTCGCTTCCGGCTCTGCCGAGCAACGATCTCTGCTGCCTGACGGTCGCCGGAGACGGCACGCTTTGGGTGGGTTCCGGCAACGGGCTGGCCGCGATTCATGACGGCCACGCGCTGGCTCTCCCCGCAGGGATTCCGTTTCGCGACGTCGCGATCATCTCGCTGGCGACGCATGGAGCGGCCGGGGTTGAGGTCGCGACCGGCGCGGGGCGTTTCTTTGTCGATGCCCATGGTGCGCACGCCATGGACGATACTGCTCCTCCGCGCCGGGTGCCGATCTCATCCGCCGCTGGCGTTGACGCCAGTCCGTGGAGTGCGACCGTCTCCCAGGTAAGTCTGCACAAGGCCAATGCCACCCTTACGTTGACCGCCGGCCGCGAGCTTCCTGCGGGGCGCGTTCAGACGGTGTTCGTTGCGCAGGATGCAGCGTGGATCGCGATGAGCTCCGGGCTTGTGGCTATCGATTCCGCGAGCCGACGTGTGCAGACTGTGCCATGGTTTGCTGGCCGCTCGGTACTCGCGATCTTCGAGGACCGCGAAGGCGACCTGTGGGTCGGCACCGAGACCGCCGGGCTACATGAGCTTGCGCGCCGCGCCTTCCGTGCGATCGAAGGCGCCTCCGATCTTGGGATCACGGCACTCAGCGAAACGCCTCAACTTGGGGTGGTACTGGGCACGCACGATGGTGGTCTGTTGAGCTGGCGCGACGGGCAGGCCAAGCCCATGCATGTCGCTGGGCTCACGGCGGACGACACCATCCTCTGTCTGGGCAGCGCTGGTGGCACGCTCTGGGCCGGCACGCCGCATGGACTTCTGCGCATCGACTCGCGGCGTGTGCCGCGTATGCTCACATCGCTTGAAGGCCTTCCGGATGACTCCGTCCGCAGCGTCGCTGCGATCTCCGCGACGCAGGCCTGGGTAGGCACAGCGCACGGACTTGCGTTCGTCGATGGTGATCACATTCGCGGCTTCGGCCCGCAAGAGGGACTTGGGGGGGACTTGGTGGGTGCACTACTCCCTGCGCGGGGAGAGCCTGCGCTGCGCAGCGGAGTCTGGGCTGCGACCGATGGCGGTCTCTCGCTCGTCTCCTCTGAGCTTGTGGTACGGACCTTCGGCAAGACTCAAGGACTAACGACCCCTGTGGTCGCGGCGATGGCCTATGACGACGCGGGCCGCCTATGGCTCGCGACCGAGGATGGCTGGTTGTGGCGGCTGGAGGGAGATCGCCCCCACCGCGTGTCGCAGCTTGTTCCGCGCCGAGCCCGTGCTCAGCAGGTCGCCTCCATCACCGTGGCCGCGAACACACTATGGCTGCAGACCAGTGACGGCATTCTGAGCGGTACACTCGACCGGCTCCTTTCCTGCGGTGACAACGGTTGCAGCGACGCGGCGCGGCTACTGACGCCATACGGCGAAGGGCAGGGTATGCCCAGCGCGGAGACCCTTTCCCTGGCAAGTGGCACACCTCTGTTGCGGGACGATGGGGAACTCTGGTTTCCCACCCGCGGCGGCATCGCTGCGACGACGGCGCGCATCACTAAGCCTCCACTCGGTGTTCCTGTCGTGTTGGAACGTATCTTGGCCGACGATCGCGAGCTGCCAGTTTCGGAGGAACTGGCGCTGCCTTATGGTCGTAGTCGCATCACCGTTGAGTTTGCGGGCCTGAGCCTCCGAGATCCCCGCGCCGTGCGCTACCGCTATCGCATCGAAGGCTTCGACCGCGACTGGATTGAGGGTGGACAGCGCCGCTTTGCGACGTACACCGCAGTGCCGCCCGGTACCTATACCTTTCGTGTGCAGGCTGCGCTGGAGGGCCAGCCATGGGCCCGGGAACAAGCAACGCTGCTGCGGATCACGCCTCCGTTCTATCGCAGTTGGTGGTTTGTGCTGCTGATGTTGCTGGGGGTCGCGGCGCTGTTGGGCGCGGGCTATCTCTATCGCCTTCGGCTGCTGCGACGGCGCTTTGCCGCGGTGCTCGCGGAACGTAACCGCCTCGCTCGCGAGGTCCATGACACGCTGGCGCAGGACCTCGTCAGCACAACCATCCAGCTAGATCTTGTGATGATGCAGCTCAGCCACAGGCCTCTGCCGGAGAGCCGCGCGGATCGCGCCCTGACGCAGCTTCGCAGCCTGCGTAAGTTCGTCGGCGAAGGGCTCGCCGAGGCGCGGCAAAGCATCGCCGATCTGCGTGAGGGCTCGGTGAGCCTGGATCTCGCTTCGCGCATTCGTAGCATCGCCGCGCACAACGCGGCGACCGCAGCGATCACCCGCATTGAGGTCGAAGGCCGCACGCGGACTCTGCGTCCTGGTGTCGAGCGCGAGGTCGCGCGTATCGTAGGCGAGGCTCTCACCAATGCCGCGCGTCATGCGCAGGCAAGTGAGATCGTTGTCACGCTGCGCTACCTTCCGCAGCAGCTCGAGGTTGTCGTCCACGACGACGGCAGAGGCTTCTCACTGGACACGCAGGCTCGTGAGGAAGGACACTTCGGTCTGCAGGGCATGCGGGAGAGAGCCGAAACGCTGGGAGCAGAGCTCGAAGTGGAGAGCTCGCCCGGCGCGGGTACGACGGTACGGCTCGCAGTGCGCGATGCGGAGAGTGTGTAGGCGGATGGCGGAGACGATTCGAGTGCTGCTGGTCGAGGATCACCACATTGTGCGGCAGGGCCTGCGCATGCTACTGGAAGAAGACGCTGGCATGCAGGTCGTGGGCGCAGTGGGCGATGGCATCGAGGCAATCCCGGTCTTCGAGCGCGAGCGTCCAGATGTGGTGCTCATCGACCTGCAACTGCCCCGCATGGGTGGTGCGGAGACGATTCGCAAGGTGCGCGAGACGCACCCTGACGCTCGCTTTCTGGTGCTTACCACCTTCGACGGTGATGAGGATATCTATCGTGCTCTGCAGGCGGGCGCGAGAGGCTACATGCTCAAGGGGATGCCTCCCGAGGAGCTGCTCGCCGCGATCCGCGCGGTGCACGCAGGGCGGAGGCACATTCCGCACGAGGTGGCGGAGAAGCTGGCGCAGCGTGTGGGCGACCATCAGCTCACCGCGCGCGAGCAGGAGGTACTGGAGCGCATTGCTGCTGGTCGCAGCAACAAGGACATTGCCGCGGACTTGTTTATCTCCGAAGCCACGGTGAAGACGCACGTCAACAGCCTGCTCTCGAAGCTCAGCGTCGCGGACCGCACGCGCGCCGCGGTGGTTGCCATCGAGCGCGGCCTGGTGAAGCATCGGTGAAATGCCTCGCCGCCATTGCGATGCTGCTTGCCTCTGCGTGCGTAGGTATCGCGAGCAGAGCTCAGCATCCTCATACCGAGCCGCCACCTACGTGGCGTGCTGCGACCGCCGAGGAGCTTGCGGACGTGTTGCCGGCTCGTGCACCCGTCGTTCAGGAGCGCATCGAGACCGAGCCAAGCACGAACAGCGGCATCACCGATGCCCACGGCCACGTCATCGCGGCGACGGTGCTGATCACTGCGGGCTACGCGGCGCACGGCAAGTATTCGCAATACCTGGTTGTCGGCGCGCCAGTGCAGTTTGGAGGCAGCGTCGATCTGAAGCCTGGTGCGTATCTCATCGGCTGGACGCGCGAAGAAGCTGGTCTTCGTGTGATCTTCTACGAGGCGGCCAACGGGAAAGCCGTCGGGACGGTCGAGGCGCTGCCGTCGAATCCTCCGCTGCGTGTCGTGCCGATCCGCATCTGGGCTCCCGCGCAGCACAATCTGCTGCAGATCGGCCGTTTTGTCATCCCTTACGAACTCCGCTGAAGCCCGGGGAGTGCCTCAACCTTTTGGTGGAGGAAGATTCGTCCGATTTGCCGACGCGCGTAAGGGGCGAGCTGGCTACTCTGGTTCCTGAAAACACCCCTCCTGGACCGGGCGCGCGCCACGCGACCCGGTCAATTCTTTTTGGGGTCATTTTTCTGATTCAGGCGTTGCCCACGCCTTTTCGTCTGGCGAAGAAGACGATCCCTCCCACGAGCAGGATCAACGCGGCGGTGCGGACTTCGCGATGGAAGTTGGGTCTGGAGATGAGGATGAAGAGGAAGCCT